>NZ_JBMOLD010000002.1:0-346018 GCF_049325435.1 Melioribacter sp. | reverse complement strand
CCTGTTTAGTGTCGCTTTGCTGTTGTAGCTCACACCAAAAGGATTTATTCGTGCTACAGATAACTGAAGTTTACTCTGGCAAGCGCTAAGAAACTTAAGCCAGTTATTTTCATATCCTCCGGTTGATTCAACTGCTGCAAGGATATTTGAGGCGGGATACTTGGCCAAAAAGCCAGATAGAATTTTGTATAACTTATTGTGTCCGTCAAAGGTATCATCAAGCTGAAAATTATCTTCAACAACTTTTTTATTTTCGTCAAGGATAATAAAATCAGCATATCCTTTGCTGACATCAATACCGAGATAAAAGTTTTGTTGCATAAAAGACCCTTGAATTTAATTGTGTTACAGAAATTTCAGGTAACATCAGTCTTGTAAAATACGGCTTCATTTGAGCCAAGTTATTCCTCGACTTTTACCTGAACGGAAGGAAAAAACTTAGCGACGGGCTCAAAGCCCAAGGCGCAAACCTTCTCTTCCGTCAAGGAAATAAACTTATTCATTATTTCAAAGAACTTTTTATACTTTTAACATACAAGGCGTAGACATCCAAATTATGACTAAGGTTGTGTTTGACTTGAAGCGTAAGATTATATCCTTTAGCTTCGGCGCCTTTTGTATCTTGAAGCCCGCCTTTGAATTCAATCGAATTGATTAACTGCGCGCGGCTGTTTACGGCAAAGAAAAATAGAGCAATTGCGATTAAGTATTTCATAGCTTATCTCCTTTGTTGTGGATGAAGTAGCTATGCCGGCATTTTCCTCCGCGGTTTGATTAAAGGCGGTATAAAATTCGATTCTGATTCCCTCAAATAATTTAGAATTAAAATAGCGTTTTGAAAATATTTAATCAACCGAAAAACGCTTTTCTGAGAGATTTTTCGATTGCGTTTTTGAATGTAGCAAGGTTGACGGGTTTGCGGAATACAAATTCGACGCCCAGTTCTTTATACTGTTCTTCGACCGAAGGATTGATATCGCTGCTTAGAATAATAACCGGCGGTTTGAATTTTAGATCCGAGAGCGTCAATTGTTTAACGAAATCATAGCCGTTCATAACCGGCATATTGTGATCGCTTATTATCAGCGCTGGAGACGCGCTTTTTACAATTTCAATGGCTTCCTTTCCGTTTTCTGCTTCTGTTATGGTATAACCCTCGATTAAATTTCTTATCAGCTTGGAATAGAGTATCCTGTCGGTTTTGATATCGTCGACCAGCAGGATGGTTGTAGAAGAGACGGGCACAGTAAAAATAAATTCCGAGCCTTTGCCGTACTGGCTTTTAACGTGGATATCGCCGCCGTGTTTAAGTATAATTTCTCTTACAAGAGACAAGCCCAATCCGCTTCCTTTTTCGCCCGCCGTGCCGGGCGTTGTAAATTTTGTGTCGACTTTAAATAGTTTCGGAATATCTTCCTCTTTAATTCCGGTACCCGTATCCTTAACCGAGAAGACAACGCTCTTGTTTTTAACGTCCGGCGCAGCGCTGATTGTAATAGCGCCGCCGGTAGGAGTAAATTTAATAGCGTTCGAAACGAGATTGTTTATTGCCTGAAGCAACAAATTTTCGTCGGCATGAATAAATAAATTATCGCTCAATTCCGATTTCAAATCGATTCCTTTTCTGAGAGCGGCGCCTGACAAAATTTGAATAGATTTATCGACCGCTTGTTTTACATTGATTCTGTTCGGTTCGAATTTTATTCTACCGGTTTGTAGACGCGTCCAGTCGAGCAGCGAATTGACCAACTCAAGCATATTCCTGGCGGATTCTTCAATAAAACGGATATATTGGGTCCTTTTCTCTTCGGTCAAATCTTTTTCGTTCAAAAGAAAATCGGTGAAGCCCAGTATGGAACTGAAGGGCGTACGCAGGTCGTGAGAGATAATCGAAATAAAGCGGTCTTTGGTTTCGTTCAATTCTTTCAGTTCAGCCGCCGATCTTTTCAATTCGTCCTGCGCCCGTTTCGACATTGTTATGTCGTTGACTATACCGAAAATCTTAACAATTCTTCCGCTATCGTCTCGTCGTACCGATATTTTATTCTCTATCCAGATAATGTTGCCGAGGCTGTCGATTATTCGGTATTCTAGTTTTTCGTAGTTTTTATCTGAAAATCTATAGAGCCGTTTCAGATTTTCGATAACATTAGCGAGGTCGTCGGGATGAATAATTTTCTTCCAGAGGAACCGGTCTTCCAGAAATTTTTCGGGTTTATAACCCGTTATCTTTTCGATTGCCGGCGTATAAAACACCTGGACCAATTTTCCTCTAATTTTTTCCGCAGTCCAGAAACTCTCGTCGATATTTTCCGTTATACTCCTGTATCTTTCTTCGGAAAGCCGCAAAGCTTCTAGCGCTTTCTTTTGAGGAGTGATATCGCGCAATGACCATACAATAAACTTTTCGCCCTCGGCTTCGTATGACGATACCGAGCTTTCGAGTTCGATCGGAATTTCGTCGGCTTTAATGCCTTTGAATTCGAAGCGAGACGGCGATTCCCTGCCTTCTTCGAGACTCTGAATATTCCTTCCGACTTTTATAATATCGTCAACGTCCACAAAATCGAGCGGGTCTTTCCCGATAATTTCGCTCGCGCTTTTGTAGCCGAACATTTTTACGAAAGCTTCGTTGACGAGGAACAATTTCCTTCTGTTAATAAGAGCGATGCCGTCGTGCGACGCTTCGAAAATCGACCTGATGAGCATCAAATCTTTTTCGGCTTCCTTCAGCATCGAAATGTCCGTAAGAAAAACGTTGTAATAAAGAGGCATTCCCCTGTCGTCGTAAACTGTCGAAAAACTCGCATGGACGTATATTTTCTGGTCGTGCTTTGTAATAAGAGGCAGTTCAATCGTTTCGGTTTTTCTTTCTTCGAGATCGCTCAAACTGAAGCCGTTTGTCATCAGATAATACGGTTCGACCAAATCGACGAAATAGAGCGAACTAATTTCCTGGTCGGTATAACCGAACGATTGCAACATTGCTGGATTGGCGTATTGAATCTTTCCGTTCAAATCGAGAATGCAGATAAATTCCTGAGTATGCGTAACGATTTTTCTGAACCGCTCTTCGGATTTTTTCAGTTCCAGTTCTTTACGGATTCTGAATGTGGAATCGGCGCAGATAAACACAAAATATTCTTTGACACCTTCTTTCAATTTACCGATTCGCAATGTAAAATACTCTGCGTTTTCTTCATCGTCTCCCAGTTTTATGAAATCTTCGACGTACTTGTTTTCGATCAGTTTTTGGGAAATCGAATGAAGATAGTTCCTGTCGATTTTGGAGAACAATCCGGAAACCTCTTTACCGTGTACTTCGCTCCTTTTTAAACCGAATAACCGCGCCGCCGATTCGCTCCAGTAAACGATACGATTAAAATCGTCGGCCAAAAAAACGGCATCGATCATGTTGGAAATAATATACTCGTATTTTCTGAGTTCCTTTATTTCTTCCTGGAGTAATTCTTTTTCTTTCTTGTCGATCTCTTTATTTCTGACGAGCAGCAAAACATTCCCGTTCAACGGGATAAGCGCAATGACCGCAATTTGTTGTTTATCGTCTTTTACATACGGTATTTCAGTCCAGAGCGTGGCGTTCGATTTTTCGAGCTGTTCGAAAAGCTTTTTAAACAAGATGCCGGACAAACGTCCGGGTTTTTCTTCTTTTAGCGTTGCCGAATCGAACAGGAAATTATATCGCCAGCATTCTTTCGACGAATAATTTATGTTGCCTTCCCTGTCGCAAATCAGATAACAATCGCAAATCGATTCGAAAACCTTTTTGTAATTGAGGCTTTCGTTTCCCTCTCCGGAAAATCTGTATTTAATGTCCTCGAGAACAACTATTCCTCCTTCGAATTGGCGTTCGGTATTAACGGGCACGTATTTTATAAGAACCGCCATTCGGTCGCCGGATGCGGTAACCGAAGAGTAGAGCTCCTTTTCAAAGGGTTGATTTTCCTTAAGAAGGGAGAAGATTTCTTTATCTTCGAAGAGTCCTATCTTTTCAATGTTTTCGCCTGTAATATCCGTCGATTCGAGAGGCGCTATGCCTTTGAAGCCGAAAAAAGTTTGATTTACAAAACGGACTTTGAATTCGTTCGAAAAAATCAGTATGCCAACCGGAGCGGCTTCGAACATCGCCCTCAGCTTGAGCATCTTTCCGCCGGAAGTATATTTATCTGCGCTGTAGTCGGTCATATACGTCGCTCATTTACTTACTTCAATTTATAAATTTAAGCCGAGATAATCATGGAGATTCTATTTGAGAACAAGCATTTTACGTATGTCGTTTCCGCCGTCGGTAATTAATGCGTAATAATAGACGCCGCTTGCGAGTTTGCCTCCGGGAACGTAATTGAGTTGATAGAAACCTTCTTTCTGACGCTTATCGACAAGTATTTCGACTTCTCTTCCCGTCAGGTCAAAAATTTTCAATTTCACATTCCCTTCTTTTGCGAGATAGTAACTTATGACAGTAGCGTCATTAAAAGGATTCGGATAGTTCTGATAAAGAAGATTTGCCAGCGGTATTTGACCGGCTTTCGACATAATTTCCGCTTTTGAAGAGAGAGACGCCAAAGCAAGCTGTGTCATTTTTTTGTAGAAATCGTAATTGATTCTCCACATCTGATCCAGAGGCGAATGGTAAAAAGGATTAAAATCGTTCGGCGTGCCTTTGGGCGAATAAAAATCTTCGATCAGCAATACTGCAGGATAGTTTCTGAGCCAGAAAGAATAATGGTCGCTGCGCGTTGTGCCGGGATAAATCAACTCGATGTCAAGATCGATAAGATAGTCGGCGTTTATGGAAATAATTTCATTTACTAGCAAGGACGTCAGCGGTCTTCCGTCGGAATGGAGGTCGGCTTTGAAATCATCGTTTCCGTCCCAGCCGATCATATCGAGATTGATAACCGCAATAATCGAGTCGCCTCTGAGCGCCGCATTGGCGGCATAAAAGTCGCTGCCGTGCAATCCCTGTTCTTCATTGTCCCAGAGAGCATAGACGATCGAATATTTTATATCGTAACCGGATATAATACGAGCGGCTTCGATTACGGCGGCGGTTCCGGAACCGTTGTCGTCCGCCCCGGGAGCCTCTCCTTCCGGAGGCATACTGTCGTAATGAGCGCATATAATTACATAACGGTTCGAACCGGATTTCCCTTTTTGAATTGCAATAATATTTTCGCCGTCTTCTTCGAACTTTTCGACGCTTACGTTCAAACCATAAGAACTCAGTTTTGACGTCAAATATTCTCTTGCATAAACATTCCCTTGACTTTCCTTGTGACGGGATGAAATCCTTTTGTAATTGCCGTTATGATAAAACGAATCGACGCCGGTAAGGACCCTCAGATTTGCTTTCAGACTATCGACACTTACCTTTTGGATTGCGTCGAATATCAGATAATCCGTCTGAGCGTTCGTATAGACCGCGCAAAATACGACAACGAGAAATGTTCTAATATATTTATTCGGCATAAGATTTAACTAAAATCGATTTATAATTTACAAATAATCTTTGAATTATTTGCGCTATATTGATTATTAAATAAGTCTTTATGATTTTAAACTCAGGAAGTACGGATGATAATTCAAAACGACATAACAAAATTGTTCGGCGTCAGATATCCGATAGTCCAGGCGGGAATGGTATGGGTTAGCGGGTGGAAACTGGCGTCGGCGGTCTCGGAAGCGGGCGGTCTCGGACTGATCGGCGCCGGCTCGATGAAACCGGAACTTTTGAGCGAACATATCGACAAGTGCCGGAATGCAACCTCCATGCCGTTTGGAGTAAATATACCGCTGTTGCGAGAAGACGCCGGAGATTTAATTGATACGGTTATCGGGAAAGAAGTAAAGATTGTGTTTACCTCCGCCGGTCATCCGGGAAAATTTATCGATAAATTAAAAAGAAACGATATTGTAGTCGTCCACGTGGTTCCGTCCCTGAAATACGCTCAAAAAGCCGAATCCGCAGGATGCGACGCCGTTGTGGGAGAAGGGATCGAAGCCGGCGGTCACAACGGGAAAGACGAAATAACCACTTTAAGCCTAATCCCTCAGTTAAAAGATTTTCTCGGCATACCCGTAATAGCGGCCGGAGGAATATCAGACGGCAGGTCGATAGCCGCGGCTTTTGCCCTCGGCGCCGACGGCGTTCAAATTGGAACGCGCTTTGCCGCCACCGAAGAATCCTCGGCGCATATCAATTACAAAATGAAATTGGTTGAATCCGTCAACGAGGATTCCCTGCTTATTCTGAGAAAAATCGCCCCGGTTCGCGTTATAAAAAACAGTTTCGCAATGGAAATAAAAGAACTCGAAGATTCGGGCGCCGGCAAAAAAGAACTTTTGGATAAGCTGGGTCGCAAAAGAGAACGGCTCGGAATATTTGATGGCGACGTCGAAAACGGATTGATCGAAGCCGGTCAATCGCTCAATTCAATTAAAGAAATTCTTCCGGCAAGAACAGTTATTGAAAATCTTTTGAAAGAAACTGCCGACGCAATAAAAAATCTGAAGGAAATATTCAATGAATAGCGAACGGAAAACATTGGACTACGTCTATACTTTCAAATTCGAAGACGGATTCGAAAAAGATTTTATCATTCGCCTCGACTCAGAAACTCTCGATATCATAAACAGAGAGCCGGATGAAATTCCGGATTGGGCAGATAATTCCGACTTCCCGTGCAATTCCGAAAAATGCAAAACTAACAATAAAAGTTATTGCCCGATTGCATTTCATCTCGATTCGATAATTAAATTTTTCAGCGACAGAGTTTCTTACGAAAAAGTTTCGATAACAGCCGATATAAACGGTCGTCGTTATTATAAAGAAACCACCATTCAAAATGCCGTAGGCAGTTTAATCGGCATAATAATGCCCGTCAGCGGATGCCCTGTGTTGGGCAAATTAAAACCGTTGGTGAAATATCATTTGCCTTTTTCATCAATTGAAGAAACCGAGTTCCGAGTTTATTCTATGTATCTGTTTGCGCAATATCTGAGGCAGTTAAAAGGATTGACTCCCGACTGGGAAATGAAACGTCTGCATGAATTGTACGCCGAAATTCTCGAAATAAATCGAGTAATTTCGCATAAGATCGCGCAACTCGAAAATCAGGACGCCAGCAGCAATGCGCTCATAGCGCTCGACAATTTTGCGCAGTTTATCAGCTTTAATCTCGAAGACAACGATTTTTCCCGATACGAAAAAATATTCGGCGTCTGGTTCGATTAATACCAGAAGTGAAACTGCAGCACAAAAGCGTTATTTTTATTTCCCGCCGATTCGAGATTAATTCTGTACTGAGGTCTCACTTCGACAAAACTGTACGGAAAGAATTCAAATCCCAAAATAATATGTTCGAATTCGTTATCGGGCGTTGAATCGTCATAATCAAAATAGTCGTATCTTACGACGGCGTCGACGCCGACATATATTTTATATGAAGCTTCAACCATTGCGGCTCGGCTGCCGGTTTCTTCTGCTGCGTAATCTTTAGCAATGTCGTATTCTCCAATCAACGAAAAGTATTTTAAGCCAAGCCCCGCAAATCCCCCGTACATTCTGGATCGAAGGGACGAGGACAATATTTTTCTTTCGAATGCGGCATAGGAAGCTCCGAGCAGCAGATTGACTCCGCCAATTTCTTTACCGGCTTCGAGTCGCATTGTAAAAGCGGGATCGCCCGAAAACAGCGCTCCTGATTTCGGTTTCCCGACGCTTGCAGTCATCAAAACATTATCGGTAAAATACGCTCCCAATTCAACGCCCGTTTCGATATAAAACGGGTTATACAACAACCCCTGAATTCTTCCGAGCGAAAAGAGCAGACCGAAATCGCCGCCTTTTGTGTATGCCGTATGGTCGTCAATTCGAATTCCGTAATACGGTACGAAAGAGCCCGCTTTTATGTAACTGTTATTGGGGAAAATGCGCGCAACCGCATATCCTTCCCAAATCGACTGGACAAAATCATACCTGGTTACAACGTCGATTTTTTCGGAGACCGAAGCGTTCAGATAAATGCTGCCGCTCATATCCTGAAAATCCGAACGGTCTTTTTCCTGTGAATAAAGGAACTGAGTTCTGTAATCGAAACCGATACTTAGATTTTCGGTTATCGCAGGCGAAAGGGCGAAATCTTTTTCGCGCGGAGAAATCAAACTCATGACGTTCTTCCCGAAATAAAATCCGTTTTCGTTTCTTACAATCCCGCCCGTCGGATTGACGTGGCAATCGATACAACGGTCGCCCTGACGCAATGCGAATCGGGGCAGCGCGGTTATCTCGGCTATAAAAAAGAAACCGAACGCCAGCGACAGAATAATACGTTTCATACTTCCTCGCAAAAAATTATTTGAGTAATATCATACGAGCCGACTTATTAAAATGCCCGGCTGAAATCGAATAAATATAAACGCCCGCGGCTACGTCGACATTGTTGTCGTCCTTGCCGTTCCATTCGAACTGATATGAACCTGCCGGATAATTACCGTTTACAAGCGTTTTTATTGCCTGCCCTTTAATATTATAAATCTTCAGTAAGACGAACTCGTTGCGGGGGATGGTAAAAGAAATTCTTGTCGAAGGATTAAACGGATTCGGGTAATTATTGTGAAGTTCATATTTTGCCGGAAGAATCGTTTCTTCTACGGAAGTCGGGTCGGGTTTGCTGTTCGGGTCTCCCGGATTTGTAACAAGACTTATATCTCCCGGATTCGACTGACCGGTACGCCACGAGCCGGAAGGATCCTGTAACTCCTGACCGTTAGTAAATCCGTCTCCGTCGGAATCGAGACTTGCCAGGTTTTCATCCCAAAAGTCCTCAAACCCGCCGGGCGAAACTCGGGATTCTACAGCTTGTCCGAATGCGTTTCTGGCTCCTCCTCCGTTCGGATTGACATGACAATTAGCGCAATCGAATTTGCTTCCGTTCGGTATTTTCGAGGAGCGGAACCCTCTTGATATTAATATTGTTGTGGATACAAAAAACGACAGGATTATTAATACTCTAAGTAATTTAGACATAAAGCCTCCCTTTGATAATTTCAAAAC
Organism: Melioribacter sp.; assembly: GCF_049325435.1. NCBI lineage: Bacteria > Pseudomonadati > Ignavibacteriota > Ignavibacteria > Ignavibacteriales > Melioribacteraceae > Melioribacter > Melioribacter sp. The sequence continues at coordinate 336,939 of NZ_JBMOLD010000002.1, read as the reverse complement.
AGACGGTTGCTCATTCAAGTTCACCATCTGCGGGAAAAGTTGAAATTCTTTTTATATATTAGAGATCGACAATTAATCCGAAAGGAATAAGATGGAATTTTATCCCACTTTGCTAACATTACATATAATTTTTGCTGGCGGCTGGCTTTTCAGCGCGATAATAGACAGACCATTCAAATCGTATATTGCCGCCAACAACGACAATAAGTCGAAAGAAAAACTTATCGGACTTTATCTTGTATTGACAAACAAACTCGGAATGGCGGGAGCCGTCGGTATTTTGCTTACAGGCATTATAATGGTTATTTTAAATCCCGGTTACGGCTTTTTTGAATTTACATCGAATCACTGGCTCGTATCCAAACAAATTTTGACGCTGGTTATTCTTCTCATAATTTTCGTCTTTATTATACCGGCGTCAAAAGATCTCCGAAAGAGTATAAACGATAACAACGGCGATCCGGAGGCCAATCTGAAAAAAATCTACAAGTTCAATACAATCATAAATATTCTGGTGGGAATTAACTTCCTTTTTGCAATAACGCATCGATTTTTCGGATAATCGGAAATAATGAAAAGATTATTAATATTAGGTTCGACCGGTTCCATAGGAAAAAACACTCTGAAGCTTGTAAAGGAGTTTAATGGCGAATTTGAAATTGCAGGATTAACGGCTCACAGCAATATCGATTTATTGCAGGAACAGATCGAAGAATTCAAACCGCCGACTGTAGTTGTAAGCGACAGACAAAACGCAAAAATTCTGGGAGACCGAATCGGGGAACGGTGTGAAATTCTTTACGGCGAAGAAGGTTTGCTCGAAATTGCCAAACGAAACAATTACGACATTTTGTTGTCGGCAATCGTCGGCTTTGCCGGGTTGAAACCCACGATCGAATCGATAAAACTCGGAAAAAGAATCGCCCTCGCCAACAAAGAAACTCTGGTTGTTGCCGGCGAGCTAATCATCGAGCTTGCAAAGAAATTCAATTCGGAAATCATTCCCGTCGATTCCGAACATAGCGCTATTTTCCAGTGCCTGCAGGGCGAATCGAAAAAAGAAATTGAGAAAATAATACTTACGGCTTCCGGAGGTCCTTTTTTGAACAGAGACAAAACGGATTTTGAGAGCGTGACGATAGAAGAGGCTCTCAATCATCCGAACTGGAATATGGGCAATAAAATTACGATTGATTCCGCTACCATGATGAACAAAGGATTGGAAGTAATTGAAGCTTATTGGCTCTTCGGATTAAAAAAAGAACAAATTGAAGTTTTGATTCATCCGCAATCCGTCATTCATTCGATGGTCGCTTTCAGGGACGGCTCGATCAAAGCTCAATTGAGCGCACCGGACATGAAACTGCCGATACTCTATGCGCTTACTTATCCCAACAGACTCAATTACGGCGGCGTAAAGACGGATTTCAAAAAAATAGCGCAACTGACGTTTTTTGAGCCGGATTTTGATAAATTTGTATGTTTGAAATTGGCATACGACGCAATCGACAAGGGAGGCATTGCCCCCTGCATTCTAAATGCGGCAAATGAGCTGGCGGTCGACAAATTTTTATCGGGCGAGATCAAGTTTTCGCAAATTCCAGTAATAATCGAAGACGCTCTCGATAATCTTTACGAAGACGCGGAGTTGTCGCTGGAGATTATAGAATCGTATGACAAAAAAACTCGCAATTACATAAACAACAGGTACAAATAGAAAAAAGATAATTATGGACTACATTATATACTTTGCAATAACAATCGGAATACTTGTTTTCGTGCATGAATTCGGTCATTTTGCGGCGGCTAAACTTTCTAAAATGAGAGTGGATATTTTTGCAATCGGATTTGGCAAACGCCTTTTCGGCTGGAATAAGATAACGGGATTTACACTCGGCGATTTGCCCGAAGATTGGGACGGAAACGGACATACCGATTACCGACTTTGCCTTTTTCCTTTGGGCGGTTACGTTAAAATAGCCGGAATGATCGACGAGAGTTTCGATACGAAATTTACAGAAAGCGAACCTCAACCCTACGAGTTTCGTTCCAAATCGACTTTACAAAAATTGTTTGTCATTAGCGCCGGAGTGATAATGAATCTGGCGTTGACGCTGATGATATTCTGGGGCATTAATTATTTCCAGGGTAAACAGGTTATAAAATCAACTACCGTCGACAAAGTAGTTCCGGGGAGCGTAGCCGAGGAAGCAGGATTCCGGTCATACGATAAAATATTGAAAATCAACGACGCGCCGGTTAAAAACTGGGAAGACGTTATTTCGCGCATGCTGATTCAGAGCCAAAAGAATATCAACGTTACCGTCCTAAGGGACAACCGGGAAATATCGTTGACCATTCCGCATAACGTAATTGCGGAAAATTCACAGGAAGGATTTTTTATCTATCCGTATCCCACGAAGCCGTATATTCAGGACGTGGTAAAAGATTCGCCGGCTGAAGAAGCCGGAATTCAACCGGGCGATATTTTCCTGGCAATCAACAATATCGAATTGACCGACAGAGAGAGGGCGGTCGAATTGATTTCGTCGAATCCGGGCGCTCCGCTCGAAATTAAAATTTTGAGAAACCAGGATACGCTTTTGACAAAAGTAACGCCGGCAGAGGACGGGAAAATCGGAATTGTAATAACCGATATTTACTCGGGCGATTTCGACGTAATTAAGTACGGCGCCTTGGAATCGCTTACGCACAGCATATCGAATATCGGCAACTATACTATGCTTACTTTTTCGCTGTTGAAAAAAGTGATTACGGGAAACATAGCTTTCAATCAGGCATTCGGAGGACCCGTTAAGATAGCTCAGTTTGCGGCTAAATCAGCCGACAGCGGTATAATGTCGTTCCTTCTCTTTTTGGCGATGTTGAGCCTCAGTCTTGCAATCATTAATATACTTCCCTTTCCCGCGCTCGACGGAGGTCATTTGCTCATCATTCTCGTCGAAGGCATTTTAAGGAGAGAGCTTCCGGTCAAAGTCAAAATCGCAATCCAAAATGCCGGTTTCATTATTCTTTTAATGTTGATGGCATTTATTATCTACAGCGATCTGATAAGTTTATAATCGTTCTTTGAGTTTGGTATTCAAATAGTTCTTTTTAATTAACGGAAACAATGCAAACAGAAATATGAGTATGTATTGTTTCCGTAATAAACTCCACCTCTTTTTGTTTCACATACCTAATAAAACTAAACAAGCGGAGCAACGCCGATGAAGCATTATATTATTTTCGCGCTCTTGATTTTTGCAATTGCGCTTACTGCGCAGGAAAAAGAATATAAACTTGATGAAATATACGTTACTGCGGGCAGAGCGCCAATAACTTTCAAAGAGATTGCCCGAAGCATTGTAGTAATCACATCCGAAGAAATTAAAAACCTTCCTGCCGCGAGCCTGGAAGATTTAATTGGCTCGGTCGCTTCCGTCGATATACGCACAAGAGGAATTAACGGAGTCCAGAGCGACGCCGGCATAAGAGGCGGCACTTTCGAGCAGACGTTAATACTCATCGACGGAATAAAAGTGAGCGACCCTCAAACGGGACATCACAACCTGAATCTGCCCGTATCGGTTTCCAATATCGAACGCATTGAGATTCTGAAAGGTCACGGTTCCAGAATTTTCGGCGCCAATGCTTTCAGCGGGGTAATAAACATAATTACAAAGAAGAGAAACGATATGGCCGCCGAAGCGACCGCCGAAGGCGGCAGCTTCGATTCGTACGCATATTCATTGAACGCTTCTATTCCCGCTTCATTGATTAACAGCGCCGTCGCTTTCGGCAGAAAAAAATCCGACGGTTATATTGCCAATACGGATTATGATATCACCGATTTTTCGATAAGTCAAAATGCCGGCGTAGCCGCCCAAGCGATTAATTGGTATTACGGATATACGAACAAAAAATTCGGAGCTTATAATTTTTACAGCGACCGCTTCCCGAATCAGCGCGAGGAGACCACAACGAATTTATTTTATGTCTCTTCGGAAATAAATATATCGGACATACTTTATTTATCGCCCAAAGCGTACCTGCGCAAAAACAAAGACGATTATATACTCGACTACACGCGTCCCGAATGGTATCACAATATTCACAAATCGACGTCTTACGGAATAGAACTGCAGTCGACTCTCGTTTCGGATTTCGGGAAACTCTCCTTCGGCGGAGAGTATAGCGGAGACGAGATAGAAAGCAATAATTTGGGCAATCACACGAGAGAGAAAAAAGGATTTTATATCGAACAGATGTTTTCACCCATCGATAAAATAAATTCCTCGTTCGGATTTTATGTGTATAAATATGCAAAAGCCGGATGGAAAATTTGGCCCGGATTCGATTTTGCATACAACATCGACGGCGCGACAAAAATATACACAACGCTCGGCAAATCCTTCAGAATTCCCACATTTACGGAATTGTACTACGACAGCCCGGCAAACAAAGGCAATCCGGAATTAACCTATGAGGAAGTGAACAACTACGAATTCGGCTTAAGCCGGCGCGCTATCAATTACACGTACGACTTGAATGTATTCCTTAAATCCGGTTATAATTTAATCGACTGGGTAAGAAAATCCGAATCGGAACCGTGGCGCGTCGAAAACGTCACCGAGTTAAATACAACAGGTCTGGAAGTAGCTTTCGGTATTAATCCTTCTTTTTACATATCCGGTTTCTTTATTAAAAACGTAAACCTCGGTTATACATATTTATCCTACGACCGCAAAGCGGAAGGTTTCGAATCGAAATACCTGATCGACAATTTGAAACATCAATTAATATGTTCCGTTTCCTACCGGCTCCCGTTGAATATAAATCAAACCTTGATTTTGAAGTACGAAGACCGTTTGAATTACGGTTCTAATTTTTTGACGGACACTCAGCTTAACTACGGCGGTTCGTTTTACCAGGTTTACGTTCGAATATCGAATCTGTTCGACGTTAAATATGAAGAAATACCCGGGATATTGTTGCCGGGCAGACGGATTACCGCTGGACTCAGAATTAATTACGAAGATTTCAAATGACAATAAATATTTTTGAGCTTCTTTTCTTATATTTGCAGCTAAAAAAAAGCGAGGTGTGTCATCGAAAAGAGTCGCAATGAAACAGTCGAAAAGATCGTATCGCTTGCAAAGCGACGCGGATTTGTATTTCAATCAAGTGAAATTTACGGCGGATTGAACGGCTGCTGGGATTACGGTCCCTTAGGCGTTGAACTTCTCAGAAACATCAAAGAAGAATGGTGGAAGGCTATGACCTACCGAGACGACGTCGAAGGATTGGACGCCGCTATTCTTATGCATCCGCGCGTATGGGAAGCCAGCGGACACGTCGAGAATTTTACCGACCCGATGATCGATTGCAAACAATGCAAAGCCCGGTTCCGCCTCGATACCCTTACCGAAATGATTTCCGACAAAAATAAAGAAAAAGCTCTCAAAGAATTTGATTCCGTCGAAGGCGAAACTTTAGACGATAAATTTACCGCTCTGCTCGAAAAGCCGGAAACAGCCCAAAAGCTTTTGGACATAATTAACTGTCCTCAATGCGGCAACAAAGGCGCTTTCACACAGCCTCGGAAATTCAATTTGATGTTCAAAACTTTTTTGGGTCCTGTAGAAGATTCGAACAACGTAATTTATCTCCGTCCTGAGACCGCCCAGGGTATTTATGTTAACTTTTTGAACGTGGCTAATTCAAGCAGACAGAAATTACCTTTCGGAATTGCACAAATTGGCAAAGCATTCCGGAACGAAATAAACACCAAGAATTTTCTTTTCAGAACTCGTGAATTCGAACAGATGGAAATGCAATACTTTGTTAAACCCGGAACCGACAAAGAATTCTACGATTACTGGAAAGATATTCGGATTCAATGGTTCAAGTCGCTCGGCATGACGCCCTCCAAACTCCGATTCCACGACCATCCTGCCGACAAGCTTGCGCACTATGCCAAAGAAGCCACGGACATCGAGTATGAATTCCCCTTCGGCTGGGGAGAAATCGAAGGAATTCACAACAGAACCGATTACGACTTGAGCCGTCATCAGCAGTATTCCGGGAAATCGCAACAATACTACGACGACGTTTCGAAAGAAAAGTACATTCCTTATATTATAGAAACCTCGGCGGGCGCCAGCAGATCGTTTATGGCATTTTTGATAGACGCTTATTACGAAGAAGAAGTAAAAGGCGAAACCAGAAGCGTGCTCCGTTTTCACCCCAAACTCGCGCCGATCAAAGCCGCTGTTTTGCCGCTGGTCAATAAAGACGGCATGCCCGAAATAGCGCGTAAAATAGAATCCGACCTGCGCCCGTATTTCAAAATCTTTTACGACGACAAAGGAGCCATCGGCAGAAGATACAGAAGAATGGACGAAGCCGGCACTCCTTACTGCATTACAGTCGACACTCAAACGCTCGAAGACAACACAGTTACCGTCAGAGAGCGCGACTCGATGGAACAGGAAAGAGTCTCTATCGACAAACTCGTCGCTTACCTGCAGGAAAAGTTAATATAATAAAGGCGGCTCCGAACGAGCCGCTTTTTTTATTCCTATAGCATTCCAAACCTTATTTTTTTATTTTGAGCAAATAACTAGGGAACATTTTTTATGAAACGTTACTTTCTCATACTATTTTCATTTATGCTGTTCAACTGCACGGACAGTTTAAAGGAAAAAGGCGCGCCGGAATATATCGACCGAATCAAGGAGTGGCGCAATAAACGAATTGAAAATCTGAAAAAAGAAAACGGATGGCTAAACTTAGCGGGACTCTACTGGCTCAAAGAAGGCAAAAACAGTTTCGGCAGCGATCCGTCGAACGATATTGTTTTTCCGCCCGAAGCGCCCGGTTTTATCGGATATTTTGTACTGAGCGACTCCACGGTTACCGTAAAGATAAACGATAACATCGAGGTATATGAAAACGGAATTCCCGTTAAAGAAAAATTAATGCACAGCGATATGGATGACAGCGCTACGGTTTTACAGTCCGGACGATTTAAATGGTTCGTGATAAAACGCGGCAATCTATACGGCATAAGATTGAGAGACCTCGAAAGCCCGTTGCTGAGGGACTTCGAAGGAATAGAAACTTATCCGGTCAACAGCGATTGGAGAATCGAAGCCCGTTTCGAGCCATATAACCCGCCTAAGAAAATCAATATACCGACAATTATAGGCACAACGGAAGAAGAAGTGTCTCCGGGCGCGCTGGTATTCGAAAAAGAGGGAAACGCTTACAGGTTAGACGCTATTGACGCGGGGAATCGACTTTTCATTGTCTTTGCAGACAAAACAAGCGGAATAGAAACTTACGGAGCGGGCAGATTCCTTTACGCCGACAAACCCGATTCTACGGGAACGGTAATAATCGATTTTAATATGGCTTACAATCCGCCCTGCGCGTTTACCCGATACGCTACATGTCCTCTACCGCCGAAGCAAAATTATTTGAATCTGAGAATTACTGCCGGCGAAAAAAACTACGGGGAGCTTCATCATTAAATGAGCAAGAGGAATTCAAAAAATAATTTCATCGAGATGGTTACGCATCAATTGAGAACGCCATTGTCTACGGTTCAGAGTTCGATAGATCTGCTCGAGTTGTACATTCAGAAAGGCAACAAAGCGCGCCAGCTGCAAATATTAAACAAAGTTAGAAAAGGACTGAGTGAATTAAGAAAGATTATAGACCAATCCACTTTGCTCTATAAATCCGAGACGAACAAAGTTGACGTAATTAAAAAGAAAGTTTACTTGCGCCAGTTGATAAACGATATCATCGAGAGCGTCATAACGGATGCGTCCGACAAACATCTAATAAACGTTGTAATTGAAAATAATGCCGAGACGGTTAATACTGACGAATTTATATTAAAAGAAATCTTGCTGAATCTTCTGGCAAATGCGATAAAGTATTCTCCCGAAGGAGGTCAAATAAAAATTGCGGCTTACATGCGAGGCAATAATGTCGTCCTGTCGGTAAAAGACGAAGGGATTGGGATTCCGTCCTCCGAAACCGACAAAATATTCGATCCGTTTTACAGGTGCGAAAACGCCGGCGAGATTGAAGGAGCCGGACTCGGACTTTCGATTGTAAGGCAATTAGCCGGCATTTTAAGAGCCGAAATCGAAATAGACAGCAAAGTTAACAAAGGAACGGAATTCAAGGTGATTTTATTATGAAAAAGGTATTAATTATAGAAGACAACAAAGATCTCGCCGAGAACATCGTATTGCTGTTGAAAGAATTCGGATATGAAACTTTTTGCGCTTATAACGGCTCCGACGGTTTGAAAACTTTATTCAAGGTACAACCCGATATAATTTTATGCGACATAATGCTGCCCGATTTAAGCGGTTATAAAATTTTGTCGAGCATCAAAAAAATCGACGATATAGAACCACCCGTATTTATTTTTCTGACGGCCAAAGGAGAGCGCGTCGACGTTCGCAAAGGCATGGAACTCGGCGCCGACGACTATATTCCCAAACCATTTACGTATACGGAGCTTCTGAACTCGATTAAAGCTCAACTCGACAAAAGAAATAAATTCTTAAAACTGCCCGGCAGAATAATCGACAACGGAGAAGAATCCGGCGAATTGCTTACGATGAAAGATTATATTTTCATAAACGACAGAAAGCATCCCGGTTTTTATAAAGTTCAGGATATTGCCTGCATTATAAGCATGAAAGATTACACCAAAGTATATATCGGCGACGGCAGAACATTTTTAATGCGCAAATCGATGAAAGACTGGGAAGCTCAATTGCCGCAGAATAAATTTGTTAGAATACACCGCCAAACGATAGTCAACATCGATTTTGTAGAATCGCTCAGAAAAAGCAGCAGTAACAGATATACAATTAAATTAAAGGGAGGCGACAAAGAATTCGACGTCAGCCAGCGTTCCGTAAAAAAAATAAAACTATTTTCGGTCTAAAATTATCGTTAGTCGATTTATTTTATCGTTCGTCTACGAACTCTTATTTCCTCCCGATTTTAAGTATATTTTTGTTGTGCACCCTCTGAGAAGTGGAATCGAAAAGAATTAATGGAACAACAACATTTCGATTCCACTTAATTTTAAAGTCAAACAAATCCCAGCCGAAAGCATATAGATGAAAGGGCATAAGCATTGGATTCAATTAATACTAATAAAACCATTTATGACGAATCGGTTTTTCCGCACGACCATATAGATCCCGAAAACCTCTTCAAAATCATTACGGAATTTTCAATCGATTGGATTTACTGGCTGGATCCTCACAATAAGCTAATTTACAGCTCGCCCTCCTGCCGTTACATTACGGGCTATTCCAAAGAGGAATTCTTTTCCGACCAATCGTTATTAATCAAGATAATCGCTCCGGAAGACAAAAGCCGATTTATTTCTCACACGCGCGATGTATTAAGAGGAAAAATTTTCTGTTCAGAAGAATTCAGAATAATTACCAAAAGCGGACAAACAAGATGGATTGCACACAATTGTCAGGCAGTTTACGACGACGACAATAAATACATCGGAAGATATATCAGCAACCGCGATATAACCGACATAAAAAAAGCGCACCAAGACGTTCGCGCAAAAGACAAGCAATTAACCGATATTTATAATGAGGTTAAAGTCGGTTGTTACAGAATGTCGCCCGACGGTAAATTAATTTCGATTAACGAAAGCTTGAGAGAAATTCTGGGTTACAAGTCGGAAGAAGCTATTGACAAACGCAATTTCGAAAGGAATACTTTTCTTAACTATGACGAACGCAGGAAATACAAAGAAGAAGCCGCCGCCAAAGGAACCGTAAAAAACATTGCGACAGCTTGTATTAGCAAAGAAGGCAAGATATTGCATTTTAGAGAAACACTCAGCGCAGTAAAAGACGACAACGGAAATCTTATCTTCTTTGAAGGCAGTTTATACGACATTACGAAACAAAAAGAAGCCGAATTAAGTTTGCTGGAAACAGAAGCGCAAAAAAGGAATTTGGAAAAATTAAAAACCGAATTCCTCGCCACAATTTCTCATGAAATACGCACGCCTATCAACGTTATTTTGAATCTCATTCAAATTCTTAAATCCGATTTAGCCAACGTCTACGTACACAGCGAGATAATCGAAAGCGCGGCGATCATCGAGACCGAAACGTTCAGAATACAACGCACCATCGAGCTGATACTCGAAATGTCGCAACTGGCGGCAAACGATTTCGAAATAAATCCGGAGAAAGTCGATTTACACAAGGTGATCAATGAAGTATACGACAAATATATTAACGCAGCGCGAAGGAAAAACATTGAGCTAACCGTCATCAACCGATCCGACTCGCCGGTAGTATACGCCGACAAATACAGTTGCATTCAAATATTCACGCAATTGATCGACAACGCCATTAAGTACACCTCGCACGGCGATGCGGTTGTATTAATAACGGAGAAATCCGGCAAAGTTATCGTCGAAGTCAAAGACACAGGCGTGGGAATTAAAAAAGAATATATACCTTATTTGTTTTCGACTTTTTCGCAGGAAGACAACAGTTATTCCCGAATGTTCGAGGGCACCGGCCTGGGACTTGCGGTAGTTAAAAAACATTGCGATTTGAACGATGCCTTAATCGAAGTTGAAAGCGAGAAAAACAAAGGCGCCGTTTTTAGAGTCGTTTTCGACAAAGCATAGATATTATCAGAATATAAAAGAATTCAATCCTATAACAAAGTTGTTTCCGTCCGAATGATTTAATTTCCAGGTAAATTCCAGAACAAAAGGGCTCATAAGATGACCGATTCCGAATCCGGCTTCAACGAACGGTTTTGTAAACAATTTTGGTTGAGCTGTTACAATATTTCCGCTCTTTTCAGACAGGTCAATCAACGCCGCATTCATGTGTACCGTAAAAATCAATTTCGAATTTTTCATAAAAGGGATCAAATCGAACAGCTCGTCTTTAAAATCGTGTTCGGTATAGATTGCCAGGCATTTGTCGCCGTAGACTTCGCTCGGCCTGATTGTTCTAAACGAGAATGATTTACCCGCTGAATTGATGTTGCCGGAAAGCGCATGCAACATTTGAACAGGGACAGCTCCGTCGGACGAAAAAGCCTCGGCAACAAACTGAAATTCGGCGGCTCCGAAAGTTCCCACTCCTCCTTTCAAAGTAACTCTGTAGGTATTAAATTCCAGCGAACTCTTGAGCAAATCTTTATTGCTGTGGAATACTTCTCCGCTTAACATTATATAACCGTTTTCGCCGTTTATTCGCCTTCTGACATAACCGTCTTCTATGTATTTTCTGAAATCGAAATCGAGTCCAAGATAAAGTCCGTTTATGTTTCCGTCGTAGATTTGCTTGTTCGCGCTGAATTTTCTATCGCGATAAAAAAAGGAAAAATCGGAATTATTCGTAGCGCTTTTATCCTTGCGAAGTATAATCCCTCCGTTGACGTTCAAAAACGGCAGAATCTCTCCGCCTAGATACAATTCCGTTCCTCTGGAATAATAGTAATCCATAAAATCATACTTATAAAAGAGACTCGAGAATGTAGACGTAAATTTGCTGTATGAAATTGCGTCGCCGAAAAGCTCATATAATTTATCATATAGATTGAGTTTGACAAATCCCGTTCTGTAGACGCCGAATTTATATACCGTCGAAATTCCGGCGTTAGTTTTTTTATCGTTAAAACCGTAAGAAATTTCGAATTCTGAGTTAAGTCTTCTGTTCAAAGCGTTTTCCGACATAACATTAAAACTTATCAGATGCCCCGATACTTTGTTGAAGCTGTATAAAGTCAGAGGGCCGTTTACGCTCAAATTTTTCGATATTTCCAGACGCGGCGACAGCAAAGAAAATTTATCCCAAAAAGTTTTTTCGATGGCGTTCAGACTGTCGATTCTTCTGTACGCCTGCAGTTCCTGGAAAGAGTACGGTATGGTTTGAACGGAAAGCCAATAGGAGGAATCCCTGACGTCGGCTTCCGGCAACACTTTTATTGCGGCATAATCGAATTCGGTATCTAGGCTGTCGTTAATTCGATAATCAAAGAATATTGTATTTACGTCGAAAGCGAATTTAATCGCGCCGAATAAATTCCCGCTTACAGACAAGCGATAATCCGCCGGCATATAAACCTCGCCGTAAGGATAGAATTGCTGCGATACCGAAATGCTGTCGAGAAATCCGCCCGGCAGTCCAGGTTGGTTTACGTGCACGTCAAGTCCAGCCAAAGCAAAGGACTTGTCGGCAATATAGAGCGTTCCGACAAAACCTTTATCGGTCGTATCCCTCGGTTCAAAAATTACTTTGAATATCGCTTTGTCGTCTCTTGTTAGCGTGTCGGTAATCATAAAATAATAATAGTCGAGAGCGTCGTCGGCTACCGGACTTTTGAGCGGGCGATTAAAAAAATCGATCTCCTCGCTGTAGAAGTCTTTCAACAATCTTCCGCCCGTAATAATATTTATATCGGCCGGAGTATTTGCGGTTTGTTTCCTGGCTAAGATAATTTCCTTGAAATTGTCCGGTTTACGAAAATATCCTTTGCTTTCGTTTTCGATTATCCCCGTAATCTTTACATCGTCGGAATCATTGTCCGTACTAATTTCCAGGCTTTTATCCGTCGCTTCGATTTCCTGATTAGTTTTAATCAGTATTTTCGTAAACGCATGATATTCATATTCATTGAGCTTACTGTTTCTGACTTTTTTGTAATCGACAGCCTTAGCCATCAATACTTCGGCGGGATTTTCACCGGGCAAAACCGTTACCTGCTCCAAGACAACCGAAGTTCTGTTTAACTTGAAATTAACGGTTGTATCTTTATTCAATTCAACGAAAGCAGTGTCCGATTTATAACCTATAAACGAAACGATAAAATTGTATTTGCCTTTTTCGAGTTTTAAAAAATAGACCCCTTCTTTATTAGCCGAAGCGCCTTTCATGGCGCCTTCGATTCTTAAATTGGCATACGGCAGCGCATTGCCTTCCTCGTCCGTTATTTTACCGGCGATATTGAATTGTTGGGAATATAAACTCACCGGAATTATCAGCAGAGCCAAAAAAAATAATTTTATCATACCCTCGCGTTTCATATCTTAAATAGTAAAATAGCGTTGTTATTAAAATATACAAAGGTACGAAATTATGAAAGGCAAAGCGGTCATTACCGGGGGCGCCGGATTAATCGGGAAAGCCCTGGCGCATTTTCTAAAAAACGAAGGATATAAAGTAATCGTATTGACCAGGAATATACCGGAAGACAAGATAGAAAATATTGAGTACATAATCTGGAATTACCGCGAGCCGGGCGAATGGATAAAATCGCTAGAAGGTTCGGAAGCGGTAATAAATCTTGCGGGAAAGAATTTAGCTTCGGGCAGGTGGAACTCCGAGACCCGAAAGGCAATACGCGAAAGCCGCGTCAACCTTACGCAAAATTTAGTTGAATATTTCGAGTCGCTTACGGTTAAGCCTTCCTATTTTATATCGGCTTCAGCCGTAGGATATTACGGTAACCCGCCAAATCCCGTCGATGAAAATTCGCCCCGTGGAAACGGTTTTCTGGCGGAATTGACTGCGGAATGGGAAAAATCCGCATTAGCCGCCGAACAATTGGGTGTTCGTACGGCATGTTTGAGATTCGGAGCCGTATTAAGTACGGAAGGAGGCGCTTTGCCCAAAATAATCAAACCGATAAAATATTTTGCAGGCGCCGTGCCAGGTTCAGGCAAACAGTATTTCCCGTGGATACATATTGATGACGCCGTACGAATGATCGATTTTTTAATCCAAAAAAAATCGGAGGGAATTTTTAACGCCGTCAGTCCGCATACAATCAGAATCGAAGACCTGATTAAAACAGCCGGCGAAATTTTGAGGAGACCCGTTATTTTCCGTATTCCGGAATTTTTGATACGAGCATTGTTGGGAGAAGCTTCCGAAATAATATTGAACGGAGCCGCGGTTAAACCCGCAAGAATTATTTCCGAAGGTTATGATTTCGAATACAGCGATATAAGGCAAGCGCTGGAAAACCTGTTAAAATGATTATTCGAACCAGGATACTATTTCGAATCCGCCGGTGCCGGGAAAAGCGGGAGGACTTAGCAACATCAACCGGTCGTCGTATCTGTATCTTTTATTATATCCGCTCCTTATATACGTATTTCCCCACCAATCGGTAGTAAACTGTCCGACGGGACCTCTTGTATACTGAGTAATTCCCCCGTATAATTTTATTGTGCCGCGAGGAGATCCGTGTTGATAATCTTCCACGGTAAAGGAGCCTCTTTCGGAGTAAATTGCCGCTTGTATTACAATGTCGTTGCTGTTCGGCGTATTATTGGCAATTACGACGTCTCTTTTGGCTACCAATCCGATAACGTCATTCGAATTAGGATTAGTTTCCGGATTATCAAAACACACAATATCGTCTTCCAAAAATATTTTCCCTCTGTCGCTTCCGGTGCCGCTGACGCCCACTGTATACTGACCTTTAACCGCGCCGCTTACATGAAGCTCCGCATTTTCGACGTAAATTACTCCGTTCGGAGCGAAAGCAGAAGCGAGTTCATAATTCCATGGAGAGCTTGTGCTGAAACGATACCTGACGCTGTCTCCTCTGAATTCTAGATAAACCTTGTTTTCGCCGCTTATTACTTTTCCGCCTGCAGCTGCGGCGGCTCCCACTCTGGCAACGCCGTCTTCCGGAATATCTTTATGTACTCCCGTTTCGAGTCCGCCGTAAAAATGAGGATTAGCGCGGTTAGAGTAACTCACCACTTTTCCGTCAATAGTCACTTTACCGTAAAACACAGGTTCGTCGGCAACTCGCAATTGTCCGTTTGTGTGGAAAGGACCCCAAACCGTATCTCTTGTGGTCCACCAAATATTCGCCCCTTCAGAATCTGAAAAATATGCATACTTCGAAAAACTGCTCGGTTTTAATAAAATCCTAATTGTCGATGTGACGCCTCTATAATTCGCAACTGCGGTAATTTCTCTTAAATCCTGCGCCGCATCGATTGTAAGCAGAGTAGCGTTAATAGTACCGCCGTCGAAATTGTAATTAAAATTACCGTCGGGCAAATCATTATTAAGGAACACTTTGTTTGCCACAATATTTACGCCTGCGGAAGCTATATGGTGAGCTTTGGTTTCGTAAAAGTAAGCGGCCATATTGTCGACCGTATCGATTGACATCCGGTTGAAATTGCTACCGGCGACCATAAAAACCAAACTGAATCCGAGCACCAACAATATTGCAGCTTTGCCGCCCATTTAACTCCTTTTACCTGTTGCCCAAATTTCTTGCCGCCAATCTTATCTGACGCCAAATGACTCTTTTGTCGAAAGAATAATCATTGCCGTATGCATACGGATTTTCGACTGCTATATCAATCTGGATTGTAGCGATACCCAAAGGCGGAGCAGGCGGAAAACTTGTAATTTCGTTTCCGAGCGCGTCAAAATATGTTAGCTTGAATTTAGTGATTCCGAGGTTGGCGCCTTTGGGCGTTTCGTTGTTTACAACTCTGTAAAGTATAACATCATTCGGATTGGGAGTTTGCGACGTTAATGTATCTCCCGGATTGACATAGTAATAAATTACATCGGGCACTCCGTCTCCGAGGGGATCGGCTGTTGTGACTATATCCGTTAAAAATTTTATGCCATTGGAATCCGCATATAAGATTGCTTTTGTAGGGTCGGGTATTTGTTTCCAATCTTTGCAATACCCGATTTTTCTGAAGTCGTATTCGAGCAGTCTTACCACTTCCGTCAGATTTTGTTGTACAATTTTTTCGCCGCTGAAATTGTAATTATTTTCCACGGCTGCATCGTTCATTCTGAAGAGTATCAACAGAAGCATGCCGCCTACTATTGTTGAACCCAATATGTCTAATAATGTGCTAAATCCCATTGCTTCACCTGAAATACCAGTAACTGAATACAGTCGACATCGATACGGTATCCGCCATGCTGTCGCTGAAAACCCGGACTATTATCCTTTTGTGCCATGTTCTGTTGGAAGAAACCTGTTCGGGATTGTCGGGTTCCACATAATCGACCTGACAGAGTGTTTTGTAAATCAAAAGATTATTCGTTCCTTCCAGTCTGATAGTGTCGGCTTTCGGAATCGTGCGGTAACAATTGAAATCATCGAAATCGTTAAAAGCGGCGGGATTATTGACCGACTCCCCGCTTTCGATGCCGAGATTTGCGGGCAAAGTCAATTGAGAAAGCGAAGTTATATCGGTCGTGTCGCTCTCGTTATCAAACGCCAGTCCGGTAGCTCTTTCTATCACCGACGTAGCCAGCGATATGCCCATAATATGATAACGACTGTCGTACATTACGGTCGTTGTCGTCATCAAACCTCTGTTGACATTTAATATAACTGTGGTCAACAGAAATATAGCTCCGATTGTAATTAGCATTTGCCCGGTATTCATCTAATACCCTTCCGAAAAGCTGATACACGATTTATAAGCTTCAAATTCCGTGCTATTATTTTAATTATCGAAAAGAACCTCAATTTATTTAATTCCTCCCGGCATGTGTAAATTTAACATGTAAAATTTGCACAGGCAACTATTAATAGAGATTTATATCACAAAGTTATTATATTATAAATAAAATATTTTGCGGGTTTCATAATGGATGCCATCTCCATATTGGTATTAATAAATTTAATTGTATCGACGAGCGCAAATTGGGGCGGCGCGCGCAAGGGATTAAAGACTTCGATAACAAAGGCAACCGAACTGCCCGTAACGTATCTGCAAAAGATTCCGCCCAATGTATCCGCATTGGTTTTTGTGTTGATTATCCTATCGTTTTTCGGCGTGGGAATATTGAATGATTATGCCGACGAGAAATATCTCTATATCAGAACGATAGGACTGCTGCTTTATGTCGTTTTCTCATGGCTGCAGATTAAATCTTATAAAACTCTAGGAGACTATTACACGCAGGACATTGCAATTCTGAAGAATCACCAACTGGTCACTAAAGGTCCCTATAAATTTATTCGTCATCCTCAATATCTCAGCCAGATATTGAGCGACCTCGGCGCCGGATTGGCTCTGGGAAGTTTTTTAATTGTGCCGATAGCGCTGTTGCTCGAATTGCCCCTGTTTGTCTTGAGAGCCGGACTGGAAGACAAACTTCTCGAAAAGCGCTTCGGAGAAGAGTATCTCAATTACAAAAAATCGACTCCATTTATGATACCCTTTATCAGGTAATCTTTAATTATGAAATTTATTTATTCCCTTTCATTATTTTTATTGCTCGCATTAACGATTCCGGGTCAGCGGTTATATCAATTGTCGGTGGAGCTGCCGGATACATCGGCGCGTCTTTCATTCGTAACAAAAAAAGGAAACGTTTACGTATCGGCGACCGAATTTGCATCGTTGACGTCGGCAGGAATTTATTATACCGACAAGACACAAAAAATCGAACTTAAGTACGACTATTATAAAATTAAACTTACCGCCAAAAGTCAGTTTATTGTTGTTACGGACAAGAATACCGGAGCGCAAGAAGTTTATCAGCTGCCCGTCTCCACGCTTTTGATAAAGGACGATCTCTTCTTTCCGTTGTCGTATACGACCGACTATCTCGAGAGGGCTTCGGGCTACGGCATTACGTTCATTCCATCGCGCAGACATTTAATTTTATCGAAAGGACATGCGCCCCGGAACAACCTTCCCGCAGCGAATAATCTCTACGACGTTCAAAGTCTAACTATAGAAGAAAAAGCAAACGGCACTTTGATAAGACTTAAAATTTCGGATCGCGTTATCACTCCGAGATTTTCGATTAAAGACAATAAACTCTTCCTCTTTTTCTCTTCCGAAAAAATCAGTCCCGAATTAGTCGACCGTTTCATCCCGAAAGGATTTATCAAGTCGATAAAACTGGTAAATATCACTCCCAGAAGCAAACAGCTGGAATTCGGACTAACCGGCGATTATTCGGGCGCCGAAATAATACGAGACGCTTCAAACGGCGAACTGATTGTTACAGTTCACAGCAAAATGTTCACCGCTGAAAAGAATCCGCCTTTGGAAAAATGGATATTCGATACGATCGTAATCGACGCCGGTCACGGCGGTAAAGATCCCGGCGCCATCGGTATTTCCGGCGTAAAAGAGAAAGACATCAATCTTAAAATTGCATTGGAACTCGGGAAACTGATTGAGAAATCATTGCCCGGCGTAAATGTCGTTTATACGCGTAAAGACGATCGCTTTGTGGAACTCTACAAAAGGGGAAAGATTGCGAACGAAGCCAACGGTAAATTATTCATATCGATACATTGTAATTCGATGCCCAAGAAAAAAAGCTCGCAACGCGGTTTCGAAGTTTATCTTTTGAGACCGGGCAAAACTCAAGACGCAATAGCAATCGCAGAATTCGAAAACAGCGTAATCGCTTACGAGGATAACCCGGACAGGTATAAAGAGCTGACTGACGAAAATTTTATTCTCGTAAGCATGGCTCATTCGCAGTACATGCGTTATTCCGAGAAATTTGCCGAAATTTTGAACGATGAATGGAAAAGAAAAGTTAAAATTCCCGCTAAAGGAGTCAAACAAGCGGGTTTCTACGTACTTGTAGGCGCCTCGATGCCTTCCGTTCTGATTGAAACGGGTTACCTTTCTAACCGAAACGACGAAGCTTATTTGAAAAGCAGGCAAGGACAAATAGAAATTGCGGAATCGATCCTGAATGCGGTAATTAAATACAAAGAATATTATCATAAAGAAATAATATCGAATTAATTTGTTTTATAATCGGTGTAATAATAACTTTACATTCAAAATTCACGAAAGGAATATAAAATGACTAATGCACAGAAATGGCTTACTGCTTTTCTGGGAATTTTCCTGGCGCTCTTCATTCTGGGCAGAATCACTCAAAAAGAAGAAACTTTCTCGCTGCCGGAAACCTACGCTGAAAAAACGATGCAATCGAACCAGGAATTGGATGCAATGTCGTTAATACGACAAACCGGCTGCGTCTCCTGCCACGGACAAAACCTCGAAGGCACAAAGATAGCCCCTGCTTTGACAAACATTAAAGATCATTGGACAAGAGACGGGTTGATAAATTATTTGCGGAATCCGTCTTCCTACAGCGGCGACGAGCGATTTAAAGAGTATAAAATAAAATATAAAAATATAGTTATGCCCGCCTACAATAACATGGACGTAAAAGACCTCGGCAAAATAGCTGACTTTTTGCTGGAAAAATAGAATTCGGATGGAGAAGGAAGGAATATTAAAAGAGGCCGTCGATATATGACAGCCTCTTTTAAATAAGAAATTATGCTTTATCGTTGCTGCCCAGCACGTTCACGATTTTATGTTTGTAGAGTTGTTTCAAAGCTTCGCGAGCCGGACCGAGATATTTACGCGGGTCGAATTCTTCCGGATGCTCATTGAGATACTTTCTGATTGCCGCGGTCATTGCCAGTCGTCCGTCCGAATCGATATTGATTTTGCAGACAGCCGAGCGCGCCGCTCTTCTGAGCTGGTCTTCCGGAATACCGACGGCGTCTTTCAGGCGTCCGCCGTTGCTATTAATAATTTTTACCAATTCCGGCGGCACCGAAGAAGCGCCGTGAAGAACTATCGGAAATCCGGGAATTCTTTTCTCGATTTCTTCGAGGATGTCGAATCTTAACGGAGGAGGAATTAGAATTCCGTCTTCGTTTCGGGTGCATTGCTCGGGTTTGAATTTATTTGCTCCGTGCGAAGTTCCGATTGAAATTGCAAGCGAGTCGACGCCGGTCTTTTTGACAAAATCTTCAACCTCTTCCGGTTTTGTATAATGCGTTACGTCGCTTTGAACGTCGTCTTCGATACCGGCCAAAACGCCGAGTTCGCCTTCGACCGTAACGTCGTATTTATGGGCATATTCAACAACCTGTGCGGTCAACTCCACGTTCTTTTCATAAGGATGGTGCGAACCGTCGATCATTACCGACGAAAAACCCATTTCGATACACGATTTGCAGAGTTCAAAAGTATCGCCGTGATCGAGATGCAGAACGATCGGGATCTTATATCCCAATTCCTCCGCGTATTCCACCGCGCCTTTTGCCAGATTTTTCAGCAAAGTTTGATTGGCGTATTTACGCGCTCCGCTCGAGACCTGAAGAATAACGGGCGATTTGGTTTCCACGCATGCGCTTACTATTGCCTGCAATTGTTCGAGATTATTAAAATTGAAGGCGGGAATTGCATAACCGCCATCGACGGCTTTTTTGAAAAGTTCCCTGGAATTTACCAGACCCAATTCCTTGTAGGATATCATAACGTCACCATTTTATATTAGTTTGTAAATATTAACTTAGCAATTATATAAAAATCTAAGTACTAAATAAAGAATCGGCTAAAAATTTACGACGACCCCGATCCCGAAGGTCAATACGTCGGTTCTGGAACGACGCACATTATAGCGAACTTGCGTCATCGAAACAATTTCGATGTCTTCTTCCGTAAGATATTCGGCTTCGGTGCCGTAGAGATACCTGAACTTAACGTCAAGAAATAGCGAATTAATTCCCGGCAAATTTTCGGTCAGCAAAAACTGAGTTCCAAATCCGCCGCCGTAACTCCAATTGAAATCGTCATAATTCGTATCTTCCGCAAACGGTTCGTCGGAATGCCGGCTCTTGACCTCGGAAGTGGTGAACAGGTAAGAGCCTCCAAACAAGCCTTCAAGATAAGGTCTAAATGCTCCTTCGAAAGGCGACAGGTAAAACAGAAAATGAGCATTAGCCATATTGTTCATTCTGTTTACATCCAGATAAACTTCAGGAAATCCGGGAAACGGTCTCGTTTCGGAGACCTCGCCATAGACCATGTAACTGAAACTGAGTCCGAAAGTATACGGCATTTCACGCGTAGTTTCCCACAATTGTCCCTGAAACTGGATTCCGTAACCGGCGCGGTTTACGTTATCTTTAAATTCACCCTGAGGAAAACCCAGCATAAGAGAACCGCCAAGGCTTTGTCCGTAAGCGCATGTCGCCGCCAATACAATTAAAACAAATATTTTCTTTACCATTATCGCCCCTGTTGAATAAATTTGCCGCTCAATATACGCATTTAGAAGACAACATTCTTTTTATAAGCGCGATTGAGCAGGTTATGAAAATCTTCGTAATTAATTTGAACGGTTCCGAACATTTTAAGATGTTCGTTCTCGTATTGAACGTCGAGCAATACGAATCCCCTTTCATTCAGCCTTTCGATCAACTTTACAAGAGCGCATTTCGAAGCTTGTGAAACGGCGGAAAACATCGACTCGCCGAAGAAAGCGCCTTTGTAAGCAACGCCGTAAAGTCCTCCGACCAATTTATTGCTCTGCCACACTTCGACCGAATGAAGGAATCCCGATTGATACAGTCCTTCGTAAGCTTCGATCAATCTTTCTGAAATCCATGTGGAAGGACGCTTGGCGCATTGACGAACAACTTCCATTACCGCCGTATCGAAACGATATTGGAAATCGGCAGTCTCCATAAACTTTCTGAGCGAACGGGGCACGTTATAATTATCGAGCGGAATGATGGTTCTGATTTCGGGCAAATACCAATTAATTTCGCCCGTAGGCTCCGCCATCGGGAAAGCGCCCCTGGCATAAAGCCGGATCATGTTATTGGGAAGTAAGAGGTCGTCGTACGGTTGTTTGTTTTCAGTCATCTACATCGACTTCGAATTTAATAATATCGTATCCTTTTTTAGATTCAAAGCCCGCAAAAAGCGCCCCTGTAAGAACGAGAATCATACCCAATAAAAATGCAATCACAATCGGAAAATTCAGATAGTCGATCGAAAGCAGGTAACCGAACCCGAGCAGCAACGACGTCAAAACAAAAAGCGCCACGGCCGCCACATAACTGAGCGCGGAATTTCTTATCAGACGCACTCGATAAACAAGGAGCTCAATTTGTCTGGCTATGCTTTCCAAGCGCAAATTCTCCGTTGTCGATAGGGGTTTGTCGCCCACTTTAACAAATAATCTTCTTTTTTCTTCATTGAGAAGCCTGATGCGGTTGACGACAAGCGAATAGCGGTTGTTAATTCCCAGCAGCAGCAATCCGCAGGCGCTTATCATCACGGCAGGCGCCAGCATAAGCTGAATCAGGTTTTGCGCGTTTATATCGAATAAAAATTTATTTTGCATATATATAATTGTGAAGCACTTCGATCGTTTCTTTTTGCACTGTAAGATCGAACTCTAGCAAATCTCTCATAGCCAGGATTCCCGCCAACTTCCCGTTCTCGATAATCAGTAAGTGCCGTGTGCCTTTGTCTTTCATTTTTTTTAGACATTCCTGATGCGACTCGTTTATATCAGCCAGAACAAGTTCTCTGGTCATGACATCGTCGATTTTAGTCGAATTGATATTTAGCCCTTTTGCAATCACTCTTTTAACGAGGTCCCTTTCCGAAAACACGCCTACGAGTTTACCTTCGTCGTCCAAAACGGGCACAAGTCCGATATTATGCTCCGCCATAAAACTGACGGCGTCGGCAACCGATGTTCCGGTTTTAACCGTATAGATGTTTCTATTTTGAAGCAATTCTTTGATTGTCTTCATAACCCCTCCTATTAAGCCTTAATGTCCTATTTAAACTACGCAATGAAACCCTTTATATGCAAGCGAAAAAATAAATTTATGCCGAAGAAAGGGCTTCCAGTTCTTCGATTGTTTTGGGAATTTTTTTGCCGAGAACGCGCGAGCCGTTCTTTGTTACGAGCACGTCGTCTTCGATTCTGACGCCTCCGAAGTCTTTATATTTATCGACTTTATCATAATTAATAAATTCCCTGAACTTCTTTTCCGCTTTCCATTTATCGATCAACTGAGGTATGAAATAGATACCGGGCTCAACGGTAATTACAATTCCAGGCGCAAGGGCTTTGGCGTACCTGAGAGATTTAAGACCGAACTGAGAGCTTCTTTTGATCTTATCGTCGTAACCGAAATTGCCTTCCCCGAAATTTTCAAGGTCGTGAACATCCAGACCGAGCAGATGCCCCAAACCGTGCGGGAAAAAGAGCGCATGAGCGCCGTTTCTTACCGCTTCTTTAACATCTCCTTTCATCAATCCTGTGGATTTGAGACCTTCGGCAATGACCGAGGCGGCTTTCAGATGCACCTGTCTGTAACTCCTGCCCGGTTTGATAAATTTAATGGCTTCGAGTTGAGCCGAAAGCACAATATTGTAGATTTCCTTTTGTCTTTCGGAAAATTTACCGCCGACGGGAAAAGTTCTGGTTATATCGCTGGCATAATGCTCCATACTTTCGGCGCCGCTGTCGTGCACCACAAGGTCGCCCTTTCTCAGAACGTTATTGTGCGAGTGATTATGGAGAGTCTCGCCATGCTTCGACAGAATAACGGGAAAAGACAATCCTCTTCCCATCGAATAAGCAAGCCCTTCCACGTAACCCGCAATTTCTTTTTCGATAACGCCGGGTTTAGCCATCTTAATTGCGCTCGTATGCATTTCGTATGAAATCTCAAGAGCTTTTTCGATTTGCTCGACCTCTTCTTTCGATTTAACGGCGCGTTGATCGGCAACCGCATGTATGAGAACTTGCGAAGCATATTCATTAATGCGCAGAGCGTCGATCCCAAGCAATATTTGGAGCTTGAGCATATTTTCGTGCCGGTATTGAGGAATGAAATGTATCTTCCTGCCTTTTTTAATATTATCAATCAAATACGGTTGTAAATTCGAAAGCTGCGCGGAGTTTTCGATACCCGATAGCCGGGCTTTTTGTTTGACGGATTTCTGCGGTCCCATCCATACAATATCGTCGATATCAAAATCGTTGCCGAAAAGAATTTCTTTATTTTCGTCGATGTCGATTACGCCGGCAAAATTCGGCTCGTCGATTCCGAAATAATAAAGGAACGTGCTGTCCTGTCTGAAACGATACGTATTGTCGGTGTAATTCATCGGAGATTCGCCGTTTCCGAGAAATAATATTATCCCTTCTTTAATCTTCTTTTTAAGCGAGTTTCTTCTTTTGATATAAATTTCTTTTTCGAACATTGGTTCACCTTTTTGTTTTCTATTCGGACTTTAAGATAACCGACATTTTTTTGATAACAAACTAAAAAAATAGAATAAGTTTTTCTATTTTCAGAGCCATAAAATAATAGAAATTGAAAAATGAAAAAAAGCGGATTACGATATGCATTGAGCGCGGTTTTTTTATGGTCTACGGTTGCCACTGCGTTCAAACTAACTCTCGAAGGAATGAATTATACACAACTTTTATTTTATTCGTCGTTAACAAGCACATTGATATTCGCGTCACTGATTTTCATAAGAAGAAAGAGTATCGGCGAAACGCTCTTTTCAAAAAAATATATCAAGAACAACATAGCGCTGGGATTTCTCAACCCATTTCTTTATTACCTTGTTTTATTCAAAGCGTATTCTCTCTTGCCGGCTCAGGAAGCGCAACCTCTTAATTATACATGGCCTATAATTATTTCAATCTTTGCGGTAATTTTTCTGAAGAACAAAATAAATTTCAGAATAATACTCGGATTGATCATGGCATTTACGGGAGTCATAGTAATTGCCACGCGCGGAAATATTTTATCGCTCCATTTTCATAATCTTTTCGGAGTAAGTCTCGCATTGGGCAGTTCTTTGTTGTGGGGATTGTTCTGGACTTTCAATCTGCTCGACAGCCGCAAAGAAGACGAGAAATTATTAGGCTCCTTTTTCTTCGGCACAATTTATACGTTCATTTATCTCGCCGCGTTCGGATCGTTTGCGATTTCCTCGTACAAGTATTTACTCGGAGCGGTTTATATCGGATTTTTCGAAATGGGAATAACTTTTATATTGTGGCTGAATGCGCTCCGTCTCAGCGACAACAAAGCCCGCACGGCGACTCTTGCATATCTTTCGCCGTTTATTTCTCTTCTGTTTATCTGGTTAATATTGGGCGAGAAGCTTTTGATGTCGTCAATTGCGGGACTAATTCTGATAGTAAGCGGAATAATAATACAAAGGTTGAACGATTCTATCCGTAGCTGATTCCTTTAAGAGAGAAAGTCTGTCCGATCTCGTAGAGCGCTAATTCAACCGGATATTTGGGCGCGGATTTTTGCAGCCATTCGATCGGCTCGTCGACCGGCTCGCTTCCCTGTCTGAATGTTTTCGTATGTATCGGAACAAAATATTTAGCATTCATTCGCGCGGCCATTAGCAAAGCTTCTTCCGGATTGCAATGGCTTCTTCGCCACGGATTATAAGCTCCTATCGGCATGATTGCAATGTCCACATTTTCATTTTTCAGCGCATCGAATTTATCGGTCATTGCTGTATCCCCGCCGAAGACTATTTTTTTGTTCTTGTATTCAATCAAGTAAGCGTTGTAGCTTCTTCCGTCTTTGAAAAAACCCCGCGAACGGTCTTTTTCCCACGGGAAACGCCATCCGAAATGTTTTACTTCTAAAGCTCTGAAATTAATACCGTCCAGATTCAGTTCGTCTCCCCAATCCATAATATTGAGAGATTTCCACGGTAAATCTTCAATAACGTCGCCCGTTAAATACGACGTAATTACGTCTATCTTGCCCGGATATTTTTTCGCAAAAAACTTAAGAGTCGGATAATCCATGTGATCCATATGGGCGTGCGAAATAAGGATGATGTCGGGACGCGGCATTTCATTTCTGTGGAGCGCAGGCGGAGAAATTCTCGAAGGTCCGTAACTCGTGCCGAAAAGATATACGCCCACTCGCTCGAATAAAACCGGATCGGTTAAAATCCATTTTCCCATAAAATTTATTAAAACCGTAGAATGTCCTACCCACGACAATGTAATATCGCTGTTATCCCAGTTAGCGGGTTCCGGTTTGTATTTTAACTCGAGACGGGTTCCGGCTTTCGTATCCTTGCCGCCGTACAAAAACGAAAAAACCGTTCCCGCGGCAATCAAAGAAAGTTTATTTAAAAAATTTCTTCTGTTTACAGACATAGAACTCTAATTGTATTACGCATATCTGAAATAACAACGTTGCTCCGGAAATAATTCACTAAATCATGTAATGATTTTGTTCGACAGTTCATTGGTATCGTCTGCTTTAATCGGAAAATTTTCGGAAAGCGTTTTGCCCACGAGTTCGATTCCCTTTAGAATGCCGTCGGAATATTTTCCGTTCATGAATTCGGATTGCATTTTGTCTCTTATTTCGTCCCATGTAGATTGACTGACTTTCGAATTAATTCCTTCGTCGGCAAAAATATAGAACATTCTTCTGGGTAAAAGTAGATAAATCAGAATTCCTGTCCTGTCCCTCGTATTTTGCATGTTGAGTCTTTTGAATTCGTCTTCCGCCAACTGTCGTATGTCCTTAAGCGAATCGAAAAACTGCAGTTCGCCTTTGATAGCCAGACGGATTTCGCCTGATGTCGATTTTTCGGCTTCTTCAATCGCCCTTGAAAAGCGGAGGAAATCGTCGTCCGTAAAGTAATGATATATCAGTTTTCTTTTCATATTCGCCCGATGTTTACGACAAAGATAAATGTTACAACCATTAAAATAAACCCGTAATTCCAAAAATTATTATATTTGCACCTGATTTTATTAACAAATCGAGGTAATTATGTATAAGGTAGTTTTATTACGACACGGAGAAAGCGAGTGGAACAAATTGAATCTGTTCACCGGCTGGACTGATGTCGATTTATCCGAAAAAGGAATCGAAGAAGCGCGCCAGGCAGGCAAAGTAATGAAGGAAGAAGGTTACACGTTCGACATCGCATTTACTTCCGTACTTAAAAGAGCGATCAAAACTCTCTACATTGCGCAGGAAGAGATGGATTTATTGTGGATTCCGGTCATAAAGTCATGGCGATTGAACGAACGCCATTACGGAGCGCTTCAAGGTTTGAACAAAGCCGAAACCGCCGAAAAGTACGGAGACGAACAGGTTAAACTGTGGCGCAGGAGCTACGACGTTCCCCCTCCGGCTTTGGACGAAAACGACCCTCGTTATCCCGGTAAAGATCCACGCTATAAAGACCTCGACAAAAAAGACATTCCTTTAACCGAAAGTCTGAAATCGACCGTGGAACGCTTTTTGCCCTACTGGCACGAAACGATTGCCCCGACAATCAAAAGCGGAAAGAAAGTTATCATTGCCGCGCACGGCAACAGTTTACGCGCCCTCGTAAAATATCTCGACAATATGTCGGAAGAAGAAATCGTAAATCTGAATATTCCTACCGGCGTGCCTTTGGTTTATGAACTCGACGAGGACCTGAAACCGATTAAACATTATTATCTCGGCGATCAGGAAGCGATCAAAGCCGCAATCAATGCGGTTGCAAAACAAACCGAAAAGAAATAACCGGATTTGCATTCCAATCAGATATATTTTATTATTGTTTGAAAAATTCGGGTCTGCTAAAAAGACCCGGATTTTTCATTAAAAAATCGAGGAGAAGATCGGGTCAATTTGTTACGGTAAACCATCATGGAGACTAAAATGAAAAAGGCATTAATCGCGTCGGTCTTACTCCTTATTTCTTCCGTTCCGCTTTTATCCCAAACGGTTATCGGAAAATACGGCGGCGAATTTCTCGCCATCGGAGTCGGCGGAAGAGCTTCGGGAATGGGCGGAGCTCAGACAGCTATAGTAAACGACGTAACGGCGGGATATTGGAACCCTGCGGCGTTGGCGCATATCGATTATCCCCAGGCGGCTCTGATGCATGAGGAACATTTCGGCAGTCTCGTTAACTACAACTACGCTGCGGTTGCAATCCCTTACGATAAAGAGATGAGCCTCGGTTTCAGCGTTATAAGACTAAGCATCGACGGAATACCGGACACCAGAAACGCCCTTTACGACTCGAACGGAGACGGAATTATAGACATACACACCGACCGGTTCGATTACTCGAAAATAACGGAATTCAACAATACAGACTGGGCGTTTTTCCTGACGTTTGCAAAGAGGCAAACCGATAATTTTTATTGGGGAGCCAGCGTGAAAATCATCCGGCGGGACATTGCAGAATACAGCGCGACAGGTATCGGTTTTGACATCGGCGCGTTCTACCGTCCGTTCAATTCTTTGCTTCTGGGTCTAAATTTTCAGGATATTACCACAACGCTGGTCGCATGGGATACCGGCAGAAACGAATTAATTACTCCGACTTTGAAAACAGGCGCCGCATATTTAATCGATTTCTGGGGCGGAGTACTTTCTCCGGCTATCGATATCGACACCCGATTCGAGAACAGAAAATTTGCTTCGAATTTGAATCTCGGCCCGGTCAGCTTCGATTTTCATACCGGAATAGAATATCGATACAAAAACATTGCGGCATTGCGCATCGGTTATTCGGACGTCAAGCAATTGACAATCGGAGCGGGGATAAAATTACCCAAAATGATTATCGATTATTCGTACTCCCGAGTCAGCGGCAATCAGGAAGAAACATTGCCAGAATCGCACAGAATTTCGCTGCTTCTTACGCTTGAAGATCTGCAGTTCAAACGCAAAGAATAAATCGATAGCTGCAGACACCGGAATTTCAAAAATAATCTACGGCGCTCGCCTGAATGCGTAATATAATATTGATTTTAATTTTGTTTCTGGCAGGATGCTCAGCCAAAGAAGTTTCAGTCAAAACAATCCGAATTACGCACAACGACTATTCTTTCTATGTGCCCGAAGGCTGGCTCGTTTTCGATACAAATTCCGCGCAACGCAGCAAATCCGTAATGCTTACCAACAAATCTCGCAACGCGTTTATATTGATAAACAGAATAAACACGAATACCGAACTCCCGCTTGACGAGATGGCGACTTTAAGCAGATATTTTTTAAAACTCAATTTCGGAAAAAATTTCAACGGCTTTTCAGATATAACATTTACGCGGCGTTATGCCCTTTACAGGTTCGTCGCTCCGCAAGGAATTAAAGGGAGAGTTATAATCAAAAAAGTTAATTCGAATTATTATGAAATAACCGGATATTCCGGAAATAAAGCCGGCGAAGACGAGTTGAATAAAGTTCAGGAAATGATTGCGGAGTCGCTTAAATAGACTGTCCGTTTTGGTTGTTGTAAAGTCGCAGAGTAAATATAAACTTGCTTCCTTTGTCGAGTTCGCTCTCAACCCAAATTTTGCCTTCCAATTTTTCGATAAAATCTTTACAGAGCAGGAGACCCAACCCGCTTCCTTTTTCGCCGGAGGTGCCGGTTTTACTGACCCTTGTATTGCGAACAAAAAGTTTATCCATGGTTTCTTTATCCATACCGATACCGTTGTCTGCCACGGTCACTTTAACCATGTTATCTTCTTTTATCGCTTCAATAAAAATTCTACCGCCTTTGGTCGAAAATTTAATTCCGTTGGAAATCAGATTTCTGAAGACCGTGTTCAGGATGTTTTCGTCCGCCCATACTTCGATTCCCGGCTCGATCGAGGTTTCGAGCGAAATTTCCTTGCTTTTTGCCACTTCTTCAAGAAGGAAAAAATTTGTTTTGACTACTTCGTAAAGGTCGATGTTCACCATCTGCATTTCGAGTTTGCCCATTTGAGCTTGCGACCACATAAGCAGATTTTCCAGAAGCTGATAGTTGCTCTTTGCCGCCCTCTCGATGCTTTCGATGAATTGTTTCCTTTCGCCGTCGTCTATTTCGTCGTAATGACTTATCAAGAAATTTGTATAAACAAATATCGTATTGAAAGGCGATTTAAGGTCGTGAGCAAGAATTCTGAAAAAAGTGTCCTTCATATTATTAAGTTCCGCCAACTCTTCGGCGGCGACTTTCTTAGCTCTGTACCTGTTATAAATAACTACCGCCGTCAGTAAAATGAGCAGGGTAATAATAAGAAGCAATTTGCGCTGCCTGTCGGCAAATTCAATATCTTTTATAAGCAGTTCGTTTTCTTTTTTTTGTTTCTCGTTTTCATAAATCGATTCGAGAGCTCTCACAACGGCTAGACTTTTTCTGTTGATTATTGAATCTTTAATGTCCGTCAGTTTTTTGTGATAGTTCAACGCGGTTTTGAAATCGCCTTTCATTTCGGAAAGTTTTGTCGCGTTTTCGTAACATTCGAGCGTTATGTAGGCTATATTATATTTCTCGGCCAATCTCAAAGCCTCGTTCATTGTCTCGTCGGCTTTCGACTTATTGCCCAGTTTATAATAGATAAGCGATATGTTGCTCAGGTTTGTGGCAATTCCTTCGATCGAATTAGAGGCGCGCGACAAATCCAATGCCTTCTGCCTTAAATCCAGAGAACGTTCATACTCCCTTTTTTCAAAATAGATGTCTGCTATTCCGCCCCAGACGGAAGCCAGTCCGGTTTTACTCCCGTTTGATTTATAGATTCTCTCCAGGTTTTGATAGTACCCGAGCGCTTCGTCCAGCCTGTTTTGTTCTTTATAAATTTCGGCAATTAAATTCATGGCAAGCGCTTTGCCATCTTCGTCCTCGATCTCTTCTCTCAGTTCGATCGTTCTATTCAGATATTGGAGAGCTTTTTCATAATTTTTCTGGTTTTTATAGATCAAACCGACATTGATAGTGCAGAATGCCATTCCACGTTTGTCGCCGATTTTTTCAAATATCTTCAAGCCGTTGAGCACATATTCGAGCGCGAGAGGATTGTTCCCCTGAATTCTGTAAATGCCGCCAATATTATTATAAGAATAACCAATTTGAAGCGAATCATTAACCTGCTCGGCAAGTATTAACGCTTTTTTGTAATAATCGATTGCCCTGGCGTAATTTCCTCTGTTTCTGTAAACCACTCCGAGCAAGTTCATTGCGCGCGCTTGAAGAGGTTTGTTGTCTATTTTTTGTGCAATCCGGATTGCTTCTTCGCCGGCTTGAATTGCCAATTCGGGATTGCTCGCTCTTTCGTTCCAACAAACATCCGTTAACATAACGACTTTTAAAGAATCGGGTTGGTCGGACATACTTCTCTTGAGGCTATCTAAATTCGGCTGTGCCCACCCCATAGCGGCGTGAATTAGTAAAATAAAAAATATCATAATCGAGTATACAACCCTCTGTTTAAAGAACTTCCCCCAAATGGTTATTCGTGCATTCAAATATAAGAAGATTTGAGGGCTTTTTTAAATATTTTTTCCTTTTGCCGTCTTAAACCGTTTTTGCCGCGGCGCTTTCAAAATAGTCCTGAATAATTTTTATGCTTTCTCTGGCTGCGTCGCTTATATAGCCCGCAGCTTCTCCAATTGCTTTTCTGTTCGTAGAGTCCATTTCCATCAATCTTAAACCCACCTGTGTTTGATAACCGTTCAACGCAATAACTATCTGACTCATATCGCCCATCAATTTGTGAATCCGTTCGATCGGTTTGAACAAAAAGAGAGCTGTAAGGTCTGCCAGCCCCAATCCGCCCGCAACCAAAGACTGAATCTCGTCGACATTGCCTCTCAGCGGAACGCTAAGCAACAATACTCCCAGTATGAACATTACGATTGAAAGCGCCACAATAATCCAATATGTCGCGCTCAATTTGAAACGTAGATTATGAATTTCCGTCTTTCCCTCGAGCATCGAATTTTGCAAATGTTTTACGATAAATTCGTTAGCTTTTTTTCTTTGTTCGGCGTCTAACGACAGTATTTCGTTTTCTTGTTCGCTCATTTTAACCTCTCGCTTTAAATAAACAACTTTGCAAGAGAAGGAATTTTTTTAGCAATCTCCACGGCGGTTTTGCCAAGTTCTTCGATATTCTTTTTGAGCTCCGCCTGATTCAAATTTATTCTCGAAGCTTCTTTAACTATCGTGATCAATTGCTCATAAATTTGCATGTCGGATGTTTCGGGAAGTATTTTTTCAATCTCCTTTTTTGACAATCCCAAAAGTTCATCTAATTCTTCTTTGTATTTCCCTTCGAAAGCCTCTCTGCTTTCGCGCGCTTTTCTTCTTACCCTCTTTCGGAAATCGTCGGCTTTTTTGCTCATATAACCCTCATTCCGGATTAATTAATTCTTCGAATTCTTTTATAATATTTTCAACGTTTTCGTCTTTGGCTTCGAGTTTTTTCTTCAGTTCGCTTATTTTTTCCGAAAGAGCTGAAATTTGTTTACCCGCCTCCACTCCCAAATTACCGAGTCCTGCCATAGCGATTAATTCATTCTGCAAATCTTTTACTTTTACAATAGACCCGAGGTAGCCGGTAACAATCGAATTGGCGTAGATAATTTTTTGATATGCGCTGTCGAGCAAACTCAGGACGCTGTCCCTCTGCGCTCTTACGGGTTTTAATTTCGAACGTCTGTAACTTTCCACTTCTTTCGAAATTTCCTCTATTAAAATTTTTGTCAGTTCATAATTCAATCCGGGCTCGCCCGTAGTCGAATCGATTTCGAAAATTTCATTGCCGAATTCGCGCGTTAAATTATCTACCGTATACGGCAAATATACCTCGTCGATGAATTCGTTGATTTCATCTTCGATACGATTGTAGTATAAACGGACTGTCTCTAAATGGGCAGAGCGGATTGCGCCAATGTCCCTTCCGATTGTAGAATTGAGTTCAATCGTTTCTTTTGGGACCGAGCTGCACGCCAACATCAATAACGCGGCAAATACCGCAGACAACGGTTTAATTACTTCAGCCGTTTTCATCCGTAGCCCGTATTTTCTGAACGAAGGAAATAATGGAGGAAACCGCAAGTGAGTATATCGGTCAAAGGCGAAGTTATAAACATCGCCGGAATTTATCAAGAAAAATATCCGCCGACCGTCGGCTTCTTAAATTTAACATTAATTTTATTTTATAGTTTCTCCTAAAACCTATAACTTTGTTTTTGGAATAATCCAATTTAAGGAGCGCCATGCCATACAAAATCATTAAGAAAGAAGAATTCGACAAAGTACGGTATCACGAAGGCGATTGGGAACTCAGAATGCGGCTCTATGCGGAAATGTGCCGATATAACACTCTTGTGGCAGTAAAAAAAGCGGGTTCAGGGCACCTCGGTTCTTCTTTCAGCTCGTTGGATATAGTCGCTTACCTTTATTTAAATGAATTGAACGTTCTGAATGTGGGTTGGGAAAACGACAACCGGGACATCTATTTTTCTTCCAAGGGACACGACGTTCCCGGGCTTTATTCATTTCTCCATTCGGTCGGCATATTACCCGAAGAGAAATTATTGAAGCTCCGAAGACTCAACGGATTGGACGGTCATCCCGAAGTTCGAATACCCGGAATCGAAGCAAGCACCGGTTCGCTCGGCATGGGTATTTCAAAAGGCAAAGGAATGGCATGGGCAAAAAAATATAAGAAATGCGGAGGCAACGTTTACGTATTAACGGGCGACGGCGAATTTCAGGAGGGACAAATATGGGAATCGCTTCAAGCTGCGGCTCACCAGCGTATCGACAATTTAATCGCCGTTATGGATCACAATAAATATCAAACCGACATGCTAGTATCGGAAGTTAACAACATCGAAGACGTTACTGAAAAAGTCAAAGCTTTCGGGTGGCATGTAATTAGAATTAACGGTCACGATTTCAAAGAACTGAAAAGAGCGTTTAGCGAGATAAAGGAAGTTAAAGATAAACCCAAAATGATTATTGCCGATACGATTAAAGGCAGGGGCGTATCTTTTATGGAAAAACCCGTTACGGAAACCGTATCCGGAAAAACTTATTACAAATGGCACAGCGGGGCGCCCGATAACGACAGTTACGTAAAAGGACTTAAAGAACTGAGCGACTCGATAAGAAAATTAGCCGCGGCTTTGAATATTGAAATCGAGATTCCGGAAAATACTCCCGAAGAAAAAGTTTCGTTTAAATCGTCAAAGGAATTTGTCACCGACGCTTTCGGCGACGCCTTGGTGGAACTTGCCAAGAACAATCCAGCCATCATCGTCCTCGACGGCGATTTGTCGGCTGATTGTAAACTCAGAAAATTCGAATATGCATACCCGGAAAGATTTATCGAAAACGGAATTGCCGAACAGGATATGGTTTCGACAGCCGGCGGACTGGCAAGGATGGGACTAATACCCGTTGTTAATTCGTTTGCAAGTTTTCTTGCAGCCAGGGCTAACGAGCAAATTTATAACAATGCGGGCGAGAAAACAAAAATAATCTACGTCTGCCACTTCGCGGGAATAATTCCAGCAGGTCCCGGAAAATCGCATCAGAGCATACGCGATATTGCTCTGCTTGGAAATCTTCCGAACATTACAATAATTCAACCGTGCAATGCATTCGAAACTAAAAAAGCGGTGGAATATTGCATTAACGAAGCCAATGAAAATTGCGCGCTTCGACTCGTAATCGGTCCTTCGCCGAGGAATATCGAGCTGCCGGACAATTATCAATTTAGAATCGGCATAGGAACCGAATTGACGGAAGGAGACGACGCCGTTATTTTCGCTTACGGTCCCGTTATGCTGCACGAGGCATTGACGGCTTCCGAAATTTTGAAAAAATCCGGATTCGGTCTTAAAGTGGTCAATATGCCGTGGCTAAATAAAATCGATCTCGACTGGATTGCAGCCATAACGGACAAGTATAAAAAGATATACGTTCTCGAGGATCACTCCGCAACGGGCGGACTGGGCGACAGGATACTCGACGCATTGGCAGCAGTGCATCATTTCAAAGGGAAATTGTTCGAGAAAATCGGATTGAACGATTATCCCGAGTGCGGCGCTCCCGAGGAAGTGTTGAAATATCATGAATTGGACGGTCTATCGCTTGCAGGGAGAATTTCGGGCTACCGAAATCTCGTTGAAAAGAGGGGTGAAAATTTTTACAGCTCCGAAGCTCCGCAGTGATTTGAATTTCTTAAATAACTTGAATAAGTTTAACCGTACTGAATTCTTACCATTAATTTCCGGTATTAATATGCCATTGAGGAATCTTTTTCTGGATTTCAACGCATTCTTTGCCTCCTGCGAGCAGCAACAGTATCCCCATTTGAGGGGCAAACCGGTAGCTGTAGTCCCGGTAAAAGCGGATACTACATGTTGCATCGCTGCTAGCTACGAAGCCAAACAATACGGCATAAAAACCGGAACGCCCGTTTACGAAGCAAAAAAAATCTGCCCCGACCTTCAAATAGTTCCGGCTCGTCACAGGATATATATCGAATACCACGATCGTCTAATCGAGGCAATCGAATCGTGTATTCCGATAGACAAAGTTTATTCGATAGACGAAGTTTCGTGCACTTTAATCGGGAAGCAGCAGGAGCCGGAAAACGCCATAGCCCTTGCAAAAAAAATCAAAGAAACCATTTATAAAAATGTCGGCGGATATCTCAGGTGTTCTATCGGATTGGCGCCGAATCAATATCTTGCCAAAACTGCGACCGACATGCAAAAGCCCGACGGCTTGGTTGTTATTCAAGAAAAAGACCTGCCCGATATTTTATTTTCTTTGAAATTAAACGACCTGGTGGGCATTGGCAGAAGAATGGAACCGCGACTCAGAAAGTTCGGCATCGACACGGTTGAAAAATTATGCAAAGCGAGCAAATCCACTTTAAGAAAAATATGGGGCGGAATCGAAGGGGAAAGAATGTATATGCAGCTCAGAGGCGAGGCAGTGAAACGCCCTCCGACGCATCGCACTACCGTGGGACACTCGCACGTAATGTCTCCCGAATTCAGAAATAAAAACGGCGCTTACGCCGTATTGCATCGTCTGCTGCAAAAAGCCGCCGTTCGTTTACGCTATATGCATTACACAGCGGGAACGATGTCGATAAAAGTAAAATATCTGAACGGCAAAAAATGGAGAAATGAAATTTCGTTTCCTCACACTCAAAATACTTTGTCGTTCATAGAAGCATTCGAAAAGATGTGGAGTTTTTATCCGGAGACGCGCGAAAAGCCGATTGCCGTAGCCGTCACTCTTTATAATTTGTTGCCCGAAAATCAATTTACGCTTTCATTTTTCGAAAATTACGAAAAGACAAAATCGTTGCACAGCGCGCTCGATTTTCTGAATAAAAAGTACGGTTACGGCGCCGCCTATTTTGCAGGCTCGCACGAAGCAGTCAACTCGGCGCCCATGAGAATAGCCTTTACTCAAATTCCGAATGTAGAATTGGAAGACGACGACATCGAATCGAATCAATAAACTATAGCCGAAAGGTATCCCACAACTTCTTTCGAATCGCCCGTAATATCTCCCGAATCGGTACGCGCCAGCACCTTTGCGTTTTTTCGGTTTAGGATATCGGCGCTTTTCATTAAACTAACGATCGCGCCGCCTCCGCAAGCTTCGCATCTGTTTTCCTCCAGGTCGTTCATCAGTCCGTTATAATCGAAATTATTGATACGATTTACAATTATCGAGTCGAGTTTTTCCGCAACCGGTTTGGAATAATAATGCGAAAGGTCGGAGCTCGATACAATCAGAGTGTTTTCATCGACGACATCGCTCAACCGTTCCGAAAGTTCGTCCACAAAAAGCTTGCTCTGGTCGCCCATTACCACCGGGAGCAATTTGAAATCGCCGAGCGCTACCTGAAGAAACGGCAATTGAACTTCGAGAGCATGTTCGCTCCGATGCCCGTTGACGCCTTTAAAAATAATTTTGCTTCCTTCGGCGATTCTGTCCCTCATTTCAGAATCGATTTCAATTTCACCCAGCGGGGTAAGATATGCGTCGCCGTCAAAAACCGAAATTCCGGGGAAATATTCACGGTGGCTCGGAGAAATTACTACAACGGTTTTGTACTTTTTATCCTTGAGGAGTTTGTATGCTTTAGCCGCTGTTTGGCCGGAATAAATGTATCCTGCATGCGGAACCACAATTCCGTATAAATTTTCCGGCGCTTCTTCCGTACCCGCATTATCGAGCATTTCATTGATCTCGTCGGCAAGTTCTTCGGGCAATGAAGGATAAAACATTCCAGCCACTGCCGGTTGTCTTACTTTTTTCATTTTTCCTCCAACTCGTCTTCGCTGAACACGTCTGCAGTAAAAGCGTAAAGATTGAGCTGTTTTACTTTCCAATAATCGGACGGCAGACCCGCTTTTTGACAAAGAGCCTCGAGATATTGTTCCTTATTCATATTATATTCGACGGGCACCTGCGGCAGCAATAATCCGCGCCTTCCTTTTTCTTCCACAATCAAACCGTGCTTGCCAAGCACAATATCGTCGTAATTGTCAATCGGGAAAGGCTCGGACAAAACGGAGACTTCAATATGAATAAGAGGTAATTCTGTACGGCGCACGGGTTCGAAACGCGGATCGTTCTGAGCCGCATGAATTGCGGCTTCGCAAACAGTTTCGTACAACGGTTTATCGGATGTAATATATCCGATACAACCGCGCAACATGCCGTTTTCGGTTAAAGTAACGAACGCTCCCGATTCTTTTTTCAGGGACGGATATTTTGAATAGTCGCACTTAGGCGGTTCTTCACCGGTAAAAATCGATTCGATGGATTTCCTTGCCGCATTGAGCAACATCCTTTTTTCTTCCTTGCTCAGTTCCATTTACATCTCCAGTTTGTAAATAATCAAACCGTTTTTTTCTTTCAACAGAATCAAATAATTTTTATAGATAAAGAAAGAGTCGGTAAAGAGCGAGCCGGATTTTTTGTTCAACGCTTCTTCAAAGAGCGTATTATGATTCTTCAGGTCGATAATTCTGAAATAATTCGTGTAAAATTCCCCGCCTTCTTTCAAATGGTAATTAAACATCAATAAATTATCGAAGGTTGCATATTCGATATTGCCGTGGACTTCGGGATTTTTAAGGTTATCGAGAATAAGCGGTTTGAACTCGGATTCATCAAAATCGAGTTTCGGAAAAATATAGTCGTCAAAATTGTTTTGTCGGTCGGCTTCCATCCGGAGCGCGTTTATTTTCCGGTAGTCGCTGCCAATATCCTCCAGCATTTCGCCGGTCTTATAATCGACTGTATAAAAGTATCTTTCGTCGAATCCTTGTTTGAAGCAATAGAGTTTTTCATTGTGAGCAAAAAGGAACGAATATTCCTCGTTGTCCCACAGCATTTCGGAAGTTACGATATCAAAAGCCGCAATCCCTTTATGGTTCGGTAAGTCGGGTTTGGGATATTTATGGAAGTAAAGAATATCTTTATAAATTGTTTCGATACCGACATAATATTTTTCGTCCGGCTGGAAATTTTCAAAAAGAGGCTTGCCGGTTTCCAAATGATAAGAATGGAAAGACGCTTCCTTGGTGTCTTTGTCTCTCGATTCGAGCACCAGGTAATCGCTTTCGGAAATAAGTATTCTCCAGATTTGCCAATTCGATTTTACCGTAAAATGTATATTGATATTCATAATTTTCTCCGCGTTAAATGACCGGTTCGAATCGCGCGGTAAAATGCCGCAGCATGGGGGCTTCGTAAGTTATTTTATAGCCTTTTAATTTATCGCGCTTGTTAAACGTTTCGATAACCACTTCGGCCACATAATCGATATGGCTTTGAGTATAGACGCGTCTCGGGATTGCAAGACGGACTAGCTCCATCATAGCGGGAATAAGCCGGCCGGTTTTCTTGTCGTATTTGCCGAACATAACCGATCCGATTTCCACGCTTCTGATGCCTCCTTCCAAATAGAGTTCGCAAACGATCGACTGCCCGGGGTATTGTTCAGACGGTATATCGGGCAAAAATCTTTTGGCATCGATATAGATTGCATGACCGCCGGGAGGTTCAATAATCGGCACGCCGGCGGCGGTCAATTTTTCTCCGAGATATTCCGTGCTGCGAATACGGTAGCGGAGATAATTTTCGTCCAGCACTTCCTCCAAACCCTGAGCAATCGCTTCGAGGTCTCTGCCTGCAAGTCCTCCGTAAGTCGGAAATCCCTCGGTTACAATCAATAGATTTCTGCATTGCATTGCCAGATTGTCGTCATTCATCGAAAGCCAACCGCCGATGTTGACAAGGGCGTCTTTCTTTGCGCTCATTGTGGTTCCGTCGGCAAAGGAGAAAATTTCTTTAACAATTTCTCTTACCGACTTATTTGAATATCCCTCTTCTCTTTTTTTAATAAAGTAGGCGTTTTCGGCGAATCTGCAGGCGTCAAAGAAGAGCGGAATGCCGTAACGGTCGCATACTTTTCTTACCTGTTTAATATTTTCGAGCGACACGGGTTGACCGCCTCCCGAATTATTTGTAATGGTTATCATCACAAGCGGTATGTTTTCCTTTCCTTTTTCTTCGATAAAGGCTTTTAATTTTTCCACATCGAGATTGCCTTTAAAGGGCGCGACAACTTCGGGCTTTTTTCCTTCGGGACACAGCAAATCGACCGCTTCGGCTCCCGTAAATTCGATATTTGCGCGCGTTGTGTCGAA
Organism: Melioribacter sp.; assembly: GCF_049325435.1. NCBI lineage: Bacteria > Pseudomonadati > Ignavibacteriota > Ignavibacteria > Ignavibacteriales > Melioribacteraceae > Melioribacter > Melioribacter sp. Next base: position 297,528 of record NZ_JBMOLD010000002.1, on the reverse strand, counting down.
AAAAGTATTGCTGATAAAATATTTCCCCTCGCCGCCGAGAATCGAAAACAATATTTTTTCCGCGGCTCTTCCCTGATGAGTCGGGATTACGTATTTGTTGCCGGTAATTTCTTTTACTGCCGATTCGAAACGGAAAAAGCTTTTGGCGCCGGCATACGATTCGTCGCCTTTCATTATGCCGCTCCATTGTTCTGAACTCATTGCCGATGTGCCGCTGTCGGTCAGCAAATCAATAATAACGTCTTCGGCATTAATTAAAAAAGGATTGTAACCGGCGTTTTTCAGAATCCTTTCGCGCTCTTCTTTTGAAGTGAATCTGATCGGCTCTACCGTCTTAATTTTGAATGGTTCGATTATTGTTTTCATAACGGGCAAAATCCTTCTGAAATTATGTGATTAGCTTTTATCGCTAAATTACGAATATTCCCGATTTAAATGCCCTGACATATTAAAAATTATTCCTTGCAAATGCCGTCGTAAACCCTTATTTTTTTTGCAATAAATAATTCGGGGCAAATAACTGTTCTAATTTCCCTTTTGGTAAAAGGATATCTTTAATCAATCAATAAATTAACAACCAGAAGGAGCGTCAATATGGATGAAAAACAAGACAATCAGGTTCCCCAAATGAGTCCGGTCGAAGAAGAAGAGGAAATGGAATTCAGTCATACGGACAAACTTGTAGGAGTATTTTCAGAGCCCGCAGTTACATTTGAAAAATTGAAAAAAACCGGGCCAAAAACAAGCGATTGGTTGATTCCCATTTTAATCGTTATCGTGGCAGCCGTTTTGTCGAATGTAATCATGATGAGCAATCCGGCTATCAAACTTTCGATTATCGAAAAACAGATGGCTCAGATCGAAAAGAATTTTGACGAAGCGGTTCAGAGCGGACAAATGACGGAAGAACAGAAAGAAGCGCAACTGGAACAAATCCGAGAAAGAATGGATCAGGGCGGCTCGACGACTATTATTTTTACCGCCATTAGCATTGTATTCATTACATTTATAACATTTTTCATTGTAGCCGGAGTTTATTTCCTTGTGTGCAAATTTCTGCTTAAAGGCGACGGCACATTCAAGGATACGATGGCTGCATACGGTCTTCCTTATTACATAATAGTGATTCAAATTATTGCCATGGTAATAATTGCTTTGGTAACAAACAAGTTCATCACATCAACAAGTTTGGCCGCCATTCTGGAAATCGACAAATCAAAATTTCTCTATTTCCTTTTATCTAGAGTGGACGTCTTTTCGATCTGGTTTTATGCCGTCGTCAGTATAGCGCTCGCCAAAATGTTCAATGCGGAAAACACAGGAAAGTATTTTGCAACGATATTCGGTTTGTGGATCGGAGTAGGGTTTATATTCTGGTGGCTGGCGGCTAACGTGCCGTTCCTTGGATTCCTGCAGCAATAATTTTTCAACGAGGCTGTAGCTTTACTACAGCCTCTCTTTTTTATAATATGCTCTGCGGATCGATATCAACAATCAAAGTAATATTTTTATGACGGGACAACCGGTTGAATTCTGTTAAAGCGTCGAAGATCGCGGATCTCAACAGCCTGCCTGCAGGGTCCTGGTTTCTAAAACTTCTGGCCAAAATCTGATACCGGTAAAATCCTTTTATCTTATAAATAATCGCTTCGTTCGGCGGAGAAATATTTATTGTCTTTTTGTGCATTGCCAGATATTTATGGAAATCATTTGCCGCCGCTCGAGCTCTTCTTTCGTTTTTATCTTTAATTTCCACAAGGGCAATTCTCGTAAATGGCGGATATTCGCCTTTGCGGCGCAATTCCAATTCTTCATTATAAAATCCGTAATAGTCGTTATCGATCACTTTGCGAAAAATAAAATTCTTCGAATTTTGAGTTTGAATTATAACCTCTCCTTTTTTGTCGCTTCTTCCGGCTCTTCCCGAAACCTGCGTTAAAAGTTGAAATGTCCTTTCGTCCGCGCGAAAATCGGGTATCCACAAAGAAGTTTCCGCCGATACGACACCCACTAACGTTACATTCGAAAAGTCGAGTCCTTTGGAAAGCATCTGCGTTCCCACCAGGATATCGATTCTGCCGTTACGAAAGTCGTTTAATATTTCCGAGAGGGCTCCTTTTCTCGATATCGAATCGGAATCGACCCGTTCGATTTTGGCGTTCGGAAAATAAAATGCCAGTTCGTCTTCCACGCGTTGAGTTCCCGTACCGAAAAACTTCAACGACACCGAACCGCAAACGGGGCATGCTTTCGGAACAGGCATTGAATTTCCGCAATAATGGCATTGTAAAATATTTTTGCTGATGTGGTGCACCATCGATACAGTGCAGTCGGTGCATGTAATTACCTCGCCGCAATCGTCGCAATAAACCTGAGTGGCAAACCCGCGTCTGTTTTGAAGGATTATTACATTTTCTTTTTTTTCGAGGCGCTTTCCGATTTCATCCAGCAAAAGATTCGAAAATATGCCTTCAATTTTTTTCTTTTTCTTTTCGATTGTAACGTCGACCAATTTAATTTCGGGCAACTTCGCGTTGTCGATTCTCTCGGGAAGTTCGATCAATTTATACTTACCGCTTTGCGCATTGTACATGCTTTCGATTGACGGAGTGGCAGAACCGAGAACAACCGGGCAATCGTTAAATTTAGCGAGCATAACGGCGGCATCCCGAGCGTTATATTTCGGAGTCATGTCGGATTGCTTATAACTCTGGTCGTGTTCCTCGTCGACTACGATTAGTCCCAGATTTTTTAAAGGGACAAAGAGCGCCGAGCGCGGACCAATAACAATGCTATATTTGCCGGAGAGTATTCCCCGCCATGTATCGTATCTTTCGCCGAGCGACATACGGCTGTGAAATACCGCGATTTTATCGTTGAATTTGTTATAGAAACGAGTGGTTATCTGGGGCGTCAATGAAATTTCCGGAACAAGAATGATTACATTTTTTCCGCTTTTTACAACTTCGTCCGCTATTTCGATATAGACCTGAGTCTTGCCGCTGCCAGTAACCCCGTAAAGCAAAAACACATCGAATTTACCGTTTGATTTTTTAAGCTCTTCGACCGCCTTCCGCTGATTAACGCTCAACACAATATCTTTCATCTCTTCGGCATAATTTTCCTTAAAAGTTCTCTCAATTTCCTTTTCGTAGATTTCGACAATTCCTTTGGATACAAGACCGTTTAACGCCGATGAAGACGAGCCTGTTTTTTTCAAAATTTCCGCCGCCGGTTTATCTTCCGCTGAAGAAAGGAGTTCCAGAAGAATAAGCATCTGTTTCGGCGCGGCTCTTTCGATTTCGGGCATCAAATCATAAATGGCTTCTCTCGGTAATGCGATTCTAACATATCTTGCTTTTTTTACTCTTACTTTTGCGTCTGCTATTTCATTTAATATCGTAATTGCGCCCGCGTCTTCCAGATCTCTCAGAATCGAATAGACATTTTTATTTTTTATGATTTTCTGCAGATAAGAAATATTAATCAATTCCTTTTCCGCAAGCGCCGAAAGGATTTTTGCCTTAAGCGAGTTCTTATTTTTTTCGCCGGCTAAAAGCGAGCGGCAAATTTCAGTATCGGATACAATTTTCCTTTTCGATTCAACGTCCGTGCCGTAAGGGACGATTGTTTTCAGAGCCTCGCCCAGCGAGCAAAGATAGTAATCCGACATCCAACGGTAAAATTCGAGCATTTTCGAGTCGAAAATCGGCTGGTCGTCCAGTATATCCCTAATTGATTTAATCTTCGATTTGTCGGCTAATCCGCTAGAACTTTCATCTATCGATTCAGAGAGAGCGATTATAAAACCGGTAAGCACCCTTCTGCCGAAAGGCACTACAACCCTCGTTCCGATTTTCACGTCCTTTTCCAGAAGCCGGGGCACCGAATAAGTAAAACTGTTTCTGAAGGGCAACGGAAAAACTATTTGAGCGTACATATTTCCCGAGTTTATGATGTCGCAAAATAAAAAAAAGACGGATTAAAAGGATAAATCATTGTCGTTATAAAGCCACTTGTCCAATATTGACATTAGACACGAAAATCTTTTTTTCTCAATATTTATGCGGCATTCGAGATATTTTATCAATTGTAAAAAAAATTGGACGAAAATTAATTGTACACCGACAAAAACAAGTGGCAAGATTTTTGATGAATCTTCAGCGGTTATTTTTCAATAAAGGAGAAATTATTATGGTTATTACAGACGAATGCATCAGTTGCGCAGCCTGTGTGGACGAATGTGAAAACAACGCAATCTACAATGCAGGCGAAGAATACACAGTAAACGGAGAAACAAAAGCTCCAATTTCCGAAGATCATACATTTATTGCCCCGGAATTGTGCAACGATTGCAAGTCATGCGTTGAAGTATGCGCCGTAGACGCCATCGTTGAAGCTTAAATAGATATCAATACTACCTCCTAAACAAAAAACCCGATTTTTCAATCGGGTTTTTTTATTTATAACAAATTAACCGTCTATGTCAATTGGCAGTTTCGAGATAGGGTTCGATTTTGGACATTAAATGGTATTTGGGCACCGCGCCTACAACAGCGTCGACCATTTTACCGTTTTTGAAAATACCGAACGTCGGGATGCTCATAATTCCGTACTGCGAAGCCACACCGTAATTTTCGTCCGTGTTTACTTTGACCACTTTTAACTTACCGTTCAATTCGTTTGCAATTTCTTCAACTACGGGAGCTACCATTCGGCACGGACCGCACCATGGCGCCCAGAAATCGACCAATACGGGTACGTCGGATTGCAGCACTTCTGTCTGAAAATTGAAATCGGTGCCTTCAACAATATTGTTCATAGATATTACTCCATTTTTTTATTAATTCGAAGAATTAGATGATTCAATTATTCGAAGGATTCAGGATTTTAATAATTTTCGGATGGAGTAAATTATTCGAAGCCACAATACTATCCCCTTTCATCGGGTCGTTGCCGTAAAAATCGGATATTTTTCCGCCCGCGCCCCGGACGACCGGAATCAACGCCGCCAGGTCCCACTTGCTCATCATCGGGTCTATCATTATATCGGCATACCCTTGCGCAAGCAACGAATATCCGTAACAATCGCCCCACGTACGATAAAGCTTAACCATTTTGGTCAGCATTTCGAATCCCGAGGCATCCCTGTACTTGGAGACGTTGTTATGGTCGGTAGTCAACAACACCGCTTCCGAAAGATTGCCGTTGAACTTAATTTTGACCGGTTTGCCGTTGCATTCGGCGCTGACGTTGTCGCCGATAATAAATTCATTGAGCGCAGGATGATTTATCGCGCCCAAAATCGGCTCGCCGTTTTTCAAAAGCGCTATCAGCGTTCCGAAGAGCGGCACGCCGCAAATAAAACTTTTTGTGCCGTCGATAGGGTCCAATATCCACTTATATTCGGCGTCCGGATTAAATTCGCCGAATTCTTCTCCGAGAATGCCATGGTCGGGAAATTCCTTCATAATCAGTTCGCGCATTCTCTCCTCGCACTTTTTATCCGCAATTGTAACGGGCGTTTCATCTTCTTTTGATTCGATCTTAATATCGGTCTTATAATATTGTTTTATTATAGCCCCGCTTTCGTCGGCCAAAAGACGAATGAATTTTTTAAGAAAAGAAAATTCTTGCATTTTTTGTCCTGTAGCTTATTATCAATTAAACGGTAAACTTATTATTTTACGCATTAAAATTTAATGAATTTATGCCCATCTACAAATACGACGACAAATCGTTGCAAAAAGCGGCAGAGCTAATAAAAAAAGGAGAGCTCGTAGCCTTTCCTACAGAGACAGTATACGGACTCGGCGCCGACGGACTCAATCCGATTGCCGTCGCTAAAATATTCGAAAAGAAAAACCGGCCGTCTTTTAATCCGCTTATTCTCCATATATCGGATAAAAGCGCTCTCAAAAATTACGTTTTTTACGAAGAGCCTGTTATCGACAAACTTATTGATAAATTTTGGCCGGGACCTTTGACTCTCGTCCTGCCGAAGAACGAAATAGTGCCGGATATAGTCACTTCGGGGAACGACACCGTTGCAATCAGAATGCCGGGCAATGAAATTGCTTTGAAATTGATAGAATTATCGGGTTGTCCCATTGCGGCTCCGAGCGCCAACAAATTCGGGCACTTAAGCCCTACAGACGCCGAGCACGTTGAAAAATCATTGGGAAGCGATCTCTTCATACTCGACGGAGGGGAATGCGCAGTGGGTCTTGAATCCACAATTATCGGTTACAGAGACGGCATCTTCTCCATTCTTCGACCCGGAGGAATTCCCATTGAAGAAATTGAAAAAATTACAGGCGTTTTGAAAAAAAGAGACAAAAACGAAACCTCCCCCGAATCGCCCGGACAACTTCCTTTTCATTACTCCCCTGAAATACCGCTCTACATTATTGATAAATCCATTATGTCAAATAATAATTTTCTGAATTCGCTCAAAAATAGAAAAGCGGGCTTGCTCTTATTCAAAGAAAGCAATACTGAAATCGAATCGATTCTGCCTTCTTACTCAAAAAAAATATTGAGCGAAACGGGTAATATGGCCGAAGCGGCGGCAAATCTATTTAAGTTCCTCCACGATTTCGAAAAGGAGAAAGTGGATTTGATATTAACAGAGCCCGTCGAGCCGTCCGGTCTCGGTTTGGCAATAATGGACAGACTGAAACGAGCCGCCGAGCGTTATAAAATATAAATTTATTTTTACAACTTTATTTATTATATTTTAATCCGACATTGAGTTTTTTCGATGAATAAAAATAAGTCACAAGACAACTCTTCTCAGGGGTCTGTCCAGAATTATATCCAAGATGCAGATTTAATGCTGCATACAATTAATTCCGTTCACGAATCGATTAGCATTACGGATTTAAATGACCGTTTGATTTTCGTAAACAAAGCCTTTACGAGAATATACGGCTACGAGCCGGAAGAGGTAATAGGACAGAAAACCGATATTTTGCGCTCGGATAAAAACGACCCCGAATTATTAAAACAAATTCATCCGAGTACGCTTCAAGGCGGATGGAGGGGCAGAATAATCAATAAACGTAAAGACGGAAGCGAATTTACAATCGAACTGAGCACGTCGATTGTCAAAGATGAAAACGGCAATCCCGTCGCTTATGTAGGCATTGCCCGCGACCTTACTCAGTTGATCGAAACGGAAGAAAAATTACGAGAAGCCGAAAGCAAGTTCAGAGAACTCTTCCTCGAACTGAAAGACGTGGTTTACGAAAGTACGATTGACGGTCAATTCGTCGACTTGAATCCCGCGGGTTTCGAATTCTTCGGAATCAACTCTTACGATATGCTCCGGAAAATCGACATCGTCAACGATATCTATGTCGATCCGCATATAAGAGAAGAATTTCAGAAGAAACTGGAAAAATTCGGTTTCGTTAAAGATTTCGAATTGCGCATCAAGAAACTCAACGGCAAGATTGCCACCGTGCTGGAAACTTCGACTGCGGTTAAGGACAAAGACGGAAAAATAGTCGGCTACCGAGGAATACTTCGCGATATTACAGAAGCCAAAGAACAGGAAGAAAAACTGAAAGACCTGGTGCTCCAGCTCGAAGCGGTCAATAAACAATTGAAAAAATCCGAAGAGGAATTAAAGAATCAGATTATTACGAAAGACAAATTTTTTTCGATCATTGCGCATGATCTGCGCAGTCCGTTCAGCGCTTTACTCAGTTTTTCCGAATTCCTCAGAGACGATATCGACGACCTTACCCGCGAAGAGATTGTGATGTTCGCCGATAAAATAAACGAAGCCGCTCAGAATGTCTTTGCATTACTTGAAAACCTGTTACAATGGTCGAGAATTCAATCCGGTAAAATTCATTACGAACCTCACGATTTCAAACTTCGCGAAAGAGCCGAGCGGGTAATCAAGTTATTGTCCAACAATGCCGAGAATAAGGATATTTATATCATCAACGAAATACCGAACGACGCATTGGTTTTTGCGGACGAGGATATGATTTCGTCCGTGCTTCAGAATCTTATTTCGAACGCTATAAAATTCACGCGTCCCGGCGGCAAGATCACATTGAAAGCCGAAAAAGAAGACAAATTCTTTAAAGTTTCCGTCAGCGACACGGGCGTAGGCATAAAAGAAGAAGACCTTCCGAAATTATTCCGTCTCGACGTACAACATTCCACATACGGCACGAACGAAGAAAAAGGGAGCGGGCTCGGTTTAATAATCTGCAAAGAAATGGTTGAAAAAAACGGCGGCGCTATCTCCGTTGAAAGCCGAGTAGGCGAAGGAACCACGTTTACTTTTACACTTCCGGCTACCAATCATAATTAAATTTATTTTTACCGAATAAATTTTGCCGATAATATTTCTATTCATAAATTTAAATTAAGATAATTACAAAACCAGAGGCACAAATGCAGAAAGAATTAATACTGGAAAAAATCAATCAGGCGGCAAAAATTTTAAATGAGAAAAATATCGACATGTGGATGACCTACGTCAGAGAGACGGGAAATATGCGAGACCCGATGCTCGACATGATTGTAGGCGCAAACGCCACTTGGCAATCGGCGTTTATTATTACAAAAAACGGCGACACTCATGCTATTATCGGATCGCTCGAATTGGAAAATATGAAAAGCGTAGGAACCTACAAGAACATTCATCCTTATTTGAAAACAATCAAAGAAAAATTTCCCGACGTTATCGAATCGATAAAGCCGAATAAAATTGCGCTTAACTATTCGGTTAATTCCAGTCTCGCCGACGGGCTTACTCACGGCTTATATCTTGATTTACTGGAACAATTCAAAGAGACGGACTATCCGAAGAAATTCGTCTCGTCGGAAGATATTGTAGCCGCATTGCGCGGCAGAAAATCGCCTTCGGAAATTAAACTGATTAAAGAGGCAATCGCCGAAACGCTCAAAATATTCGACGAAGTTACAAAATTTCTGAAACCCGGAATTACCGAAAAGCAGGTCGCGGCATTCGTCCAAAATCTCGTTAAAGAAAGAGGATTCGAATTGGCTTGGGACGGCGAATACTGTCCTTCCGTATTTACTGGACCGGATACCGCCGGAGCGCATTCAGGACCTACCGACAGAGCCATTGAACCGGGGCATATTATCAACATGGATTTCGGAATTAAAATAAACGGCTATTGCTCAGACCTCCAGCGCACATGGTACGTTCTGAAACCGGGCGAGGACAATCCGCCGGAAGAAGTAGCGAGAGGATTTAATGTAATTGTGGAATCGATAACAAAAGCGGCTCGGGAATTAAAACCGGGCAAAGAAGGCTGGGAAATCGATCAGATTGCGAGAAATTATATCCAAATCAACGGATACGACGAATTCCCGCACGGACTTGGCCATCAGGTAGGAAGAGCGGTTCACGACGGAGGCGCTTTGCTCGGACCGAAATGGGAAAGGTACGGAAATCTGCCAACGCTAAAAATCGAAGCCGGCAACGTATTCACAATAGAACCGAGATTGACCGTGGACAAATACGGCATCGCCACAGTGGAAGAAATGGTTCTCGTAAATTCGGACGGATGCGAATTTTTATCCGAACGACAGAAAGAATTGCTTATAATTAAAAGTTAATAGTGAGACAGATATTCGTCAAGCTGATTTAAACACGCTATATATTTAATATCGCTATAGCCGGTGAGGTTATTGATATCCTTGCCGGCAAGCGCCTGACCGCCCACTATAATTTCCTGTTCGGGAAAATCCGATTTTATCATCGAAACCAATTTTGTCAGTCGAGGAATATTCATATAAAAATTGATCGAAATACCGACTACGTCCGGTTGTTTTTTCCCGATCAAACGGATAATCTCGCCGAGGGGAGTGGAAGAACCGAGGAATGTCGAATTCCAACCGTTGATTTCGAAATAGCCGGCGACCATTTTTGCCCCGAGTTCGTGATACTCTTTGTCGATACACGCAATCACAACGCTTTTGTCTTTTTTGTTTTTGCATTTCGACGCTTCTATAGACCAATCAACCAGCGCTTCGGTAATCTTTGTTGCAATATGCTCGTCTGCTATCGAGCACCTTTCCCTTTCCCACATTTGACCGATTCGATACATCGACCTCTGAAACAATCCCAGATATATCTCTTTAATGCTTTCTCCATCTGCAAGCAATTCTTCGACTATGCTTTTACATGCAGCTTTGTCGCCTTCGAGCAATGAATTCAAATAATGGAAATAAATACCTTCCGTAATCATCTTACCGTCGTTGTTTGAATAACTATTAAACGACGGCAACGTAAGAAAAATTCAAATTCGATTAAGAATTTCTGTCGCGGCTGTTTATCAGGAATGCCAATCTGTAGGAAGTATAAGCAAAAAAGGGAGCGGAAAAAACGTCAACCGTATAATGCACGTGCTGAATTAACACACAAATTGCAACGAGAATCGTAACTACAAAAAATATTCTCTTTAGTTTTTTGTTTGTGGTAACCAGAAAAAAGAGAAACATTGTGGCTGTATGTCCCGAAAAAAAGAGGTCTTTTAAAAAAGTATGTCCGTCGCCGAAGAATTCCACGAACGGATCTTTTAAAGGGATGATTGTATGAATTGCTTCGAGCGGGAGCAGGTAGATGGTAATAAGACGGAATAGAGCCACAAAACTGTATGATTGGATTGCGAGCAAAAAAATTTCCGGATGAAAGCTCAACCAGACGAGCATTACAATCACCGAAAAATAAAGAAGAAAAAAAGTAATCCATGTTACGTCGACCGGCGTAAAAAGCGTCAGCACAGGGTCGTAAATTTCCGTTCCGGGCCGTTTCTCGTTATAAACCAAGAATTTTGCCAGACTCAAAAGAACCGTAATCAATATTGCCATCGAAAGAAAAAATCTGTTTCTAAAGCTTTTATTGAGCAGCTTGGGTTGCCAGATGTTTTTTAATTCTCTCGATATCGACAATATTACCTCGCTTAATTTCAGAGGCAAAAATAAGAAAATTTTCTCATTTCCCTGTTACAATTTTCTCGCCGATACGAGAGGCTTTTTGAAGACCGTAGTCGCGCCGTATTCGTCGATTACTTCGATTAAAAGAATATAAATTCCCGTTCTGAGATGTTTGTAATTATCGTCGAGCCCGTCATAAACAATTACGGTTTCGGGACCTGCGGGACGGCTTTTCTCCAGCGTTTTTACAGGTCTGCCTTTGCTGTCGAAAATACGGATTCTAACGAGTCCGATTTTATTGTTCAGTTTAATCGTAATCGTAGTAAAATCTTCATACCCGTCGCCATCCGGCGAAAAAGGATTCGGGTAAATTGTAACTTCCTCCTCGGCGTCGGTTCCTTTCGTATAAATCGAATTTTCCCTGCCCGGCGTAACTCCTCTTGAATTTACGGAAGTGCTCCAATTGTTTTCGTCGGTCGACGATATAAAAGGATTAATGCGCTCGAGCGATTTGTTTTTTGTATTGTTGATTAAAGGGCTGTGCCATTCGGGATTGTAGCGGAGCGAATCGATCAAATTGCCGTAAAAATCTACAAGTTTAATAACGGCTCCTTCATTAGGCAGCGAAAAAGATTTATCTACGAAAAGTTTTGCCTCCGTTCCGTAGTAGTCAATCAAAGCAGAGTCATTCGCCAACAAAAAATATTCACCAGGTGAGATTACGGTAAGTTCATTTACGAAACGGAAATCATTATGCCCTTCGATTGACAAACCGCCGACCTGTAGATTTTCATCAGAATTATTAAACAGTTCTATGAATTCGGAATTACTTTCAGCCGGATCGTACAGTATTTCGTTGATTACAATCTGACGATTTTCTATAGCCGGTAAATTAACAATAGAATTTTCAGCCGACGGAGTAGAACCTGCCGGCGATAAAGATAACGACCAGTTTGCAGAATCGCTGCCGTCGACATAAGGTGAAATTTTTTCGAGCGAAATTCCCCTTTTACCGCCCCAGCCCGACTTATAATAGACACTGTCTATATCATTCCCGTACGGATCGTAAATAACAACGCCGTCTTCGGCATTATTCAGCAAAAGGAATTCGGAAAGGGGAACAGCTCCTTCGGGATATTTATTATATCCTTCCGGACAAAGAACAAGGTATTGGAAAGGGGTTATATAAATATCTTCATTAACCTTAATTTGCCTTCCGGGCTCGGGAATTATATCCGACAGGACCCAGTTTTTCAAATTAATTTCATTTTCCGTAGCGTTGAAAATTTCGATCCATTCCGGCTCGTTCCCGCTTGGATTATACATAATTTCGTTAATTACCAATGCGCCTTTTTTATACCCGAATGTTAATTTAGATTTCCGTTCGTTGTCGGTTATGTCTTCGTCGTACAGGTAAATAATTTTCGCCATCAGATCGGAGTTGTCTTGCGCAGGATATTTTTCTTCCGTACATATCGTAACCGTATCGAACGGGGACAAGAGATCATATATAAATCTTTCCAGTAATTCGTACGCTCCGTTTTTCGCAGCGAATATTTCGACGATAAAGTTGTTTGCGTTCTCGGTTCCTTTATTAATCACATCGCAGCAGATTCTTACCGGGTCGTCGGATTTCGCATAATCCTTATCGAAACAGATGCGGCCAACTGCAAGGTCGCGTCTGTTCAAACAGACGCTGTTTTTTCTTCCCGGAGTGGCGCCCGACGAATCCCGCGAAAATTTCCAATTGAGCGAATCGTTGCTCTCCAGCTCGGCGCTGCGTTTTTCATAGGAAACGCCTGCTTTTTTGACGCCGGAAGGATGATAAAAAACGGAATCGATTGTAACGCCTCGCGCGTCTTTTATTACAACGGCGTCGCTGTCGTTATTCAAAACAGGCAAGCCCGTAACGGCAACATTCGCCTCCACATCATAATATTCGAAAAAAGAAGAATCTGCGGCAATGATCAAATACTCGCGCGGTTTAACAAAAGAACTATCTATTTTAATTACGGAAACGTTCGTATACCTGTCGTTAACGGTAAATTCATTCAGATAAATTATGCTTTCCGAATTATTATATAATTCAATCCATTCGGGCATTTCATCCGAGGGATAAAACATTATTTCATTGATCAGAAGCGAGCCGGGTAAATATCCCGGGATAATATCGACGTAGTAACAATTGTTCGTCGCATCTTCATCGTAAACGGAATAGAATAAGATTTCCAAATCAACGGGTTTTGAAATCCGGAACAGGGAATCGTAGTTCAGGATACTCGTTTCATAAACCTTCAGATATTCGGATATTATTTTTTCTTTCTTGCCGTTTGTTATCATATAAACCATAAGATTACCTTCGAGCGGTTCGCGACCGGCATTGTTCAAGTATATAGTCAGCCCCATCTTTTCTCCGACAACGGGATGTTTGGGCATAATATTCACGTTGTCGATTTTGACGTCATAATTTTTAATTGCGTTTGAATTCTTTTTGCCCGGAGTAGAACCGTTGGCGTCTTTCGATTCTCTCCAATTCAACGAATCCGAGCCGCTGCGAAAAGCGTCAATCCTTTCAAGCGATTTACCGCTCCTGCCGCCCCAGGCGGAATTATAGAAGACGGAATCGATCGTTCTGCCGAGCGAATCAACGAGCTTTAGTTTCTCGCCGCTGTTTCTTAAATAACTAAAATCAGTAAATATTATTTTTACGTCCGTATAAATCCCGGCAATCGAAGAGTCGTTGCTTACAAGCAGGTAATCTCCGGGATTTATCAAATAATCCGCGGCGGACAACTCAAACCGTTTATCGCCTACAACCAATTCGATTTTTTTCAAATTTATTTCTTCCGACGTATTGTCAAATATCTCAATCCATTCAGGCTCCGGCGGATTCGGCGCGTACATAATTTCGTTAATTACAAGGTCGTTTCCGTTAAGTAATTTATCGACGTAGTCGATTGAAAAGAAGAGCGTGTCGTTATCGTGGAACTGGTCTGTTTCGCTAAATACGACGCAATAGTATTCATGCCTCCCGGCTTCATTTTCGACGATTTCGAAAGAGCAGGTTCCGTTTTCATTTGCTTGTAAAAATTGCAGGAAGCATTCGTCTAGTTTTTCGTTATTCCCGTTATAAAGCTCAATAGCGTACTTGTCAATCGCCGAATTGCCGACGTTCTTCGCCGTTACCGTTATTTCGGAAAGATTATTAATTAATTGAAAAGGATTTTTCACGATTACCGTATCGAGTTTAACGTCGTACTCTTTCGGCGACAACGAATTAACTGCTCCCGGCGTACCGTTCGACTTGCTTTTTGATGCGCCCCAATTGGTCGATTGATTTGAAGGCATCCCTGCATTTATTCGCTCGAGCGATTTTCCGTTAACTCCCCCGTATTCGCCGTTATAATAAACGCTGTCTATGACGTTTTTATAATTATCTTTTAAGATAACTTCGTCGCCGCCGTTATTTAAATACGGGAGATTTGTTAACAGCATATTGAATTCGTGTTTGTAAAACTCTTTCAAGGATGAGTCTCTCGTAATGACGACATAGGATTCCGGATAAAGATAGCAATCTTCATACGTCAACAAAACCGAAGATTTACTGTCGGCGACGAACCAGCCTTTAATATTCAGCGTATCCGATGAATTATTGTAAAGTTCCAACCATTCGGGCTCCTCGTCTGCCGGAGCGTACATAATCTCGTTGACGACGATATCGTTATAATTTGCCTCCGGTTCGAAAATCCTAATTTCGATATCCGCGGTATTGTTTGAACTCGTTTCGTCGTAGTCGCTAACAATGAGCGCGGTAACATTGTAAACTCCCGATTGTGTAAATGCGTAATTGAAATTAATATACAGCGAATCGCCGGGATTAAGATTTGAATAAGTTTCGTAAAATATTTCGTTCGTAACCGAATCGCCTTTGGATGCCAAGACTTTCAGAATAAATTCATTCGATTCTTTCAAACCGCCGTTGCGGACGACAATCGTAAAAACTATATTCTTCCCAATCATTTGATCGGTATGCGATAGAGACAAGCTGCATAAACAGAGATCATATTCCACCGGAGACACAGAATTTTTTCTGCCCGGCGTACCGCCGATTATTAAAGAATTTTCCCAGCCGAGATTTTCGTCGACGCTTATCAATTCATCGGAGTACCCCGCAGAATTATCCGCGATATACATATGGCTGTCGATTATGTTACCGTTCTTATCCACAATCGACACTTCCCTGTCCGAAGAATTCGACATACCGGAACTGCCAAACGCATTATCGTCGATTGTCATTATAATGACGGTATCGGGAATCAATTTCATATACTCGCCTGCAGCGAAATCATAATCTCCTTCGAGTATGACCGCATAGCTCCTCGGAGAAAGCAAATTTCCGTTTTTAAGGGGCAGCAAATAATCCGCCGAAGATGTGTGATATTTAATGCCGAATTCCGTTAAATCGTACGTTTCCGTGTAAGACTTATTGAAGAGTTCTATGAATTCTCCGTTGCTCTCGGAAGGACGGAACATTATTTCGCTTATAATCAGATTTTGAGCCGTAATATTCGTAACAACGGGAAAAAGAAAGACGATTAGCTTTTTCCACTGTTTCATTGCCCTGCTATTTACTTATGCCCTTCCTGAAAATAAACATTCCTCAATTAATTTTCATAACAAAACCGGAAATAATTATATTGCATCGTGTCAAATTATACGGGAATACAAATATGAAAAGAATACTCCGGTCAGCCGTTTTATTTTATTTAATCTTTCTAACGTCATTCGATTCTTTTTCCCAGACCGATTCGGTATTTAACAAAATCTACAAACTGGGCACAGAAGACAACCGGGTAATGGAGCATCAACATTATCTTTGCAATGTGTTCGGGGGCAGACTTACAGGCTCAAATGCATATACAAACGCAGCTTTGTGGGCTCTGGACAAATTCAAAGAATGGGGACTCGACGCTTATCTGGACGAAGTGGGAGAAATGCCTGTGGGATTCGACAGAGGTCCCTGGTTCGGAAAGATGATTGAGCCTTACGAAAAGAACCTTACATTCGGAACTCCTTCATATACCGCCCCCACAAAAGGGATTCAGGAAGGATGTGCAATTTACCTGCCCGACTCGGTAATCATTCACAGTTCGAGTTTGAAAGATATGGCGGCAGGCAAGTGGGTTTTGATAGAAGGAGAAAATAACGGTTGGGCGCGCGACAGAGATTCGATTTCAATAATTACAAAAAATTTGATAAATGCAGGCTCTCTGGGCACGATTCAGAAATCGCCGTTCCCGTTGAGACTTCTCGAATCGCGTTGCGTCGATTCCTGGGATAATCTTCCTGTTTTACCGGATATTAAATTATTAGACGAGCAGTATGACGAGATATTTAATTTACTGCAAGAGAATAAAATTGTAAAACTCCAATTCGACGTCAGGAATCATTTTTATCGGGGACCCGTTAAATATCATAACGTCATAGGGATTCTAAAAGGCTCGGAAAAACCCGATGAATACGTAATACTCGGAGCGCATCTCGATTCGTTTGACGGCGCTACCGGAGCTATCGACAACGGCTCCGGCGTAGCGCGAATGATGGAAGCGATACGATTATTGAGCGCGGCGGGCGCAAAGCCGAAACGTTCAATCATGATACAGTTGTACGCCGCAGAGGAAAGAGGTCTTGTCGGCTCCAAATCGTGGGTCGAGAGGAACAAATATACGCTCGATAAGATTTCCATAATGTTTAACAATGACGGCGGCACAAATCCGCTAGTCGCTTTTGGACTGCCCGAATCGATATTAAAGCAAGTTGAAGGCGTTTTAAATCCGATAAAAGAACTCAAGTTTGAATATCCGTTTTCACTCGATACTATACCCAAATTCAGACGCGCAGGCAGAGGAGGCACCGACAGCCATTCTTTCGTAATGAACGGCGTTCCCGCTCCCTGGCTTATTCTTAGAGGTCCGCACGTATACAGACGGACATGGCATTCGATATTTGACACTTATAACGAAGTGATCCCGTCGGCGCAAAAACATTCGTCGCTTATAATTGCCCTCGCCGCTTATCAAACAGCCAATATGGATTCCTTAATTTCGCGCGAAGGCGCATTCCTTCCCGACGGACTCTATGCGGAACTAAACACAAATAAAGGCAGAATTTTAATAAACCTAGACTACAAGCGAGCTCCTCTTACCGTTTCTAATTTCGTTGGACTTGCAGAAGGAACAATCAAAAATTCCGAATTGCCTGAAGGAGTTCCTTACTTCAACGGCTCGATATGGCATCGTGTTGTCCCGGGGCATGTTATACAAGCCGGCAAACCCGTTACGGGAGCCGAAGGTCCCGGATATGAATTCCCGAATGAAATAAGTCCGGAATTGCATCACAACAAAGCCGGAATGGTCGGCATGGCAAATGCCGGTCCACACACAAACGGCAGCCAGTTTTATATAACTTTGGCAGACAGGTCGTATCTTGACGGAAATTATACTTTGTTCGGCGAAGTTGAAGAAGGAATGGACGTTGTCTATAAAATTACGGAAGGAGACACTATCAAACGCGTTCAGATTATCAGAATAGGAGATGATGCAAATAAATTCAGACCAACGACCGATTCATTTCTGACTCTGCTTGAGCAGGCTCGTAAACGAGTTCGGGAAGAAGAAAAATTAAAAAAGAAACTCGAAGAAGAAAAAATAAACAAACTGTTTCCCGGAATAGAAACTTACGACGACGGTTCAAGACATTTAATAATTAACGAGGGAGCCGATGATGATATCGGCGCGGTTGACAAAATAAAAGTAAGATATTCCGGTTTTCATCTTTTAAACGAACAGAAATTTTATTCCGATTCTCTCGGATTACCGGGAATTTCTGACTATGCGGAAGATTTTTATTTCGCACCCGGCAAAACTAATATCAATCCGGGATTAAACAAATACATACCGTTGATGAAAAAAGGCGAAAAGAGAATTATAATATTACCCTCGTCATTGGCGTACGGAATATACGGTTATTACGGCAGGAGCATTGTTAGACGCCATTTTCACAAGCAAAGTCATAGGAGGATTTAGATGACTACTATCAACAATATAATACAGAAGTTAAATCAAGTTAGCGACAATAAACTCAAAAACGAACTTCAAAAATATAAACTATCTATAAGCATAGATAAATATAATACCGCCTTCTCATGCTTTGGAGTCACAAAACTTCTATCAGGTTTGGATGTCGATATTGTAAGAGGTGGCCTAAAAGAGATACCGGCTCCTTACATTGAAGGAATACGTTGGAGTTCCATTATCGTTTTCAGAGCATATATCACTTTTGTCTATATGAGGAGCGATATACTAGAACGAGGACTTGATAGAGTTGACAACAGTTCTTGTCTAAAAGTGTATAAAGAGGTATTTCGTGCTGGCTGCAGGAATAAGAGTGAGGATACATTAGCACAACATATACGCAATTCACTTTGTCATGGTTCGTTCAAAATCAGTGATGACTTTAATATCATTCAATTTAATGATCGAAAATGGAATATCCATATAAATGTTAAAGAGTTCGATTCTTTATGCTACCATATTTATCGTTTATATAGATTAGCATTTGAGGTAAAGAGTAAAATAAATGAAAACGGCACCTAACAGCGTCTTTGCAGTTCGCTTCGCTCACCCAAATTCTTTTTGCACCTCGCAAGCATGCGAACCGTTAACGGCAAAAGATTTGTTATTCCTCCCAACTCCACGCTGGTATACGAAATCGAAGTAATCGACAGGCAATAAAAAAAGACTGCCTCAGTCGAGGCAGTCCCATAATTTATTTCAGATAATCATTAACGGCTTGAGCCACTCTTCTGCCCTGATTGAACGCTCTGACGACGAGCGAAGCTCCCGAAACGGAATCTCCGGCAGCGAAGAATTTATTTTCGCTCGTCATTAAATTTTTATCCACAATTAAATTACCGCGTTCGTCGGTTTTCAGATTCAGGTCATTAACCAGCTTCCCGTGCTCCACATGGAGAAAACCCATTGCAAGCAAAACGAGGTCGGCGTCGAGTTCCAGGGTTTCGCCAGGAATTTCCTCGAATGAAGACCTGCCGTATTTATCCGGCTCGGTCCATTTTAATTTGCTGAATTTAATTTTATTAACTTTGCCTTCTTTCCCGATAAATTCTTTTGCCGAAAGCGACCAGAGCCGTTCGCAGCCTTCTTCATGAGACGTTGAAGTATAAAGAATTCTCGGCCAGGTCGGCCAGGCATTATACGGCGTTCTTTCTTTAGGCGGTTGAGGAAGAATTTCGACCTGTGTAATCGATTTTGCGCCCTGACGACGAGCTGTTCCCACACAGTCGGAACCCGTGTCGCCGCCTCCGATAACCACAACGTTTTTGTCTTTGGCTGTAATCCGTTTTTCTTCCGGTATATTATCGCCCGCGTTAATTTTATTTTGCAGAGTCAAATACTCCATTGCAAAATGGATTCCGTTTAAGTCCCTTCCCGGAATATTCAAATCGCGGGGCACGGTAGATCCCGCCGCAATTATTATGGCGTCGAACGTCCTTTTAAGATAATTTGCCGAAATGTCGATACCCACATTTACCTCGGTTTCGAAAACTACGCCTTCGGCTTTCATCTGTTCAATGCGTCTGTCGATGACCCACTTTTCAAGCTTAAAGTCCGGAATACCGTATCTCAACAGACCGCCGATTCTGTCGCTCTTTTCGAAGACCACCACATTATGCCCGGCTCGAATCAATTGCTGAGCGGCTGTAAGACCCGCCGGACCCGATCCGATGACGGCGACTTTTTTACCTGTTTTATAAACCGGCATCTGAGGTTTAATCCATCCTTCTTTCCAGCCTTTTTCTACTATTTCAAGTTCAATATGCTTTATTGTTACCGGCTCGATATTAATTGACAACGTACATGCCTTTTCGCAAGGAGCGGGACAAACGCGTCCGGTAAACTCGGGGAAATTAATGGTCGAATGGAGCAGATCCAAAGCCTTTTTCCAGTGACCTTTGTATACCATATCGTTCCAATCCGGAATGCGATTATTTACAGGACAGCCGTAAGAATGGCAATACGGAATTCCGCAGTCCATACAACGCGCTGCCTGCTTTATTAATTTATCCTCCGGCAAAAGAATTTCGAATTCTTTGAAATTCTTGATTCTTTCCTCGGGAGGTAATTTTTGAGGATTTTCTCTGTTATATTCCAGGAATCCCGTTGCTTTAGCCATCGTACACCTCCTCGGTAGCGGCTACCGTTTCTACATCCGCATGTTCGCTCAATTTCATTCTTTCGAGCACTTTTCTATACTCGATCGGAATTACTTTAACAAAAAGCGGGAGGCTCGATTCCCATCTTTCCAGTATCATTTTAGCCCTTGGACTGTTTGTAAAATAATAATGTTTTTCAATCATTGTTCTAAGGAAAAGTTTGTCGTTTTTGTCCCATACGCTTTCCAAATCGACCATATCGAGATTACATTTGGTATCGAAGAGTTGAGTTTCGTCATATATGAAAGCAATTCCGCCGCTCATTCCAGCCGCAAAGTTTTTACCCGTAGATCCGATACAAACGACCGTACCGCCCGTCATATATTCGCAGCCGTGGTCTCCGATACCTTCCACTACCGCTGTAGCCCCGCTGTTTCTTATAGCAAATCTTTCGCCTGCTTTTCCGTTAATAAAGACTTCTCCGCCCGTAGCGCCGTAGAGCGCGACGTTTCCGCAAATCACATTATCGTGCGGAGCGAATCCTGCGTTTGCGGGAGGAACTACGACTATTCTTCCGCCAGCCATTCCTTTTCCCATATAATCGTTCACGTCGCCTTCGAGTCTGAATGTAATTCCGGGCGACAAGAATGCCCCAAAGCTTTGACCCGCCGAACCTTTGAAATTAATTTTTATTGTGTCCTCGGGCAATCCTTTGGAGCCGTGTTTTTTGACAACATAACCGCTCAATCTGGCGCCGACAGTTCTGTGAATATTTCTGATCGGCAGCTCCAATTCAACGGGTTTCATTTCTTCAATCGCAGGTTTTAATTTATCTACAAATTCTTCGTCATAAACTTCCACCCGGTTGGGCATATTCACCATACAACATTTTCCCGCAGTGTCGACCATTGAATCGAGAAGCGGTCTAAGATCGAACTTTTGCGCTTTCCATAAATCCGGCGGAGGACTGAATTCCAGCAGTTCGGTATGTCCCACCATTTCGTCTACAGTCCTGAATCCGAGTTCAGCCATTACTTCTCTGAAATCCTGAGCAAGGAATCTAAAGAAACGTTCGATATATTCGGGCTTTCCGGAAAATCTCGCTCTGAGCGCCGGATCCTGGGTAGCCACACCTACGGAGCAGGTATTCTGATGACATTTTCTCAACATAACGCATCCGATTGTTATCAATACGGAAGTCGCGAATCCGTATTCTTCGGCGCCCAGCAAAGTTGCAATAGCAAGGTCGCGCCCTGTTTTTATTTGACCGTCAACCTGCACTCTTATTTTGTCCCGCAGCTTATTGTGAATAAGAGTCTGATGGGTTTCTGCAAGACCGATTTCCCAAGGAATTCCCGTATGTTTAATCGATGTAAGAGGCGAAGCTCCCGTGCCGCCTTCGTATCCCGAAATCAGAACAATATCCGCTTTCGCTTTTGCGACGCCGGACGCTACCGTGCCCACGCCCGACTCGGAAACGAGTTTAACCGATACTTTGGCGTTGGGATTAATGCATTTCAAATCATAAATTAATTGAGCCAGATCTTCAATCGAATAAATGTCGTGATGGGGCGGAGGCGAAATCAGAGTAACGCCCGGGGTCGTATGACGCACTCTGGCGATTTCGGGAGTAACTTTATGGCCCGGCAACTGCCCTCCCTCGCCGGGTTTAGCGCCCTGAGCAATTTTAATCTGTAATTCCTCGGCGCTCAACAAGTATTCCGGCGTAACGCCAAAACGTCCCGAAGCCACCTGTTTAACTTTCGATCGGGCGGTGTCGCCGTTTGCATCGACTTTATTCCGCGCCATATCTTCGCCGCCTTCGCCGGAATTACTTCTTGCCCCGATTCTGTTAACCGCAATTGCTATAGTTTCATGCGCTTCTTTACTGATCGAACCGAACGACATTGCCGAAACGACAAATCTTTTGACTATGCTTTCGACAGGCTCGACCTCATCAATCGGAATCGGATTTCTCTTTTTGAACCGGAGCATTTTCCTGATCGCAACAGGGCTGTTCTCGCCTTCGTTGACAATCCTTGTAAATTCTTTAAACACTTCGTAGTCGTCGGTTCTTGTCGCAAGTTGAAGTTTCGATATCGAGTCATGATTCCAGAAATGTTTTTCGCCGTTCAAACGAATCGAATACTCGCCTCCTGCGGAGAGCAGATTTTCCGGATTGCCTTTTTCGGGAAATCCCGCGCTGTGTCTTATTATGGCTTCTTTTTGAATATCGTCGAGGTCGATGCCGCCGAGGCGATTTATAGTGCCGGTAAAATATTTTTCAACCAGATCTTTGCTCAAACCGATCGCCTCGAATGTCTGAGCGGCAAAATAACTGTGAAGCGTCGAAATGCCCAGACGGCTCATGGTTTTAAGCAAACCTTTCTTAACGGCAATAATGTAAGAATCAATTGCTTCTTCGGGCTTCAGTTTTTGTTCAAGGAAATTATTCTCCGCAAGATATCTCACTGTGTTTAGCGCGAGATACGGACAAATAGCGTCGACGCCGTAGCTAATCAAAAGCGCAAAATTCATCACTTCCCTAACTTCGCCCGATTCGACTATTATACTAGTCTTGGTTCTCAATCCGTTACGTATCAAGTAATGATGAAGACCCGAAGCCGCCAGCAGCGAGGGAATTGGCGCTCTGTTTTCGTCCACGTTTTTATCTGTCAATACGATAACCGTACTGCCGTTTTTTATTTTCTCGGCAGCGGTTTCAAATATATTGTTCAGCTCTCTTTCGAGCGCTTTATCCCCTCCTTTTTTGTCGAAGAGGATGTCGATGTAACTTACTTTTATATTGGGATGATTTGCATGTTCTATCTTTTTCAGATCTTCGGGAGTCAAAACGGGATGTGGAAATTTGAATCCTCTGAAATTTTCCGGACTTTCCTCCAGGAGATTGCCTTCGCCTCCGACAAAGCTCTCCAACGACATTACCAACTCTTCTCTCAGCGGATCGATAGCCGGATTCGTAACTTGCGCAAATCTCTGTTTGAAATAGTAAAACAAAAGATTAGGTCTGTTCGACAATATTGCAAGCGGCGTATCGTTGCCCATAGAGCCGACAGGTTCCTGGCTTCGCGAAGCCATCGGCGTTATTATTAATTTCAATTCTTCTTCCGTATAACCGAATACGTGTTGCTTTCGGAGAAGGGATTCTTCGTTCTCAACTTCGGGCGCGCTTGCAGGAGTAAAGAGTCCTCTCAGAGTAATTATATTATCTTTAATCCATCTTCTGTAAGGCTTCTGCCGCGATATTTTTGCTTTAATTTCTTTATCCGGCACAACTCTGTTTTGTTTAAAATCAGCCAAAAGCATTTTGCCCGGAGAGAGCCTGCTTCTTTTAATTATTTTTTCAGGCGGGAATTCGACGACTCCGCTTTCGGAGGCGAGCACAACCATACCGTCTTTTGTGATTGAATAGCGCGCAGGTCTCAATCCGTTTCTGTCGAGTATTCCGCCAAGGAATCTCGAATCGGTAAATACAATCGCGGCGGGACCGTCCCACGGTTCCATAATAGCCGAGTGGAAATCGTAAAACGCTCTTTTATCTTCGCTCATCTGGATTTTCGGACCGTAGGCTTCGGGCACCATCATCATCATCGCATGAGGTATAGAGCGTCCGCCCATTACGAGTAGTTCCAGCACATTGTCGAAGATTGCCGAATCGCTTCCGCTTTCGACAATAATCGGTTTTATTTTTTCAATGTCGTCGCCGAACAATTCGGACTTAAGCGTAAATTCCCTGGCTTTCATTCGATTAATGTTGCCGCTCAACGTATTGATTTCGCCGTTGTGGGCAAGAAACCGGAAAGGCTGAGCCAGATTCCACGTAGGCTGTGTATTTGTGCTGTATCTCTGATGAACTACGCCAAATTTCGATTGAAATCTTTCGTCTGACAAATCGGGATAGTAGCGGGGCAATTGATTTGCAGTCAAAAGTCCTTTATAAACCAGTCTGCTAGAAGAAAGACTCGTAACGTAAAATTGAGATGTATCTTCGGGTAAAGCGTCGACTTCTTTTTCCACCTGCCTTCTTATTACATAAAGTTTTCTTTCGAAAGCTTCCTTGTTTATTTTTCCGCGATGTATGAAAATCTGAACAACCCGGGGTTCGGTCGACTTTGCAAGTTGACCTATTGCGCTGCTATCGACAGGAACATCCCGCCAGCCGAGCATATCGCATCCTTCCTCGAGCACATACTTTTCGAAAATCTTTTTGCATTTATCCGCCAATACGTTATCGGCGGGAAGGAACACCATACCGACGGCGTAATCTTCGTATGCCGGCAATTTAATGCCCGCCGAAGGAGCTTCGTCCTGGAAAAAACGGTCGGGGATATCAATCATAATACCTGCGCCGTCTCCGGTCGATTTATCGCCGCCCAGAGCGCCGCGGTGCTCCAGATTAACCAAAATATTAATCGCATCTTCGACCACCTTATGCGTCGGTATTCCGTCAAGTTTTGCTATGAATCCGACGCCGCAATTGTCCCTTTCGAATTTCGGATCGTATAATGCGTTCTTTTTCAAACGCCCGTCAGCGCTATATAAATAATTGTTCCCCATCTGTTTCTCCTTTATATCTCTCAAACTTACTGGTAATTATTTACTAGAGAGGTTAAATTTCTATTAAAAATGTAGATTACGGCATTAACGCCGTAGCGTGCGTATGCTTTTAATCGCAGCAATAATGCATAACGGGATGATTTCTTCTGCGTACCGAATATATCTGCCGTGACGATTTAGATTATATCTTTGTTTCATTTTTAAATCTCTATAAAAAACTTTTTCAAGTACACAGAACCGGGTAGGTTCTTTAATATTACGGCAGCTTTTGGCTGGCTCTTATAATTCTCTGCAAATGTAATGAATGAAAATGGGAATTTCAATCCTTTTTTAAAAATTTCCTGCCTTTACCCTAACTTATTTAGTCCTCTCCATTATTCCGCATTACCTTAAGAAAGCCTCGCGGCGTATTTAACATAATTATAAAAAATCCGAATGGATAAAAACAGTAACCCGGGATTTGAAAAAACATTGCTATATTTCCGAATGAAAAATAAAGAAACTCTAAGATGACAGAGCCGGAAATAAATATCGGAATACTCGCCTCTAAAGAAATCCGTTTCGACCTCTACGGTGAATTCAATAGCAATTTCGGCACAGACAAATGCAGCGGGAATTACAAAGCCGTATTGGAAGAAGGAAAAATCGCAGTTTATAAAGACGACAAAAAAGCCGGCAAATCAGACGAAATAATTTTCACTCCGAACGATATCGATATCGAGTCATTCGTTCTTTACGATGTAGTTATAGGAAAAAATTTTCACTGGCAGAAAAAAGAAAGACAACGTTTCAGAGGAACTCTCAGACTCTTTATTGAAGACGGCAATATAACCGCCGTCAATATTATTCCCCTGGAAGAATATCTGGCGAGCGTTATCGCATCGGAAATGAACGCCAACAGCTCCCCGGAATTGCTCAAAGCTCACGCCGTAATTTCACGCAGCTGGATTCTCTCCCAGCTCGAAAAGAAAAAAGAAACGACAAAGCATGTCAACGAATTGATTTCCGACGACGAAATCATCAGATGGTACGATTCTACAAATCATCAGAATTACGATTTTTGTTCGGACGACCATTGCCAGCGATATCAGGGGATTACGAGAATAATAAACGAAAACGTTTACAACGCCGTTGAAAACACAAGAGGCATTGTGTTGACGTACGAAGACAAAGTATGCGACACGCGTTATTCGAAATGCTGCGGCGGCATTACCGAATCGTACGAAAATGTATGGGAACCGATCAGAGTGAGATATCTAGTATCAATTACGGATTATAAATTCGAAATCGACGGCATCGAATACGACCTGACAAAAGAAAAAAACGCCGAGAAGTGGATAAACATTTCGCCTCACGCATTCTGCAATACCGCCGACGCAAAAATACTTCAGCAGGTATTGAACGATTACGACAGACAAACTGAATTCTTCAGATGGAAAGTTGAATATTCCCAGGACGAACTTTCATCGATAATAAAAGAAAAAAGCGGAATCGATTTCGGACACATAATCGATCTCGAACCGGTAAAACGGGGTTACTCGGGAAGAATAATCAAATTGAAGATAAGAGGCGCTAAGAAAACTTTGACCGTCGGGAAAGAACTCGAAATCCGGCGCTGGCTTTCTCCGACGCATCTTTACAGTTCGGCTTTTACCGTTCTGAAGGAAGAAATTAAAGATAACATACCCGCCAAGTTCATCCTCAAAGGAGCAGGCTGGGGACACGGTGTAGGCTTATGTCAAATAGGCGCCGCAGCGATGTCGAATATCGGATATCTGTTCGACGAAATTCTGTCGCATTATTTCAAAGGAGCCAAAATCAAAAAGATTTATTGATGAGAATACTAAAAACTTGCTTTTCAAAAAGCTGGGGCGGACTCGAAATTTATTCATTGACTACAATTCTAAAGCTTCGCGAAAGAGGATTAAATCCGACTCTTTTTTCTCTAAAAGACGCGCCTATCGCAAAAGAAGCGAAAGCGCATCATATTAACACCGTAACAATCGACAACGCCGGATATATAAATCCGTCAGGGATAAAAAAAACAATCGCTTTGATGAAGAAAGAAAATTTCGACATTATACATTGCGCCACTTCAAAAGATTTATGGCTTGTTACGCCCGCGCTAAAACTTACGGGTTTAAACACTCCTCTTTTAATGACAAAGCACATGGGCTCGTATATAGTAAAAAAAGATTTGCTTCATCGATTTATCTATAAACGTCTCGACTATGCTCTTGCAATCAGCAACGTCATAGCGAAAAATCTGGTCGATACAACGCCGTTGAATCCGGACAAAATTAAATTACTCCACAACGGAATCGACACAAAATTTTTCGATCCCGGGAAATACGACAAAAATAAAGTGCGTTCGGAATTCGGCATAAAAGACGACGAACTGCTAATCGGCATGACTGCGAGATTCAGTCCCGGCAAAGGACACGAAGAATTTATTGAAGCCGCTCAAATATTGTGTAAAGAATATAACAATCTCAAATTCATTATTGTAGGAAAAGCCAGCCGGGGAGAAGACGACTACGAAATCAAAATTAAAGACGCGGCGCGGCGGTCGGGTATCGGAGAAAAAATTATTTTTACCGGATTCAGAAAAGATATACCGGATATTCTCGCAGCCATGGATATTTTCGTTTTTCCGTCCCACGCTGAAGCTTTCGGTATAGCTCTCATCGAAGCGTTCAGCATGGCTAAACCGAGCGTTTGTTCGGCTTCGGACGGAGTCCTCGATATTGCAGTAAACGAAGCAACGTCGCTACTGTTCGAGAAGCAATCGGCAAACGACCTTGCCTCAAAATTGAAAAGATTAATCGACGACGGATATTTAAGAGAAAAACTCGGCGCCAACGCCCGGCAACGAGCGGTGGAACATTTTGACATCGAAATTTTTACAGACAAATTGATTGCAATTTATAAGGAAGCGTTGAACGAAAAATGACTTTTCTTAATCCCGCAATATTGATTGGTCTTTTGGCCGCCGGCATACCGGTAATAATTCATTTTCTCAATTTAAAAAAGTTGAAGAAAGTCGAATTCAGCACGCTGGCGTTTTTGAAGGAATTGCAGAAAAGCAAAATAAGACGGATTAAATTTCGTCAATGGCTTTTGCTGTTAATCAGGGTATCGATAATAATATTTCTCGTGCTCGCATTTGCGCGTCCCACAATCAAAGGGACGGCAACCGAGGCGGGGACTACGGCGGCTGTTTTCATTTTCGACGATTCGTACAGCATGTCCTTAATAACTCCGCAGGGTTCTTTATTCAACATTGCAAAAAAATTCTTTAAAGAAATAGCCTCCTCATTTACATCCAAAGACCGCATTGCGGCGCTGCCCGCATCTTCGGACGGTAATAAAATTAATTTTGCCGCGCTTTCAGAAGCTCTGAAACTAGTCGACGCTATGACCGTTACCCCGAGGGCGGTTAAACTTAATGATATTCTGACTCTTGCCGCAAATAAATTGAGCAAAGAGTCCGCGGTAAATAAAGAAATTTTTATCTTTTCGGATTTTCAGAAATCGGCTCTCGATCTTCAGAGAATAAATTCGGACTCTAAAATTAAAATTTACGCGATAACCATTCGGGGAAAAAACGGTAGCAATCTATCGGTCGACAGCTTTTACACCGACAATCAGATCTTCGAATTAAATAAATCAATTTCCTTCGCCGCCGCAATCAATAATCACTCTAACAGTAAAGCAGTTAACAGAATCGCTTCTCTGTATATAAACGGACGAAGAGCTGCGCAGCAAAGTTTTTCAATCGCCGCTCAAGAAAGAACAATCGTAAATTTCGAAACCGCATTAATCGACACCGGCATTATAAACGCAAAAATAGCGCTTGAAGACGACGATATAGTTTACGATAACGAGAGACACCTCGCTTTTTATGTGCCCGGTAAAATAAGAGTTCTCATGCTGTCTGAAAACAAAAAAGACGTTTTTTTTCTGAATGCCGCTCTGACATCTTCTCTTACGGATAAAAATCAAACCGTCATTTTAGATGAAACTTCTTACAGTTCTCCCACTCCTGTTGATTTGGATAAATACAATACGATAATTTCCGTAGGAGCTCCGGACGCGTCCCAATACGGTTTAATCTCGGAATATGTTTACAATGGAGGAAACCTGATACTATTCCCTTCCTCTGCCGATAACATGGAAAGCCATAAAAAGTTTTGCGAGGCGCTGGGAATCCGCGACGGTCGATTTCAAAAGATTTTTAACTCCGTTCATTATACGGATAAAAAAATTCCGGGCCACCCGCTTATAACAGATTTATTCGAAAACAAAGGGAGGGCTGAAATCGACTCGCCTGAATTTTACAGGTACTACCGATTAAACGGATTTTATGAGGGCGATATAATTATTGCTATGGACGACGGGTCGCCTTTTCTGGCGGAGATTAAAAAAGGAGCGGGAAGAATTTTTTTGTTTAATACGGCGCCTGTTGCGGAATGGAGCGACTTTCCCTTCAAATCGCTCTTTGCTCCGTTAATCAACAGACTTGCCAGATATACCGCTTCAATCGATACTGATAAAGAATACAGAACCGGCGAAAGAATCATAATCGATTTAACCGGCGTTTCCTCGCCAGTTGTAAAAATTAGCAAACCTGACAACACAACGACCTATCTTAACAGAAACGAAAGTCCAGGCAGAGACATTGTATCGTATACAGAAACCGGACTGCCGGGTTTGTATCGTTTTTATGCCGGTTCGCAATTAATAAAATTTGCTGTCGTCAATACCGACCCGGCGGAATCGGAGCTTGAAAATTATACCGACGAGGAATTAAAGAGCGCCGCCGGTTTTATTCCCATCAGCGCGCTTTCATTCAGGCAGGAAGAAATTACCCGACTGAGATACGGCAGCGAGCTGTGGAAATATTTGATTATTTTAGTAATATTACTGGCGGCGATAGAAACATTTTTGTCGAAAAGCAATAAAAGAGAAGTAATCGAACTGGGGAAAGGAAATTAGAAAGGATTTATGATCGATCTTAAAAATACGCAGCGCGAAAGAGCGATTTTAATAGCGCTGCCGGTTGGGGGCTTTACAAAAGAACAAGTTGAAGAACACCTGGACGAGCTTGAACTGCTTGCATCAACGGCAGGCGCCGAAACGGTATTTAAAATTCTTCAGGACAGGATAAAACCCGACCCGGCATACTTTATCGGCAAAGGGAAAGCCGAAGAGATTGCGCAATTAATCGAATTAAACGACATACAGATTGTCATTTTCGACAACGACCTGAATCCCACACAGGTACGAAATCTCGAAAAGTTGTTCAATCGTAAAATTCTCGACAGAAGCGGATTGATACTCGATATTTTTGCCCTTCATGCCAAAACGCGGGAAGCCAAAACGCAGGTTGAACTGGCTCAGCTTGAATATATGCTGCCGAGACTTACGAGAGCATGGACGCACTTGTCCAAACAATACGGCGGAATCGGCACAAAAGGACCGGGCGAAACACAAATAGAAACCGACAGGCGATTAATACGTACGCGCATTTCCAAGCTGAAAGAGAATCTGCGCAAAATCGAATCTCAACAGATTGTAAAAAGTTCCGCCCGTAAAAAATTAATCAATGCAACTCTTGTGGGATATACAAACGCAGGCAAATCCACTTTGTTGAATCTTCTGACTAACGCCAGCGTGCTTGCGGAAGACAAATTATTCGCTACGCTCGATTCCACTACGCGCATATTCAATCTGGAAAAGAACAAACAAATTCTCCTTAGCGATACGGTCGGTTTTATCAGAAAACTTCCCGCTCATCTTGTCGCTTCATTCAAAAGTACGCTTAACGTAGTAAGCGACGCGGATGTAATACTGCATGTAATCGACGCATCCCACGATTATTTTGAAGACCACATAAAGACCGTGGACGATACTCTTCGCCAGCTCCATTGCGATAAAAAACTTCAGATAAAAATATTCAATAAGATTGACGCTCTGAAAGAAAAAGATATTATCAATTATATTTCCGCAAACTATCCGGGCAGCTACCTCGTTTCGGCTCAAAGGGGTATCGGCATACAAAAATTGAAGTCGGCGCTCATAGACATATACGAACAAAACTTCGTAGAAGGCGAACTGAGAATAAGCCACACTCAACCGAAGAAAATTTCAATGGTTTACGAAATAGCGGAGGTGCTCGACACGCGCTACGAGGACGAATTTGTTTTGCTGAAATACAGAACCAGCAAGATAAACGAAACCCATATTAAAAAACTAATCCAACACAATTGAAACATTTTTATGAAAATTATTATCGACGGAAAATCCCTCACGCTCGAACAAATCAACTACTTCCTCCACAATAATTGCAAAATCGAATTATCGAAAGAAGCCGTAAAAAGAATTATTCGCGGCAGTAAACTTATTGACGAATGGGTCGATAAAGGCGAAACCATCTACGGAGTTACGACAGGATTCGGAGGATTTTCGAGCGTTCGAATCGACAAGAAAGACATCTCCAAACTACAGGAAAATTTGATCCTCAGCCACACGGCGGGAGTGGGCAAACTTTTGCCTTCTTTCATCGTAAAACTGATGATGCTATTAAGGATTAACGCTCTGGCTTCCGGTCATTCCGGCATTCGACTCCGAACTTTGCAATTGTTAATCGATATGCTGAATAACAACATCCTGCCGTTAATTCCGTCGCAGGGCTCGGTAGGTTCGAGCGGCGATCTGGCTCCTCTGGCTCATATGGTTCTGGCAATGCTCGGCAAAGGCAAAGTGGAAATTAACGATTCGTATTTCGACGAAAGCAATCGCCATAAAAAAATTATGAACGCTAATTCCGCATTGAAGAAATTCGGATTAAAACCGGTTCGGCTGACTGCCAAAGAAGGACTGGCTTTAATCAACGGCACTCAGATGATGACGGCGTATGCCGCTTATATAGCCATTGAAGCAAACAAGCTCGTAAAAGTTGCGGATATTGCCGGGGCGCTTTCGAACGAAGCGTTGAGAGGAACCGATTCGGCTTACGATTTGAGAATTCACAAGCTAAGACCTTACAAAGGACAAATAGATTCTGCGAGCAACTTAAAGAGATTGTTAAAAGGAAGTCAAATACGAGCGTCTCATAAACACAACGACCCGCGCGTTCAGGACGCATATTCATTGAGATGCATACCGCAGGTGCACGGCGCTTCACGCGATGCAATTAACTATATAACCCGCCAGATAGAAACAGAATTAAATTCCGTTACGGATAATCCTTTGATTTTCCCCGACAAAAAAGATTACATAAGCGGAGGAAATTTCCACGGTCAACCGGTAGCCCTTGCAATGGATTTTATGGCAATCGCTTTATCGGAACTGGCGAGCATTTCCGAAAGACGCACCGACAGGATATTAAACGGCTCGTCCGAAAAACTGCCCAAGTTTCTTGCGCATAAAGGCGGTCTCAATTCCGGTTACATGCTTGTTCAATATACAGCCGCGGCATTGGTCTCTGAAAATAAAGTTCTCGCTCATCCGGCAAGCGTCGACTCGATTCCGACTTCTGCTTTTAAGGAAGACCATAATTCGATGGGTTCGATTGCTTCGCGGAAATGTTACGACGTGCTCCAGAATACAATAACCGTTCTGGCCTTAGAATTGCTCGCCGCCTCACAGGCTATCGAACACCATAAACCGCTTAAATGCGGCATCGGCACACAGGCGGCATACGAAATTATCAGAAAATCCATTCCTCCCCTCAAAAACGACAGGCTTTTGAAAGAGGATATCGATAAGGCTATCGGACTTGTTAAAGACGGAATAATTCTTAAAAACGTAGAGAAGAAGGTTAAACTCAATTAATCCGAATTTTCTTTACGGTTTTCTTTGTATATACTTTCTCTGCCGAGTCGCTCTTTCCTGTCGATCCACTTGTCGAGTTTAACCACAAGCAGTCCGAAAACGGCAAGCCCGGCTATTATTAAAATTGCAACAAGCACAAAAACAATTGTATACAGACTCATCAGTCCCTCGAAATCGTAAATTCTTTTTCGACGCTTGCGGATTTTTGCGTGTTGTCGTCCTGAGCATTAATAACAATCTTATAATTTCCCTCGGAGAAAGTCGAATCGATTTGAAACTGAGATTCAATTTGCAAATACTCGATTTCTTCACCGGAAGATTTATCAACAAGCCCTTCGTCGATATATTCCAATTTTTTATTATCCGGCGTAATCAAATCGACGGTATATGAAAGTCGCGCAATATAAACTCCGTTCGATTTTTCCTGATCGAATCCTTTCGCTATGCATGTGGCGTTTATTTCCCATCCGCCGTCTACCAAATATGCGAAGACTTCCGCATTGGTAAGTTCGAAATTCGCAGGCTTGTCGCAGGCAAATATAACGAGCGCAAGCAAAATCAGCAGAGATAGTTTTTTCATAACTCTTCTTATAATTTTAAGCAATCTACTTAATCGCCCGACTAATTTCAACTGCGCCGAGGCTGTCTGAAAATTTATTGATATATTTTCTCTTCAAATAATCAGGACAATATTATTGGAAACCCGTCGCAGATTATTACCCGTATTCGAAGCTCTGTTCGTCACATTCCTTTGGTCTACATCGTACATTATAATCAAGTGGGGCTTGAAAGAAATACCGCCTCTTTTTTACGCGGGATTGAGATATTCCTTGGCATTTATAATTTTTCTTCCGTTTGTAATTAAAAAAAATCAAATAGACGAACTTAAACGACTGACCCGAAAGGATTTCAAAAAACTATTTCTTTTGGGATTTATTTTTTATTTCGCAACTCAGGGAACTCAGTTTATCGGACTTTCCTTGCTGCCTTCGGTTACGGTCAGCTTAATGTTGAACTTTACTCCTCTGGCGGTACTCGCTATGGGGATAATATTTTTGGACGAGAGACCCGGTAAAATCCAGATTGTCGGGATTGTAATATTTCTTGCCGGCACATTAATTTATTTTCTTCCTGTCGATTTAAACAATGCGCAACTTGCAGGTATGGGAGTTATGACATTGGGAGTTGCGGCAAACGCGGCGGCTTCAGTTTTGGGAAGAGAGATAAACCGCGGACATAAATTCACTCCTTTGACAATTACGTTCGTCAGTATGGGAACAGGTTCGTTTCTTCTTCTATTGACGGCAATAATTTTCGAAGGATTTCCTTCCATTGGTTTCGAAGACTGGATTTATATTTTATGGCTGGCAGGAATAAATACCGCGCTGGCTTTTACTCTCTGGAACAAAACGTTACGCGAACTGACGGCGGTCGAATCGAGCGTCATAAACAATACAATGTTGATTCAAATCGCCGTTTTGTCGTTTCTATTTCTGGGCGAAAGTTTGAATGCAAAAGAAATTACAGGATTGATTATTGTGTTCGTAGGAGCCGTTTTGGTTCAAAAGCGAAAAAGAAAATAAAAAGGCCGCTCTCAATACCGAAGGAGCAGCCTTTGTTAACAATTAATTGTTTTTCTTGAAATCTTCCATAAACTGAACAAGTTCTTCAACGCCTTTTTTCGGGAAGGCGTTGTAGATTGAGGCTCTGATACCTCCTACGCTGCGATGGCCTTTTAGACCTTCGAAGCCTTTGCTTTTAGCTTCTTCGATAAATTTCTTTTCGAGTTCTTCGTTCGGAAGCCTGAACGTTACGTTCATCAAAGACCTGTCTTCTTTTACTACCGTTCCTTTATAATAACCGTCGCTCGAATCGATAGCGTCGTATAATATCTGAGCTTTTTCCTTGTTGCGTTTGTACATTTCGTCCAGACCGCCCATATTCAACAACCACTTAAATACCAATCCGGCCATATAAACGCCGAAAGTAGGCGGCGTATTGTAGAGCGAATTGTTTTCGACATGAACGCGGTAATTCAGATAAGTATGCAAATCGTCCGATGATCTTTCCAATAAATCCTTGCGTATAATAACAACTACGACGCCCGAGGGTCCGATATTTTTTTGAGCTCCAGCGTAAATTAACCCGTACTTGTTAATATCGATTTTTTTGTGAAGGATATCGGAAGATGCGTCGCATACAAGCGGAACGCCTCCCGTTTCCGGTTCGGTTTTCCACTGC
Source organism: Melioribacter sp. (assembly GCF_049325435.1). Taxonomy (NCBI): domain Bacteria; kingdom Pseudomonadati; phylum Ignavibacteriota; class Ignavibacteria; order Ignavibacteriales; family Melioribacteraceae; genus Melioribacter; species Melioribacter sp. The sequence continues at coordinate 262,706 of NZ_JBMOLD010000002.1, read as the reverse complement.
GTTCCGTAGATTGTATTATTCGAAGTAAAGTGAACATACGAGGCGTCCGGGTCGAGTTTCAATTCGGATTGTTTAGGCAGTCTTGTGAAATTATCGCTTTCGGTTGAGGCGGCTACGTTAACCGTTCCGACTCGCTTGGCTTCTTTCATGGCTTTCTTTGCCCAGGAACCGGTAATAATATAATCGGCTTTGTTTTTCGGGGGCATCAAATTCAAAGGCGCCATCGAAAATTGCAGCGTTGCGCCGCCCTGAAGAAACAAGACCGCGTAGTTATCGTTGATATCGAGTAACTTTCTCAAGTCGGCTTCTGCTTCTTTGATTACCTGATCGAAAATTTTTCCGCGGTGGCTCATTTCCATAATACTCATGCCGGCGCCTTTATAAGAATAGAGTTCTTTCTGAGCTTCGAGCAAAACTTCTTCCGGTAAAACGGCGGGTCCGGCGCTGAAATTATAAATTCTCTTTTCCATACTTCACTCCTTTATATTAATGTCAGTTAGAAATCGCATTAAATTAGGTGAACCAACAAACCGTCTCTTAATTTCGGTTCGAACCAGGTCGATTTCGGAGGCATAATTTCACCCGCATCGGAAATATTTATCAAATCGTCAATCGATACCGGATACAAGGAAAATGCGACCTCGGCTTTGCCGGAATCGACTAGTCGAACAAGTTCTTCCGTTCCCCTGATGCCTCCGATAAAATCGATATTTGTGTCGGTGCGAGGATCTTCTATGCCCAAAACGGGATGCAATAAATAATTTTGCAGTATGCTTACATCGAGATTATCCCCGACAGTATTGCCCGGTTTTACATTTGCATTCGGTTTCAGGCTGTACCATTTCCCCGACAAGTACATGCAATAATTTCTCTTAGCCTGAGGCGCGGGGTTATCGGTTTCTTCCACTTCAAAATTTATTTTTACTTTTTCCAGGAATTCGCTCTCCGGCATATTCAATTTATGAACCGCTCTGTTGTACGGCATTATCTTAAGCTGCTCTGCGGGAAAGAGAACTGCAAGGAAAAAGTTGTAATCTTCATTGCCCGTGTGCGCTGGATTATTCTCCATCATGGTTTTACGGGCTCTGGCGGCGCTCGCGGCTCTGTGATGTCCGTCTGCTATATAAAGCGAATCAACCTTTTTCATCGCTTCGACAATAATATCGACCTTGTTATCGGGCGCTATCCAAACCGTATGCCGAACGCCGTCCGCCGCTTTGAAGTCGTAAACGGGTTTTTCATTTTGTATTATTTGATTAACAGCGTCATTTATAACGTCGACGCCTTTATACGTCAGAAAAACGGGACCCGTTTGCGCTCTCGTCGTGACAATATGATTCGTGCGGTCGTCCTCTTTTACTTTTCTCGTCTTTTCATGTTTTTTAATAATATCTTGTTCATACTCATCAACCGAAAAAGTGGCAGCCAGTCCGATCTGAGAATTTCCTTCTCTTATCAATCGGTACAAATAAATATGCGGTCGTTCGTCCTGCGCAAGCGGCGCTTCGTTTTTAAGGCGCTCCAGATTTTCTTTTGCTTTGGCGTAAACTTCGCTAGAATAAACGTCGATATCGGAAGGCATTTCGATTTCGGCACGCGTTACTCTCAAAAAACTCAGCGGATTTCCTTTGGCGAGTTCCGCGGCTTCTTCCCTGTTTACTACGTCATAGGGAACGCTTGCAACCAGATGGGCGACTTTTTCGTGCGGTCTTAGCGATTTGAACGGACGTATGAGAGCCATAACTTCCCCTTTTTTATAAATCGAAAAAATTCGTAAAAGAAAAATAGCATATAAAAGTATTATTGTAAAACTTGTCGCAAGCTAAATTTATTATTCATTACCAAGAGAAGAGCCTAATTTTTTAAGAAGCTTCCCCAGTTTTTTCTGTTCTTCCTGAGTCAAAACGGACATCAGCCGGGTTATATGAAAGGCATGCTGAATAAATATCTCCTCGAAAGTTTTTCTCCCTTTGGGACTCAGATCTACAAGCACCGCTCTGCGGTCTTGCGGGTCATGTCGTCTTTCAATAAATCCGAGTTTCTCAGCGTTGTCCAGAACAACGGTCATATTGCCGCCGGTGGCAAGAATTTTTTTACAAATATCGCCGACCTTCAATGGGCCCAGGTGTCCGAGCGCTTCAATAACCGCAAATTGAGCTTGAGTCAACCCGTACTTTTTGATGTCTTCATTTGTCAGACGGCTGAATATAGAGTAGGCTCTGGCAAGTTTAATCCAGGTATTCAGCGCAAGTTCTGTTTTTTTGTCGTATTTTTTGTGATTTTTCATTCGATTTTCGCCGTTTATTTCGATAATATACAAAACTTAAAATAATTTATACGGTTTTTATTTTCTTTTATGCCAAATTTTATTAACATTAAAGAGACATTATTTGATTAAAGACTGCGCGAAAGGAAAAACGGGTGGAAACACAAGTAAAATATTTCACGGTAGCGGAAGCCAACAGGACGCTGCCGCTCGTTAAGAGAATAGTAAGAGACATAATCAACACCGCATACGAAATACGGTCGAAGTCGGATTTGCTTGGCGGTCATTATCATGGCAATCCGGATATTCTAAAAATGAGTTCGCAGATAAACGAATACATAAAGGAACTCGAAGAGATTGGCTGCTTATACAAGGACTGGAATTTTCAGATCGGGCTGGTAGATTTTCCCGCTCTTATAAACGATAAAGAAGTTTATCTCTGCTGGCGAAGCGACGAAAAGGAGATTAAGTTTTATCACGAATTAACAAACGGGTATTCGGACAGAAAACCGATACCGCCCGAATACCTCTGATCAGACTATTTCTTTTCTTCTTCAATTCTATAAGAATGCGTAATTTCCACCGATTTTTGTAACATCGCAGTTACGCTGCAATAGGTTTTCTGGGACAATTCGATTGCCCTTTCCACGGCTTCCTTCGGTATATCTTTTCCGTAGAATACATATTCGAGATGAATTTTAGTAAATACCTGCGGGTGAGTTTCCTGAACCTCGGCTTTAATATTCATTTCGAAAGAGTCGAACTTTACTTTTTTCTTTTTCAATATTACCGCCACATCGCTTCCCGTACATCCGCCGAGCGCAATTAAAATAAGTTCCTTGGGACGAACTGCCGCGTCGCTTCCTCCGAATTGCTCGGGTCCGTCCATCGTTACCCAATGATTCGAATCCGTCTTACCTAAAAACGTTACCCCATCGATATGTTTAACTATTGCTGTTTTGGTTGCCATTGATTCCTCTTATTTTGTTCAATTATTTTCTATAAGGTAAGATGAACAATAATCAATTCGGTTTCACTTTCGGAAAAGATATAATATCAAAGAAATAATTATGCTGATAATTATTGAAGTAGCCAGCGGGAAATAAATTGTATAATTTTTTCCTTTGACAGTAATATCGCCGGGCAATTTTCCGATATAAGGGATTTTACCGAAGAAGATTAACAAAAGTCCGACGACGAGCAAAACGATTCCGCCGACAACAAGAATTTTTCCGAGAGTCTGAAATTCATTCATCTTATCTTCCCCTCGTTAATTTTTACTTAGTCAAATTTAGCGTCAACCGTTTTCACCTGCAAGGCGAGCTATCTGCAACAGATAGAACTTCAGTTTATCCTGATCTTTCGGAGAGAGCGCTTGCTCTTCAATCTTAATAATTCTTTCGACTTCTTTCAATGCGCGAATAATATTAATCGGAACTTCAACCATCTCCTGAGAGATAGCGGAAAGATATTCGACTGCAGCCGAAAGGAATTGCTGCATGTTGTCGTCAAAAGAAGATTTGGCGAATTGTGGCGCGGCTTTCAATTTTTTCGGGGAAAAGAGATACTCTTTATAAGAAGAACTCGACGATATTGAATAGAGAGCAATTGCAAGTTCGACAAAGCTTGCCACTCGTTGATAGACCGGTTCTTCGAGTAAATCCCATATTTTCCTGCGCCACATTCGGATTTCTTCGGGGATTTTCATTAAGCACTTTATTTCCTCAAGCCATTTCTCGTCGACATCCCCTTTAATGTCTTTTAATATCTCTTCGACGTCGGTATTAAACAAATTCTTTTGCAAAAGCACCGCGACATCAGGTCTTAGAGTGGGCAACAAGTCCGGAATAAAATTATCGCCTTCAAAGAATTCCGCCACTTCCAGTCCGTGTCTTCTCAAGAGTTCTTTCTGGAAATAGCTCAAATAATTGTGCATCGAGTCGATATCTTCGCGAAGCGCAATCAATGCTGAGTTGCCCGCCGGAAAAGCTTTTTCCATTTTACTCAAATATTTCAAATCGACGTCGTGATAGATTCTGAGCGTTTGAAGCATTTCATAAACCGGAAGTTTGGGCAAAATACGTTCCGATATCAAATAGATCGGTTCGCCTTCGGTAAATTCTCGCTGCGAAAAATTGTTGAGGGCGCGGAACAATCCCGTTGTCAACTGGTTAATGCCCAGTATGACGCTCTGAGACTGATTGTGCGATATAGCCCGCAGAAGACTTCCGTATTTCGAAAACGGTATTGTGCCTGCAATTTTCTCAAGAATTTTTTGACCGGCGCCTTCGCCGACTCCCTGCCCCGGCCGCACGGTGGGACGATCGCGTAAAGGCGGCGTTGTTCTCCCGATAAAATATGATATCAGATGAATTCCCACCACGTCTTCGTCTCTGCCGTATAAAATCTGACGGAAATTCTCACGGTGCAGATTCAGGAATTCGTTGAATATTTCGTCTTTCTTGCCGACGGTAAGTCGCTCAAGCTCCTGCAAACCTCTCGTTTTGAATTGAAGCCTTGTTTCCGACAAAGGTTCGCCCGCTCTTTGGATCTCTTTTTCGTTGAATTTTTGAGCTTCCATAACATGGAATAGCAGCTGCGCTCTTTGAGCGGTTGTAATATGTCTCAGCTTTTCGGAGATATTGCTCTGGAAAGTCCGCAGGTCGCCGCCTGCAAAGACTCCCAACAACGGCGTGGTTGCATATTGAGTGCTCTTACGCGTCGATTCTGCCAGGTATTTATTAAAACGGTTTTGGGACAGATACGAATCGACAAACAATTCTTTTCCTGCAACTTCCGAATAATACCCGCCCTGACGCTGCATCGGCTCGCCGCTGCCCATTTTCATTCGGACCCGCCCTATCAAATTATGAGACGCCAGCCAAGTGGTCAATTCGTATTTCGACTCCCTGTAAAGATTCATACCCATCGCCTGTCCCACCTGCTGACTCAAATCAGAACCCGCGACAAAAATTTCCGTAATAATTTCATTGAAACGATCGGCTGTATCCTGATTCATTCTTCTGCTCTGGAAAGAATATTCCCAAATTCTGTCGAGATAATTCTTTATGTTTCTTACAGAATCGAGGTCTTCGAAGAGCGGCACCAGCCATACGCCGGGCAAGTCGAGATTGTGGTTTTCCCTTAAAATTTCTTCGCGTTTCGATCTCATTTTACGGTCGAGCGATATCAACGCCTCCGGTTTCGTGGTCATGCTCACCTGAAGAGCCAATACCATTCCCGGGTTTCCGTACTTAGCCGCAATTTCATTAATTTCATTTATATTATGCACTGTTGTATCGATGGCAAATTGATCCTGAGCCGTAATCAGTTTTTGATGAATACGCGGAGTAACGACGAATCTTCTCAACAGGTCTCTGTACATCAGAGTTTCAAGGAGCAGTCGCTTGTCCGAAAGATTATTCATTATTTCCGGAATATTTGAGCGCAACGTCTTACGCAGTCTTTTATTTAGATCGAAGTAATATTCGAGCGTGTTTCTTCTTTTAATTCTCAGGTCGAGCATTTTCCTTTCGAGGCGGTCGTTATGATGCCACAAAAGCGTGAGCGGGTCCTGAGCAATATGAAGTTTCATTCCGAGTTTTCTCAATTTACCCGGCTGCAAATTGAACGGCAGAGTGCCGCGGTATCTCTTTTCGAGCTGATGAGTTAGTTGAGTAATCTGGTTCAACAGCGCCGTAAACCGCTTGTTTCGTTGAGGAAGTTTTTCCAATTCCCGAATAAGATATTCGTCGAGTCTAAGCGACTGATTGTTCTTTAGCAGCATTTCCAATATTCTCGCCTGACGGACTATATTTTCGATTAAAACAAAAGCCACCAGACTGTGTCCCTGTCCGGAAGGTCGATTGCTGCCGTCCCAGTCGCCCCAGAAAGACAGGAAGGTTTCGTATTTGCGGTCGGAATAGAGTCCGATAAAATTTTCCGCCGAAATCATTGCATTTAAATCGAGTATCAACTCCTGAGGCTCTTCGCTCGAGACAATTGCCACGTTTAATCCCAGATATTCTCTTGCAAGCTCTTCTTTCAACTTTTCCAGTTCGCTTTCCTGAATCCGGATTCCCCTCAGTAAATTTTCGATAATCCTTTCGGCAATTAAATCCGTTTTAATAGAATACATTTGCGTCGGATGGACTGTTCTGTCGAACATTCTTGCGCGGAAAGCTCTCTTTCGTCTTTCGAGCGAATCTTTATAAAATTCTCTTTCCAGAATAGATTCGAATTTATTCTGATTGTCCGAAAGAATAAATCCCGCAAACTCGTTGACGTACGACTGAAGTTCTTCGAATCTGTTTCTGTAAACGGATAATTTGTAAGGAATAAATTCGTTGAGGAATTTCTTTTTATTAAACGAAAAATCCGCTCCGCCGTTTATTTTATTCAGATGACCCGTAAAGATATGTTCGATATTGTCGAGGATGCGTTTCTCCAGCGCTTTCCAGTCGTCCGAAAAATCTGCGAGTACGAACTTTTTCTTCAGATTAAGCTTCTTCACTTCGAATTCGCGCTTATTATAATTTGCGGATTCTTCGGCGATCATTCTGTTCAGATCGATTAAAACACGACGAGTTTTACGCGCAAGGATGTCGGCGCCGTCAGAACCGCCGAGCGTTAGCCTGAATGATTTCCTGCCAGTCTCGAAACCTTTTTCCGTTCTCGCAAATGTCGAAAGCGGAACAAGTCCGATTCCCTGTCTTGCAAGTCCCGAAGCGAGCCAGTCGAGCGATAATCCTGCCGGCAAATTTTCGATTATCATCTGAGGATACATACTTCCTGCCGGCGGTTTTATTTTTATGTTAAATCTGTTTCTATCCGCAGGGAGGTCTTCGGCGGCTTCGGCTATTGAATTGCTCCTTTCGTAAAATATCCTGTTACGGAATTTATGATACGCTTTGACGTCTTCCACTTTATTACGGTAGAGCAGATAAGAAATAAAAATAGCCGAAACGTTATCGCGAAATGTATCGATTATATTTTTGAATTTATCCCGTAATTCGGGGAGTCGAATTTCGGCAACCGACAGTCGGGCGCCCGCGAATGAATCGGTTTTCGACATCGAATGAATCGTAACGACAAACTTTTCTTTTTCGGCCGTTATATAACCTTCTTCAACAAGTTCATTGCACAATTGACGCAGAGTGTCTACTTTTTCCAATTCCGGAGAAGGTTTCACATTCTGGTACGAAAGGTCGTCGACCACCGTAATTTCTTTTTCGAGCAGCCACTTGAGCAGTTCTTTCAAATCATTTCTGTCGAATATTTGTCCTGTGGCGTTATGAGGATTGTTTAACACAACCGCGCCGTATTTCTTCCAGCCGGAATCATTCGAAATTTTGTTTCGAACTGCGTTTATTATTGCGTCAATATCGATCTGGAAATTATCTTTTAATGGAACCGTTACTACTTCGGGAAAACAATGTTCGTAAGTCCAGCTGAGGTCGGGAATAATAACTTCCCGAATTCCGCAATGGAATCCGAGTATGCTTAGGGCTGTTCTCGAAGAACCGCTGACTACCAGGCAGTGCTCCGGTTTATATTCCGGATGATGATTGATAAATGCGCTCAGGTACGACGCTTTGAGGTCTTTTTTCCAATCCGGGTTGTTAAAATTTTCCGTCATTTCGTCGAACAGTTCGATCGCGTTGTACGAAGCAAATCTGTCGTAACTGATTTTCGAGGAAAATCTTTCCCTCACATCTAAATGGGAGTTGAATTTTTGTATAATTCCGTTAATCTTTTTTTCTATTTCACTGCCTCTCGATTCGGCGATACTACCGATAATTTTTTCGGCAGTAGCGGCGATGTCGGAAAGCGGTTCGAATCCGAATTTAATCGATTCCCCTTCGATATCGGCTTCGATATCGAGGTCTATCGACTCATCGTCTTCCTTGATTCCGTTCTTCAGTAAATAATTCAACAATGTTATTTCAGTCGAAGACGGCGTTCCTTTCAGTTTGAAGTGCACGTTTTCGAGAACTTTAATAAACTCATGATTGCCGGCGATAAAAACGAGCGAAAAACCTTTTAACTTTTTCGAAAACGCCGAAGGAGTGATAAAACGAAGAACGCGGTTCATCATTTTGGCTTCGCGAGCCAGCGACAGGTGATTTGGAGCGTTATTTATTTCTACAAAAAAAAGAGGATGCTCTAAACTCAGATTCCTTAAACGTCTTCTTGTTTCTTCGTTTGTAATGCTGCCCAGAATAAGAAACTTTGGAAGGTTATCGTTATTCAAGAGCCGGGTCAATTGAGGCAGAAGGGCGTCTTCCGTATTTCCCAGATTGTGAAAACGAACGCCTTCAAAGTTTTTAAGATGCGCAGGAATTTCGTAATCGTACAAAAGAACATCGGCAGGCAGATTGACTAAGAACTCCGAAATCGAATGGAGAAAAACGCGCAGAGTTTCGGCTATTCCGTTCGAGGCAATGATTATTTCTCTTTTGCCCGATTTTGCGCCCGTATCGTATGAAAGCGGGTCCTGCTGTTTATGCGAAAGCCAGTCATTAAAAAAATCGATTATAAATTCCGGCTTCGATTTAACATAGCCGCCTCGCGGCGAATACGGAGCCGCTCTTTTAATAAGCTCCCCAATCAGTTTTACTTTCCGGATGTCATTTTCCGAACAGTTTAATTCGCGGCAAAATTCTTCGGGATTTTCAATCGAAAATTTCTCGTCTAGCAGTCCGACGTTCATAGCCAGGCGCATATAAAGAGAGTGAAGCCGGTCGTCCTGCACCGGATTTCCGATATGGAAATTAACTCTCTCCTGAACCGGCACGGAAGAAGCGGCGGTCGATTCGCTTATTTCCGAGACTTTCGCCGCTTTTATCGGTTTCAGTTCAAAAAGCAACAGCGGATCTTTTGAATTCATTCTGATAGCTATTCGGTTTTTCCTTCACTGTTTTTCTTTCTGCTTCCCGTTAGATTATGGAGAAGATTCTGAAAAAGTCCCGCTAATTCCGAGCTCTGAGGCAAATCGGCGGACGACAAAGATACAACCGTACGCGCATTTTTAAGCGTTTGACTTGCTTCCGCAAGGCGAGCGGCTTGAGGAGTAAGGAGCAACAGTTCGGGATTATTCTTGAGCAATTCCAATTCTTTCGATTCGAATTCGAGCTGCATCTGTTTTCTTTTAAGTTCTTCTTTAACTCGTTTTTCGGCTATTTCGGCTTCTTTTTCGATTTCCTTGTTTTTCAGTTCGAATTTTTTCATTTCGAGCTGATTTTCCATCAAAGCAATCTCTTCTTCGGCTTTGAATTTTGCTTTGGCCGCCGCAATGCGAGCTTTCTGATTAAGCTCTTCGGTTTGTTCCAGAATGCGGGCAGATTCCTGTTGTTTAATGGCGTCCGCGATTTTGGAATCGAGAATTTCAATTAACTGTATCGAAATCGAAACAATTTCCAACCCGAATTTATCTTTGCTAATTTCGGTCTTTTGATTCAGATATTCGTAAATTTTTTCGCCGTTCAATTCCTCGATTTCAAACTTTTCGGTGAATTCCCTCACCAAACTTTCAATCAGAATTTCGAGTTCTTTCGTGGCTTTCTCGACGGCTTTAGTGTTCCATCCTCCGGCTTTAATCAATTTATGAATATTCTCGAGCGAAAGCGCTACGCTCAGCGTCATTTTAATTTTTATATCGAGATTTCCTTTGGCAGTCGAATCGATATTTAATTGAACCGAATGGATCGTTCTGGGAAGCACCAGGCTCAAATGACGCGGATAGAACCTTCCCTTTCGGAGTATGATTTTTCCGTCCGACTCGTACAACACCAACTGGTCGGGTTTCCGCAATCTGTATTCATAAATCAGAAACAGGATTATCAATACGACTATTATAGCTATTGCTGACCACATGTTTTTAACTCCCGATAATTCTGAAAAACTTAAGCTGTTTTTTTATTTTGTTATTATCCTTATCCGATTTTTAACCGGCGTACACATAACTCAAATAATGGATCCGCAAGAAGGTAAACAGACATAAAATCGCTGTTTAATGTAATATTTTTTTTGTAATTATGTAAGTTCCCGGACAAAAAAATTTTTGCATTATTGGCTTTTAAACTCAAAAAGTAAGCTTAAATGCTTTTATTGTAGTCTATTACGAAATATTTTTTACAATTGACAAAATAATTTATACTTTGCGACACAATAAAAAAAACAGATGCAGAAAATGGAAGAAAGCGATTTCCCGAATTTATTTGACGACGATATTTCCTCTGAGAGTCCGACGCCGACAAAAAGATTAGAACGTTCGTCATCGGACTATTTGATTACCGGCTTGTGCGGCGGGCTGGGTAAGTATTTTAATATCGATCCCTCAAAAATTCGAGTCGCCTTCATGTTCTCGGTTCTGCTGGGCGGATGGGTTATCCTTTTATATTTCATAGCGTCCGTTATGCTCCCTCTGGAAAGAGGAACCTCTCCAATAATATCAGGCAAAAAAAACAACCTGGTTTTTCTAAGCGGCATACTGATGACTTCCGGTCTATATCTGTTTTTAAGCGACTTCAATTTGACTCACAGAACTTATTTCCTGCTCGACAATCGCTCTACTTTAATGGGCGGGGTTTTGATGATTACCGGAATATATGTTGTCCTCAAAAACAGACGCATACAACCCGCCGTCGAAGAAAATCCGGTAAAATTATACAGGTCGCAAAGGAACAAGATTATAACGGGATTATGCGGCGGTTTGTCAGAATACATTTCCTTGGAAGTCGCCGTTATAAGAACCGTCTTTTTAATCGGCGTTTTGTTGACCGCGGGTTTATCTCTGATCCCTTATCTGCTCCTGTCGTTCTTCGTCGAAAAAGAAAAGGAAGCAAACGATTATGAAAGTTAATTTCAGAACATTGACCGGAACGTTGTTGTTTATTGCGGGAGCCCTGCAGGTTGCCGACGTCTATACGAGTATTAATTTTTACGATCCGGCAATCATAATTGTTATTGCGTTATACGGAATATCAGTTAACTATCTTTCACTCAAAACGAACAACCGCAGAACGATGCTTTTTGCCGTCTTCGTATTTCTTTTTGCAATTCTGACGTTTTCTTTGAAATATTACGACATTCGTTTGAACGCGGAAGTAATAATTTTTTCGGGAATGTTTTCGATGTCATCGATTCTGTTGGTTCTCTATATCGACAATCCGAAAGAAAGAATATTCTTCTACGGATTCATAATCGGAGCCGTTTCAACCGTCGGAGCCTATTTTCTTTTACAATTCGCATATGTAAATAACCTCGCTGTAAAAGGAGTCGGTTATGCGATAAAAATTTTGCCCGCCGTATTAATCGCCGGTGGCATAGGTTTGTTTTTAAAGAGGGAGCGTTTCGATTAGCGTCTGCGGTTTTCCTTCGGAAACGGCGCCGACATATATTCATTTACCGACGGCGTTGGCGATCCGGTATTCGATTCTATAGTAATTTTAAGCGACTCGATGTTTTCTTTTGGAATAATCGGGAATGAAGTTATATGAATAAATTCGTTTCCCGAGGGTTGATATACACCCATCGAATACGAAATTCCCCTGCTGACGAGCCACAATTGATACCCCTGGTTTGCAAGCAGAGGCTTCACGTTTCTGAATTGAATGAGTCCTTCTTTGGCGTCGAAAGAGAGCAGCACTTTCGCCGATGCGTTTTCGCCCGGCAAATTCGATTTTAAATTGACGATTGTAACGTCGCCGTAATTGAAAAATTCGATCAACGCTATATAATTATTTACGAAATTATTTGTGCGAGCCAATTCGCTCCTGTATACGTTTATATCCTGCTCTATATCAGAAATTTTCTGATTCAATTCTTCGATCGAAGAAAACGAATAATAGCCGACGAGGGAAAAGAGTACGAGCGACAATACTATCGCAAACCATCCGACGACGCTGCCGGATTTACCGTAAGGGCGCGGAGAAGTTTTAACTTGAGTTTGTTGACTTGTAAAATATCTGCTCGGTTCTTCCGGTATAACCGAACGGTCTATTGTGCCGGCGGTTTTACCCGCTGGAGTTTTTGCGGGCTCTTCCGTTTTTTCTTTAGTCTGAGTCTTTTTAAGATTGGTAAGCTGAAAACTTGCCTGCGTTCCGGCTTTGGTTGCGCGAGTTGAAAAATTTTCGACAGTGGCTTTCTTTTCTTCCCTGATACGAGTTTTAATTTCGTCTTTCATACCGATAAGCCGCCGCGCCACTTCGTCTTTCAGCGACGGGTCCGGTTTTTCAATATCGAGTATAATGGGAATTAAAGAGACAATATTTTGCATTTCCTGCAGTTCGCCTTCGGGCAATTCGCCGCCTGCCTCGATATAATCCTTGAACTGGACAAAATTATCCCTGTCCATACAACCGACCGCAAAGGCGGCAATCATTTCGTGAACCGCATTCTTTGCCATTTTATTCCTTAGCCAGATTATCTCTGAAATTATGGAGAGACGTCATAACCTTATTCCGTACCGTCTCGACTGGCACATTCAATTTATTTGCAATTTCGTCTACTGTATAACCTTCGTAATATGCGAGATGCAAAACGTATTTTTGAGTGTCTGTCAATTCCGACAGAGCTTCTTCAACTTTAGGTTTCAAACTTCGCGCGGTTTCCAGGTCCAGACTGTCCATTCCCGGCAGAAATGTGGGAAGTATGAAATAATCTTCGTATTCGTCGTCGTAAATTTGAGATATCGATTCGGATTTCCTGCTGCGCCGAAGGTAATCGACGGCTTTATTGCGGGTCAACGTTACAAGCCAGGCATAAACATTACCATTGGTAAAATCGAACTTATTGCTCTTTTTCCATATAATCGAAAATACTTCAACAAGGAGTTCTCTGGCAGATTCTTCATCCGGCGCAATTTTTTTTACAATAGTATATAACAGAGGGGAATACCTGTCGTACAACTCCTCCAGCGCGCGGGATTCGAATTTTGCAATCTCCCGCATTAATTCTATATCGGTATGATTCTTGAATTTATTCAACTTAACCCGCTTTGATTGCCTCTTCAAAACTATGATATGCGATTCAAATTTACAACTTATTTTATTATAAATAAAATGCGAACATCGAAGTTTATCGAGATAAACCATAACATCTATCTATTTACAAGTACACACGCAATGTTTTTATTATATTTACACCTAAAAAAACGGAATATTATGACATCGAATCAGATAAGACAACAGTTTCTCGATTTCTTTGCCGAAAGAGGGCATAAAATAGTGCCGAGCGCGCCTGTTATTCCGCACGGCGACCCGACGCTCCTTTTTACAAACGCAGGGATGAATCAGTTTAAAGATGTTTTTCTCGGTACTGGAAGCAGAGAATACAAAAGAGCCGCCGACACTCAAAAATGCATACGCGTTTCCGGCAAACACAACGACCTCGAGGAAGTGGGACGCGATACGTATCACCATACGTTTTTCGAAATGCTCGGCAACTGGTCTTTCGGCGACTATTATAAAAAGGAAGCGATTGCCTGGGCGTGGGAATTATTAACGGAAGTCTGGAAACTCCCCAAAGAGCGATTGTGGGCTACAGTATACCGTACTGACGACGAAGCTTTTCAATACTGGAAATCCGAAACGGATATTAATCCCAACCACATCTTGAAATTCGACGAAAAAGATAATTTTTGGGAAATGGGAGAAACCGGTCCGTGCGGTCCGTGCTCGGAAATCCATATTAATTTAAGCGACGATTACGACAATCCAAAACTGGTTAACGCCGGAAGCCCGCTCTGCATCGAAATCTGGAATCTCGTTTTCATTCAGTATCACAGGGACGAAACCGGAAAATTGAATGAATTGCCCGCTAAACACGTCGACACCGGTATGGGCTTCGAACGTATTACAGCGGTGCTACAGGGTAAAAAGTCGAACTACGATACGGATATTTTCACTCCTATCATTTCCGCAATTGAAAATTTAAGCGGACATAAATACGACTACGCATTGCCGGCTGAAGACAAATCCGAACAGGGAGTCGTCAACATTGCCATGCGCGTTATTGCCGACCACATTCGCACGCTTACTTTTGCGATTGCAGACGGAGCCATACCGGGCAACGACGGACGCGGTTACGTATTGAGAAGAATTTTGAGAAGAGCCTCCAGATACGGCAGAAAACTTAATTTGAAAGAGCCGTTTCTTTTCAAGATAGTCGATACTGTCGTTAAAAATTTTTCGCACGTTTTTCCCGAAATAAAAGAGAACCAAAACAATATCGAAAGAATAATTAAAGCCGAAGAAGAAAGTTTCAATGTAACGCTCGACCGCGGACTCGAACTCTTCGATTCCCTTATCGAAAAGCTCCGGAGCGAAAAAAAGACCGTTATACCCGGCAGCGAAGTCTTTAAGCTATATGATACTTTCGGATTCCCGGTCGACCTGACAAACGTTATGGCGCGCGAACAAGGTTTTACAATCGACGAGGACGGATTCAATAAGCTTATGGCGGAACAAAAGGCGCGCGCCAGAAAATCCGCGCGCGATAAATCGACCGCGACAAGCCTGAAAAACGATTCGATCGAAGATTTTACGTTTGTCGAAAAAGCTCCTACTCAATTCACCGGATACGACGAGCTGAAGTCGGAGGCTAAGATTATCGGATTAAAAGAAGACGGCGACAATATCCTCCTCGTTCTCGACAAATCGCCCTTCTACGTTGAAGCCGGAGGACAGGTCAGCGATACCGGTTTTATCATTATTGACGGGATCAAATTACCTGTGGTTAATGTGGCTAAACTCGACAATATGATTGTACACGTTGTAAATAAATCGGACGAGTTCAAGTTAGAACCGGGAATGAATGCAACCGTTCAGGTAGACGAAAAACGAAGATGGGACATAATGCGCAATCATTCCGCCACTCATTTCCTGCACAAAGCTTTGCGCGAAATCCTCGGAACTCATGTTCAACAATCCGGCTCGTATGTCGGTCCCGACAGGCTCCGTTTCGATTTCAGTCATTTCGAAAAACCGAGCCGTCAGCAACTCGAACAAATCGAATCGCTCATTAATGAAAAGCTGAGAGAAAATTTACCGCTGATTCATCACAGGGACATCCCGTTCGAACAGGCTAAAGAGATGGGCGCTTTAATGTTTTTCGGCGACAAGTACGGAGAAAAAGTCAACGTGGTTCAATTCGGCGATTATACGATGGAATTCTGCGGCGGAACGCATGTAAAGAACAGTTCGCAAATCGGACTATTCAAAATTATCAGCGAATCGTCGATTGCCAGCGGAGTCAGAAGAATCGAAGCCGTAACGGGAGCCGGAGTCGAAAAATTCATTAAAGAACAGGAACTCAAAATAGCTCGTCAGGAAGAACTCTACAATAATCTTCTGGAAGAGAAAAAGAAACTCGAAAAAGAATTATCCGATTTAAAGCTGAAAGAAAAACTTTCCGCTCTGGATAACATATTGGCTAATCCCGTGGATATTAACGGCGTTAAGCTTTTCAAAGGCAGAGTAGCCGTTGACACTATGGACCACTTGAAATCGATGGGCGACGAACTCCGGTCGAAAATGAAGAGCGGCGTAGGATTGTTAATTTCCGATATCGAGGGTAAAGTTGGAATTGTATGCGTAGTATCGGACGACCTGATCAAAGAGAAAAAACTTTCCGCAGGAAATTTGGTCGGGAAAGTTGCCAAAGTTGTCGGCGGCGGGGGCGGCGGAAGACCTCATCTTGCAACGGCAGGCGGAAAGGACGTCGGTCGTATCGACGAAGCTTTAAATGCAGTCGACAACATCTTAAAGGAAATGCTTTAAACGCGCGCCAAACTTTTTTAAATGCCGGCGTTTTATCGATTTAAAGCGCCGGTTTTATTTTATCCAGACAGTTTTAATATTTACGAATTCCTTCATTCCGTAATGCGACAGTTCCCTGCCGTAACCCGACTTTTTAATTCCTCCGAAAGGAAGCCGGGGATCGCTTTTGACCATCCCGTTTATAAAGACCGAGCCGGAATCGATTTTACGAGCCAATAACTTTGCCTTTTCAATATCTTTTGTCCAAATTGCGGCGCCCAGCCCGAACGAAGTGTCGTTTGCAATTCTAATCGCTTCCTCTACGGTTCTTATTTTTATGACCGAAGCTACAGGTCCGAAAATCTCTTCTTCGTAAGCGGGCATTCCTTTTTTTACTCCTTCAAGAATTGTCGGCTCCATAAAGAAACCTTCTCTGTTCAGTCGCTTGCCGCCCGTTATAATTGCCGCTCCCATCTCGATCGATTTCTTAACTTGCATTTCAAGCTCCGCAAGCAAGTCTTCTCTCGCTATCGGACCCAAATCGCAATTATTTTCCATCGGATTACCGACTTTTAAGCCCTTCATGTTCTTGATAAAGAGCTCCATAAATTCGTCGTAAATTTCTTCGGCGACTATAAATCTTTTTGCGGCGATGCAACTTTGACCGTTATTAATTATTCTGGCTTTTACTCCCACCGAAGCGGCTTCGGCAACATCGGCGTCTCTTAATACGATGAAAGGATCGCTGCCGCCGAGTTCAAGAACAGTCTTTTTTAACTTGCTTCCGCATTCCGAAGCGACCATGCTTCCTGCGAATTCGCTGCCCGTAAAAGTGGCGGCTTTAATCAAATCATTATGGATTATATTCTTTACCGCAGAAGAAGCGACTAGCAAGGTTCGGAAAAGATTTTCGGGAAAGCCAGCTTTAACAAAAACCTCTTCGATAGCCAAAGCGCACATCGACACATTCGACGCATGTTTTAAAACAGCTCCGTTGCCCGCCGTCAATGCCGGCGCGGCGAACCGGAAAACCTGCCAGAACGGGAAATTCCACGGCATAACGGCAAGGATTACTCCGAGCGGTTCGAAAGACACATAGCTCTCGGTTGCATCCGTTTCGATTATTTCGTCCGCCAGAAAATTTGCGGCGTTTTCCGCGTAGTAATCGCAGACCCACGCGCACTTCTCTACTTCGGCTACCGATTGAACTATCGGTTTGCCCATTTCATTTGTAATTGTCTCCGCGTACTTTTCCTTTTCTTTCAACAATTGGCTGCCGGCTTTTTTCATTAATTCACACCGATGTTCCGGATCGTATTCTTTCCATCGACGGAATGCCGCATCGGCGGACGATATTATTTCTTCGACTTCTTTCTTGCTCATTTCCGAAAATTCTTTAATTAATTTTCCGGTAGCTGGATTAACCGATTTGAGCGGCATGACTTACCTCCGGTAAAATATTTTTCGTTTTTGCGTCAAAAATTTCGTATGTTCGAAAAGAAATTACATATAATATCGAAAACAAAAAATAATTTTGTTCTTTTATGAAAAAGAAAAATCCCAAGACTTTTGTACTCGACACAAACGTTATCCTGCACGATCCTACCTGCATCAATCATTTTGAGGAAAACGACATAATAATTCCGCTTGTTGTCATTGAAGAGCTCGACCATTTTAAGCGCGGCAATCAGGTAATTAACTTAAACGCCAGAGAATTCGCGCGCACGCTCGATTCGATTACTGGCAACGATATTTTCAACGGCGGCATTTCGCTCGGGAAAGGCAAGGGTAAGATACGAATCGTAATCACAAAAGGTCTTGCAAAAGAAATACAGGAAGTATTCAGGGAAGACAACGTAGACCATCGAGTATTGAGCGCGGCTTACGAAGCCAAACAAAAATTCGACGGGAAACGCAAAGTAATTCTCGTAACCAAAGATGTAAATCTGAGAATGAAAGCCAAAGCGCTCGGTATTCCCGCCGAAGATTACACGACCGACCGGATTCCGAACGTAGAAGAACTCTACAGCGGCAAAGAAACCATAGATAACTTCGACGACGGCATCCTTCAAAAACTTTATCAGCCGCCTTATGAAGTGCCCGCCGGAAAAATCATAAAAAAATATAAAATTGACGCCGCGCCGAATAAATACTTCATATTGAGAAATACGACCCGTTCGATTTTGGCATACCTCGATTCCGGTATGGAAGCTTTTCATCGAATCGAAAAAGAAACAGTCTACGGGATAAAGCCGCGGAACGCCGAACAAACTTTTGCGGTCAATGCGCTTATCAATAAAGATATTCCGCTCGTTACATTGACGGGTAAAGCGGGCACCGGAAAAACTTTACTGGCTCTGGCAAGCGCCCTGCAGGCAAGAAGGGATTACAGACAAATTTACGTGGCCCGTCCGGTCGTTCCTTTGAGCAATAAAGATATCGGTTTTTTGCCGGGCGACGTCGAAAGCAAACTGGCTCCTTATATGCAGCCGCTCTGGGACAATCTTAAAGTAGTTCAGGATCAATTCAGCGAGACAGACAAAAATTATCAGGCGATCAACAATATGCTCAAAGAAGAGAAATTGGTTATAGAACCTTTGAGTTATATACGCGGACGAAGTTTACAACGCATCTATTTCATCGTAGACGAAGCGCAAAACCTTACTCCTCATGAAATCAAAACCATTATTACCCGAGCGGGCGAAGGGGCAAAGATTGTTCTGACCGGCGATATCTATCAGATCGACCACCCTTACCTCGACGCGCAGTCGAACGGACTTTCTTATTTGATAGAACATTTTAAAGGTCAGAAATTATACGCGCACATAAATCTTGAAAAAGGAGAACGCTCTTTACTCGCCGAATTGGCAAGCAATCTGCTCTAAGAAAAATTTACGGAGGACAAATGAAAAGAATAATCTTTCTGTTTATTCTGGCGTCGGCTATTTTAAACGCTCAGGATAAGCTTTTACGTTTCCCGTCATTAAACGACGACGGTTCATTAATCGCATTTTCTTATCAGGGCGATATCTGGACGGCGCCGTCTGCCGGCGGTCAGGCAATACGTTTAACCGTTCACGAAGGTTACGAAAGCCATCCGGTTTTCAGCCCCGACGGCAAATTTATATCTTTTTCCGGCGAACGTTACGGCAACGACGATATTTTTATTATCCCATCGACAGGCGGCGAACCGGAACGATTGACATATCATTCGGCTAACGATAATATTTCATCTTTTACCAAAGACGGGAAAATTTTATTCAACACATACCGAGAATTCCGAAAAATCGAACGCCCTCCGGAAATTTATATCATATCGAAAGACGGCGGAACGGAGAAAAGAATTTTAGGCGCTCAAGGTTACGAACCTTCATTGTCCCCGAACGGCAAACTGCTCGCTTTTGTTCGGGCAGATATTAATCCGGTCGAACGTCTCGAATACAGAGGTCCGTCTAATCGCGAAATCTGGATTTACAACTTCGATAACGATAAGTATACCAAACTTAAACTCTTCGAAACAAACGACATACAACCCAGATGGAAAGACGACAACACCCTTTATTTTCTAAGCTCCGAATCGGGACAATATAACATTTACAAAATCACGCTCGACGAAAACGGCAGTCAATCGTCACAGCCGGAGAAGATAACGAATTTCAAAGATCATTCAATAAGGCATTTTAATATTTCGGGCGACGGTAATTTCATTGTCTTCGAGCAAAATAAATCGATATACCTGCTCGATACAAAAACAAACGACTTCCGGGAAGTCGATATTGAAATTGCCGCCGATTACAGATACGACCCCGTCGTGTTCAAAACTTTTTCGAAAGACGCAACCGAATACGCCGTATCGCCTAACGGCAAATTAATGGCTTATGTTGTAAGAGGAGAAATCTTTCTGAAAGAGAATAACAAAGAAGACAGCAAATCGGTCAACCTTTCGAATTCTCCTTTTAACGACAAAGGACTCGCCTGGCTCAGCGACACTGCGTTGATATTTACATCCGACCGCGAAGATAATAACTTCGAATTGTATTTAATCAAGTCGTCCGACCCGAATGAATCCGATTTATTCAAAACGCTCAAACGCAAAATAATACGTTTGACAAACACAAAAGAAGACGAAGCCGAACCGGTGATTTCCAACAAACAAAATAAGATCGCCTACATTCTTGAAGGCGAAAAGAAAAAGTTGATTACGGCTTCAATTGACGGCGACGGAAAACTGAACGACCGAATTACATTGCATGACGGGTGGGCTAAGCCTCACGGCGTCTGTTGGAGTCCCGACGATAATTGGCTGGCTTACTCGATGGACGATTTGTATTTCAATGAAGAAGTTTTTATTCAAGCCGCGGATAATTCCTCGCCTGCGGTAAATGTAAGTATGCATCCTCGCTCCGACTTTAGCCCGCATTGGAGCAAAGACGGCTCTATACTGGCGTTTATTTCCGAACGCCACAACAGAGACGACGACGTTTGGTTTGTATGGCTGAAAAAATCGGATTGGGAAAAAACGCAAGAGGATTGGGAAGAAGAGGAAGACTCGAGCAAAAACAAAAAGAGCAATTCAGACATTAAAATAGATTTTGAAAACATACACGAACGGCTTGTGCACGTAACCGACTTTCCGGGCGATGAAGACGACGTTGTTATTTCAGCCGACGGCAAAACATTTTATTACACAGCAGAAAACACGTCTTCTAAAGGACGGGATATTTATTCAATCAAATGGAACGGAAAGGATATCAAAGAACTGACCAATTCAGGAATTAACCCGTATGCGCTTAAACTTGATAACAACTATAAGTATCTGTACTACGGCAAGAAAGACGGAACTCTGGGTCGTATAGAACTCAAATCATCTAAAAACGAAAGCCTTCCGTTCAAATCGGAAATGTTTATCGATTACCCGGGTGAAAAAGAACAAATTTTTGAAGAAGCATGGCGGGCTTTGAGAGATAATTTCTACGATCCCGACTTTCACGGGAAAAATTGGCGCGCTCTAAAAAATAAATACAAAGACCTTTGCCTTGCCGCTTCTACCAATTACGATTTCAGGGATATGTTTAATTTGATGCTGGGAGAATTAAATTCAAGTCACATGGGATTTCGCAATCGAGATATCGCCGAGACTCAGGAAGACGAAACCGGTTTGCTCGGAGCCGAATTATTCCCGGTCGAAGACGGCATGCTTGTCAAACACGTTATAGCAGGCTCGCCCGCCGATAAGAACGAAAGCAAACTTTACGAAGGCGATATTATTACCGCCGTCAACGGAATTAAAGTCGACGCAAAAACTAACTTTTACAAATACTTCAATAAAACCGCAGACGAAAAGGTACTGCTGACCGTAAAAGATAATGCGGACAAAACCAGAGAAATAATTATCCGTCCCGTCAAATCTTTAAGGGATTTGCTTTATAAAGAATGGGTCGACAGCAGAAAGAAATTGACCGAACGGTATTCGAACGGGCGGTTGGGTTACATACACATTCAGGGGATGAACATTCCGAGTCTGGAAGTTTTCGAAAGAGAGCTTACTGCGGCGGGATACGGAAAGGAAGGCTTGGTAATCGACGTACGTTACAACGGAGGCGGATTTACAACCGACTTGTTAATGACAATTCTCAATTATAAACAGCACGCTTATACAATCCCGCGCGGCGCGGCAAAACATCTGGAAAAAGAAAAGAAAAAATTCCGAGATTACTACCCGATTGGCGAACGCCTTGTATTTGCTGCCTGGCTGAAGCCTTCTGTCGCTTTGTGCAACGAAGGCAGTTATTCGAATGCGGAAATATTTTCACATGCGTATAAAAATCTTGGAATCGGAACTCTAGTCGGCTATCCCACTAACGGCTCGGTAATATCGACCGGCGCAAGAACATTAATAGACGGGTCTTATGTAAGGCTCCCATTCCGCGGTTGGTTTGTAAAGGCAACCGATAAGAATCAGGAACTGGGTCCCGCAATCCCTGATATTATAGTCGAGAATCCCCCCGACTGGCTTGAAAAAGGCGACGATCCTCAACTCAAAAAAGCGGTCGAGGTTTTACTCGATCAAATCGACGACAAAAAGAACTGATATGTATTCAGAGTAAGCCCTTCTTTAAATAAAGGGCTTACTCGCTTTTTTAAGATTCCATAATCTTTACATACAATTTTCTTATATAGTCGAGATATTTCATCTGTTCTTCGATACCGGGAATATTTCCTTTCCTTGCAATACCGGGCTTTATATCGTACAATTCGAACATTCTATCAACCGCATCGAACAAATTGACATTAGGGAAATAATTATCTCTCAGATAATGTATCAGCTTCATGGTCCTGAAAGCGTCAAACCACAAAAATTTCTGTTTCATTATCTGATCAGGACTTGCCGCATTTTCATTAATTCTTTCCCAGGCGATTGGAAATCCCTGTTCCACAAGAAATTTCTCAATGCCTTCATGCACAGAGACGGCGCTATTCAATATCTCCCGGCCGTTCTCGTAGTAATCATGACGATAATAGACAGCGTGCCACTTTTTGAGTAATAAGAATATCGACGGATTATAAACGGACAACTCCGATTCGGCGTTGCCTTTTTCTTTAACGCTGTTGCAAAATTCGTTTATGCTTCTGCCCGTGCCGAACGGAACCCGCCATGAAATTCTTCCCGCCGGTCTTACTTTCGCGCCCGAAATCAACTTAATATCCGTCTGTTTTCTTAATTTTTCGAGAAAGTAAAAATCTTCTCCCGCCTTCTTTTTGTTCATACCGCCCGCTTTGCAGTAAAACTCGGCTGTACAAACCATTGTCGAGCCGATGGTCTGATAGGCGTAGGGCGAGTTCGTATATTTAAGCATCAGCGTATAATACCTTAGAAATATTTCGTAAGTTATAGCGGCGCTCTTTTCGATTTCATCCGAAGGCAGAGTATGTTCGTAGTCGACATAAGCCGCGTTAAGATTTCTTTTATTAAAACTTTCCACTATCTCGGTCAAATAATTATTATCCACCGTGCAGTCGGCGTCCAGGCAAATTATTATTTTCTTTTTGTCGTTCGAATAATCGAATTTTGTAAGCGCCAGGTCCATTCCCGTTTTTCGCGCATATCCGACTCCGGCGTGTTTATCCGGCAGTTCGTTTCCGGAAGTAGACGCGTCTACGGTTCCTAAATTCAATCCGGATTCGATAATTCCCGGATTTAAACGCGTATCCGTAATTTTATTGCGGATAAGATTATTAATCATTTCAAGACTGCGGCGGTTATTTTCTTTGACGCCTTCGCCGGCTTTATCGGAATTGTTTATTACGAAGAGAAACAATGTATCGTCAAGATACTTTTTTTCGAGTTCGGCGAGCGAATTCAAGAGGACAATCAAATTATCGTATTCGTCGATTGCAGGCACAACCGCAATGCTGTCGTACTTTTTTTCGTCGCGCGTAAATATCGACCTGCTCAGGTCGAGTTGTTTATACTTTTTAATGAATTCAGGCAAGTTATTCATTGAAGTAATATTCTTTTATTATCTCCGTTGCTTTTTCAACGTCGGCGCCGTCGAGCCAAAAAATTTCGATTCCCTCCCTTTCCATTTTCCGGTACCATGTCATTTGCCGCTTGGCGAAATTGTGAATGGCGCTGTTTAACTTTTGGAACATGTCGTTATAATTCAACTCGCCTTTAAGATAGAGCGATAGATACTTGTATTCAAGACCGAAGAATTCGAGTTTTTCGTACGTCAATCCCGACTTAATCAATTCTTTCGCCTCTTCAATCATTCCTTCTTTTAATCTTTTCTTGAGGCGTTCGGTTATTCGTTTTTTAATTTCGTTTCTTTCATATTGAATACCGATAACGAGCGAGTCGATTTTTATTGCGGCGGGTTCTTCCTCCGCGTTTTTTACAATAATGGCTTTTATCATCCTGTCGCGGTTTGACAAATCGGTTGTGTTGTGAAGTTTCGGACTTACTTTCAGCAGGAGACTTTTGAGCTCTTCGTCGGTAAGTTTATTCAGTTCTTCGTATCTGGAGAAATCGGCTTTGCCGAGTTTGTATCCTTTCAAAATAGAATGGATATAGAGCGCCGTTCCTCCGGCGAGGAAAGGAATTTTATTGTTTCGAACAATCTCTTCGTAAACCCGATAAAACATTCGATTGAAGGAATAGAGATTAAATTCTTCGGTCGGTTCGACTACGTCGATCAAATGATATTTGATTTGCTTTCCGTTTACAATATAATCGTCGAGGTCTTTGCCGGCGCCGATGTTCAAGCCGCGGTATACCTGGCGCGAATCCGCCGAAATTATTTCGCCGTTGAACCGATACGCCAAATGCGCTGCGAGTCGTGTTTTGCCCGCCGCAGTGGGTCCCAAAATGGTAATCAAATTATATCTCATGCCGTTCACATACCGGAAACATACGGTATGGTAATAATCACCGTAGTGCCTTCGCCGAGCGAGCTTTCGACTTCAATTTTTCCGTTGTGCGCTTCCACTATCTGTTTGGTTATCGAAAGTCCCAGCCCGGCGCCTTCTTTTTTGCCCTGCGTAAAAAACGGTTCGAATATTTTTTCTTTCAGACTGTCGGCAATACCCAAACCGTAATCGCGAATTAAAATTTTTACTACGCCGCTTTTTTCGTCTTTTTTTGTCATCACTTCGATTGTGCCGCCGTCGGGCATGGCGTCGCAGGCGTTTTTAATGATATGAGTATAACATTGATAAAATTCTTTAACGTCAATTTTTACCGTTACATCTTTGTCGAATTCATTTTTAATGCTGCAATTTCTCGATTCCACATACGTGCCGATTCGCGAAGCATAGTCATTCAATGTTTTGTTCAAACTGATATTTATCGTGCGTAGAATTGCCTTGCCTTCCGAGTAACTCGACGTGGTTTGAACCAGGTCCGCCACGTGGTTTAATTGCTCGAGCAGCATATCGATTATTTGAATATTGTCCGGAGTCAGGTCTTTATTCCTCAAATGCTCGGCATAACGCTTGCTAACCAATATCGGTTTTTTAATATCCTGGATCAGGAAATTAGCCATTTTGCCGAGCGATTGAACCCTTTCGACTTTCAGAAGTCTTTCTACCATTTCGGCATTTTGCAAAGCTATTGCAGCGTGAATCGACATAGCGTTGAGAATTTCTTCGTCGTCTTTCGAAAATTCGCCGTGCTTGCTGTTGAGCAGTTGAAGCACGCCGATAATTTCGCCTTCTCTGTTTTTGATGGGAAAAGTCAGAGCGTTTTTGGTTTCATATCCGCTGGCTTTGTCGAAATCCGACCTGTAGCGGATATCTTTGGAGACGTCTTTGATGTTAAGTATTTCTCCGGTTTTAGCCACATACCCCGCCATCCCTTCGCCGATCTTAAGCCTTATTTCTTTAATCTCTTTTCCCATTGCGATCAACGACCAGAGTTCGTTTTTTTCTTTGTCGATCAAATAGAGAGTTCCTCTGTCGGCTTCGGCTATATCCGTGGCGGCTTCAACGATATTTTTAAGCACTTCGTCTATTTTAACGGTGGAATTAACCAGTTCGGCTGCTTTGATAATTTTTTTCAGTTGAGCAATGTCCATTTTATTTTCCTCTTCTATTGAACTCTCTTCATGAGTATTATTATTGCCCTCATTCGTATTTTCCGGTTCCGGTACTTCAAAGTCGGGTTGCCCGTCTCGTATAAATTCCTCTCCGCTGTTTTCAAATTCATCTGCATTACGCTCAACTTTATTTTCTTCTTTTTCATCGGCAGCGCCGTCGGAAGTTGCAATTACATCGGGAATAAATTCTTCGTCTTTTGCGCCTTCGGCTTCCGCTTCGTTCTCCAAAGTTTCATCGTGTCCGGTCAGTAAATCGAAAATTGTCTCATCGAGATTTTCTTTTGCGAACTCTTCGTTATCCGGCAGTTCGGATTCGGGTTTTGGAATTCCGTCTTCGTCGAGCAGAAGATCGAAATCAAAATCGTCTTCCTTCTTTTCCTCTTCTTTTGTTTCGATTTTTTCATCGGGGAAATCGATCGATGTAAGATCGTTTGTTCTTTCTTTATTGCCGGGAAATTGTTTGTCGTCAATCGGCATGAAAAATTCCTCTGTTTTCGAGGAATTTTCTGCGTCCGAACTTTCCTCTTCGAAAGTCGCTTTGCTTGCCGTTTCTTCCTCCTCAGGCTGTTCGGTCAAATTATTCTTAACGTTTTCGTCGATTTGAAGAAGATACTCGATTTCATCTTTAGAAAGAGCTATCAGATACGAATCGGACAACGCAACGGCAATTGTGGTTCTGGAAGTTCCTTCCAGGATTTCATCCTGCCCGAAGAAATCGTTTTCTTCAAAAAGATAGGCTTTCGATTTGCCGAGAAGTTTTTTCTTAATCAGGTTGACTTTTCCGGAAATAATCAGGTAAACCGAATCCGCCGGTTCGCCTTCCTTATAAACATACTCGCCTTCGTTGACGGTGAAAAGCTTTCCTTTTATTTTCTCCGGATCGATTTTAGATATATCGGCATTTTTCAGTAACTTATTCTTACTTAATCTGCTTATTAATTGATTTTCCATAAAATTGTCTGAATCGTTATGAAAATAATTGAAATTGAAAGAGCGCTTGCACATCTTAGCAGGAACGATAAGGTGCTTTCAACATTAATAAAAAACAACGGGATTTGCAATCTAAAGACACACAAAAAATACTTTATTGCTCTTTTAAGAGCAATAATCGGGCAGCAATTATCACTTAAAGCGGCCGATTCGATTAACAGGAAATTTTTGGCTTATTTCGATAATTCTCCGGATCCGGATTCCATCCTTTCGGCAAAAGACGAAACGCTCCGCTCGTTAGGACTTTCCAATGCAAAAGTTAAATACGTTAAAGACCTCGCCTTAAAAGTAAAAGAAGGCGAAGTCAAACTCAAAAATTTTTCGAAAAAGAGAGACGAAGAAATTATTGAAGAGCTGACAAAAGTCAAAGGAGTCGGCGTATGGACGGCGCAGATGTTCTTAATCTTCACTCTCGGCAGACCCGATGTGTTGCCCGTTGACGATCTTGGCATTAGAAAGGCGATAATGTTAAATTACGGACTTAAAAATTTGCCTTCGGGCGAAGAAATCAAAAGACTGGCAAAAAAGAACGGATGGTCGCCCTTTTCCACAATCGCTTCGCTCTACCTGTGGAAAAGCCTCGACACTAATTTCGAAACTATTTTAAAGTAACGGCATCATACCAAATGAACGAACAGCAATTAATCGTAGCGGCTCAAAACGGCGACAGAAAAGCGCTGGCGGAACTGGTTAAAATGTATGAACAGACTGTTTATAATTTTTCATTCAAACTGTGCCGAAACCGCGAAAGGGCCGAGCATACTATGCAGGAAACATTTTTAAGCATGGTAAAAAATTTGCGACAGTTTTCGGGACAGTCGAAACTTTCCACCTGGCTCTACCGCGTTGTAGCGAATCATTGTCTTATGCTCGCTCGTTCCGAAAATAGATACGGCTTTTCTTCTTTCGACGACGACGAAACTTATATCGACGAAAAAGAGATAGCCGAATGGAAAGTGACGCCCGATAAAGTAACCGAAAATAACGAGCTGAAAATGATACTCGACGAATCGATTCAAAAGCTCGCGCCGGAATACAGAGTGGTTTTTATGCTCAGGGATGTGGAAGGTTTATCGACCGAAGAAACTGCAAAGATACTCGATTTGAGCGTGCCGGCAGTCAAATCGAGACTGCACCGAGCGCGCGCATTTTTAAGAAACGAATTAAACGAGAGATTCGCACATGAACTCAAATAAAATTTCATGCAAAGACGTAATGTATCACATTTGCGATAATCTCGGGGAAGACCTGGATTCTCCCCGATGCATCGAAATCAAAACTCATCTGGAAAATTGCGAAAACTGCCAGAGCTATTTCCAGAACATTGAGTCTACAATTCAATTTTACAGAAAATACAACGTGGATTTACCCGAAGAGGCTCACAACAGATTAATCGACTTCCTCGGGTTAAGCGATTGCATTGAGGAAACAGAATAAAGAGGATTTATCTCATCATTCCGCTCAACGCTTCTTTGATTAAGTCCTCGAGCGCAATCGAGGGATTTTTATCCAGAGCAGCTCTTACCGCTTTTTCAGCCGTCTTCTGATTGTAGCCCAGATTAACCAGCGCGGCAATTGCGTCGCCTGAAATGTCGCTTAAACCCGCAGCTTGTTCCGGTTCGCCTACAGTTTTAATTTTGTCTTTTAATTCGAGAATCAATCTTTCTGCGGTTTTCCTGCCGATTCCCGGCGCCGACACAATCTTCGAAACGTCGCCCGTAATTATCGCTCGTTTAATCTCTCCCGCTCTTATTCCGGATAAAATACCGAGAGCCGTCTTTGGTCCGACTCCGCTTACGCCGATGAGCAACTCGAACATCTCTTTTTCTTCCTCGTTATAAAAACCGTACAAATCGAGCGCGTCGTCTTTAACGACAAGATATGTATGCAACTCCGCTTCTTTACTGTCACTTATTTTTTCGTAAGTGGCAATTGAGATGTTCAGTTTGTAACCGACTCCGTTTACGTCGAGTATCAAACGGGTCGGTTTGACAGAAAGGATTTTTCCTCTTAAATATCCGATCATGACACTACCCTGTCGGGATTTTTTTCGATAAATTCTTTCCAGTTGCTGCTTTTCGAATTTGAAGACGGGGATTTGAATTTAAATGCATGACAAACGGCAACCGCCAATGCGTCCGTTTCGTCGTATTTCAAATCCGATGTTTTTATGGCGCAGATTTTCGAAATCATGAATTGGATTTGCTGTTTCGATGAAGAGCCTTTTCCGCAGACGGCTTTTTTGACTTCCCTCGGCGAGTATTCCCGGACAGTCAGATTGTTCTGCGCCGCAGTCAATAACGAAACGCCTCTTGCATAACCGATTTTAAGCGCCGATTGAACGTTCTTTCCGTAAAATGCCGTTTCGAGAGCGAACTCGTCCGGTTTATATTTTTTAATTACAGCGGTTAAATCGTCGTGAATTTTTTTGAGTCTTACAGAAAAGTCGTTTACTGCGGGAATGCGTATAACACCCGATGCGATGTAGGAAATTTCGTTGTCTTTAAAATCGATGATCCCGAAACCCGTTACGAGAGTGCCGGGATCAACACCTAAGATTCTCATTTTATTGTTCTTCTACAAAATCTGCATTCGTAAAGACGTTTTGAACGTCGTCGTTGTCCTCGAGCGACTCGATTAATTTCATCACTTTTTCAGCCTCTTCGCCTTTAACGGCAACCTGATTTTTGGCAATCCATTGCAAAGATGCGTTTTCTACCTGCAAGCCTTTATCTACCAAAGCGCGTCTTACCGGTTCGAACGATTCGAGCGTTGTCACTACTTCAAAGAAATCCTCTTCGGTCTGCAAGTCGTCTGCGCCCGCGTCGATAATAATTTCCATCATTTCGTCTTCCGACATGCCGTCGCGTTTAACTGTAATAATGCCTTTTCTTTCGAACATCCATGCGACCGAATTCGATTCGCCGAGACTGCCGCCGTTTTTAGAAAAGATATGACGGACTTCGGCAACGGTTCTGTTTTTATTATCCGTAGCTGCTTCTACGAGAATTGCAATGCCGCCGGGACCGTAACCTTCGTAAACCACTTCGTAATAAGTGGCGCCTTCGAGTTCGCCCGTGGCTTTTTTAATTGCGCGTTCTATATTGTCGGCTGGCATGTTAGCGGCTTTTGCGTTGTCGATCGCCAGTCTGAGTCGCGGATTGCCTTCCGGATCGCCTCCGCCCTGACGGGCTGCAATTGTTATCTCTTTAATCAGTTTAGTAAATAATTTACCTCTCTTGGCATCTAATGCGGCTTTTTTTCTTTTGATAGTAGCCCATTTTGAATGTCCGGACATAAATTACTCCTTTATATTATTTTTGATTTTCAAATCCTTTATGCGTATTTGCGGAAATTCCTTACCGTCTTTATTAATTGTTTCAATCGTATACACAATATCCACTAAATCCCGGTCTTTATCAATATAATCGGCATAATAACCGAGATTGAATCCGATTGCGTCGAAGACTTTGTCGTTGCCGTTTTGTTTGAAAGAAGTTACGATGTGATTCATGCCGACAACTTTCGGAGGATAGACCAGACTGACGTTTTCGCTCAAAAAGACCGGACGCATATTGCCCGGACCGAACGGGGCAAACTGACGCAGGATTCGCAAAAACTTCGGCGATATCTCGGAAAATGAAAGTTTGAAATCGATCGTAATTTCCGGCCGTATATCCTCTTCGTTCATCGATTTGCCGAGGATGTCGTTAAAGCGTTTTTTGAATTCGTCGAGTTTATCGATTTCGATTGCAAGTCCAGCCGCCGCTTCGTGCCCGCCGAATTGAAGCAAAAGGTCTTCGCAGCTTTGAAGCGCTTCGTAAATATTGAATCCCGGAATGCTCCGCG
Organism: Melioribacter sp.; assembly: GCF_049325435.1. NCBI lineage: Bacteria > Pseudomonadati > Ignavibacteriota > Ignavibacteria > Ignavibacteriales > Melioribacteraceae > Melioribacter > Melioribacter sp. The sequence goes on along the minus strand of NZ_JBMOLD010000002.1, from coordinate 232,245 downwards.
CCGAGCCTTTGGCAATGCCGTCGACTGTGGTCAGCATTATGGCGGGACGGTAAAATTTTTCAACCAGGCGCGACGCCACTATGCCTATAACGCCCGGATGCCATTCGGGATTGTGCAATACGATTCCAATGTCGGCGTTCAGGTCAATCTGTTTTTCTACAATACTGACGGCATGGCTGAAAGTCGCTTCGTCGATTTCTCTTCTTTTCGAATTTTCTTCTTCGAGTATTCTTGCCAGTTGACTTGCTTTGCCGGGATCGTTAGTTGTAAATAATTCGACCGCGCGATGAGCGTCGCCTAGTCGACCGACTGCATTGATTCTCGGGGCAATCGTAAAAACAATTTGTCCTGCGGATAAATTACCCGGTTCCATTCTTGCCGAGCGAATCAGAGCTTCGATGCCCGGTCTGGGATTTTTATTAATAATCTCGAGACCTTCCCGGACAAGGATTCTGTTTTCGTCGACCAGAGGAACAATATCGGCCGCGCTGGCAAGCGCAACCAGATCGAGATACTTGTACGCCATTTCTTTTTTGCCGATTCTGTCGCCGATTGCCGTAGCCAATTTAAATGCAACGCCCGCCCCGGAAAGACTCTTGAAAGGATACGTATCTCCCGGTTTTAAGGGATCCAGGACAGCATAAGCATCGGGCAATTGTTCCTTCGGCTGATGATGGTCGCATACGATGGTTTCAATATTATGGGATTTGGCGTGTTCGATTTCGTCGACGGCGGTAATTCCGCAATCGACGGAAATAATTAGATTTACTCCCTGATTGTTCAGGTAATCGATGCTTTGATTCGATATGCCGTAACCTTCAGTAAGACGGTTGGGAATATAAGTCATTACATCGGCGCCCAATTCTTTAAGGAACAGATACATCAGAGCCGCCGAGCAGGTGCCGTCTACGTCGTAATCGCCATAGATGCAGATCTTCTGATTTCCCGTAATTGCCTCGATAACCCGCTGCGTGGCTTGCTGCATACCGTCCATCATAAACGGATCGTGGAGCGAGGCAAGCGAGGGACGGAAATACGTCTTGGCTTCAAAAAAGTTTGTAATTCCTCTTTGAATCAGGAGGACGGCTAAAGCATTCGAAATATTCAGGCTGTCTGCCAGCGCCAGAATCGATTTTTCATCGGGTAAATCTTTTAATTTCCAGCGTCTAGATTTCATGTTCTATTCAGAAGAGGGAACAGATGAATCGTGTCTGTAAGCCGAATTCTGTAATCCGCCTGAGGCGGACGGCAGTTATTTATCTAGACCCGGCATTACTACCGGGTTCCAGCGGTCTACCCGAAGGCGCTAAAGGCGAACAACCTTTTCCCGTCAAAACGGGAAGACCTTCTGCTTGACCTTGCTCCAGGTGGGGTTTACCTTGTCCCGCCGGAGGCGGGATCCCGTAACGGGACCTCCTGCATTACTGCCGAAGCGGTGAGCTCTTACCTCACCTTTTCACCCTTACCCCAACTAAAGTCAGGGCGGTCTGTTTTCTGTGGCACTATCCGTGTTCCGGTTTAACCGGAACCCCGGGCGTTACCCGGCACCTTGTTCTGCGGAGTTCGGACTTTCCTCCCCTTACATATCGGGGCAACTGCCCAACACGATTCATCTGCTCTTCTTCTGCTCTTTTTATTTATACATTACTTTTCAATTGAGACAAATATAATAAATTTCAAGCCGCTCCGCACTACCAAAATCAGGGCTTTTCAATTACAGCCGGATGCGAAAAAAAGTTCCTCAGAAGGGATTTAATTGCTCATCAAATTGGCTATAAAACGCATGTTTTTGGAGCTCGAATTCGATATGATGATTTTGATTACCGCCGTCAACGGCACCGAAAGGAACATTCCCACTATTCCCCAGATATATCCCCAGAGCATAAGGGAAATTAAAATTACGAGCGGATTTAATCCCAAACGGTCGCCGAAAGCCATCGGTTCGACTATATTGCCGAGTATGTTTTGAACCAGAATCAATGTGGCTGTAACCAGCACCATATAACCGAAAGATTCGAATTGTATAAGCGTCATTAACGCCGGAAGTATTACGGCAATTATCGAGCCGATATTGGGAATAAAATTCAGCAGAAATGCAAGCGTCGCCCATACCACATAAAACTCCACTCCGTAAAGCCATAATACAAGCCCCACAAGAACGCCGAGCGTCAGGCTAATAAGAAATTTCGTTATGATATATTTTTGCACCTGGCTCGTAATGTCTTTGAAAGTCTTTTTCAATTTCATTTCTCTTTGAATGGTCATAGTGGCAAGCTGGTCGTCCAGCGATTTCGCCTTCAATCCTTCTTTGAGACTTTTTTCCTTCAATTCCTTTTTAAGTTTCTTGACCGTCGACTTGACGTTTTTTTCCACGTAACGAATTCTTATGGCTTCGAATATTTTTTCGTGACCGCTGCTGATGAAAATGAAAAAGAAGAGAATGAGAAAAATACTCACAAATATGTCGAGAGTCGACGAGAACAAGCCTCCGACGATGGAGCCGTAATTTATGTTTTGAATCGTCTTCATAAATTCGCGCATCATCGTATCGTTCATTCCGATCGAATGCATCCCTTCCTGAAACAAACGAGCTATCTTTTCCTGATAAACGGGCAAAGCTTCGCCGAAACGAACAAAACGTCCAACAATTATCTGAACCACTCCGCCGAAGAGCGCAAGCGTGATTATAATATTCAACATTATCGTAACGGGTAGAGGAATCTTCTTTTGCTTTAGAAATCCGTTCATCGGCTCGAATACGAAATAAAGGAAATATGAAATGACAAACGGAATGAAGATATGGCGCAGTTCTTTGAGCACCATAAATATTACGACAAGACCCACTACGGAGATAAAAAAGGTAACTACCGGATCGACGTTTTTTTTCTTCATACCTGCCCTTATCAACTGCCAAAATATAATGAATTCTTCTTTAACTATACGAACGGTGCGACCCGCTTAACAAAAATTTTATGACGAATTTTTGCACTGACAAATAAAAAATAATTTATTATCGTTATAAGCGAAGTTGGATTTATAGTGAGAAAAATTGTTACCCTTATGAAAACAAGCTAATCCCAAAGTCATATCTTACGATAATAAATCAGAAATTAATTTTATCCGGTGGAGGTTTTATGGAACACCTGGACTTAAACATATTCATTACATCCGCAGACGACGCCGAATTGGCGGAATATAAATTGCTGGCGGCTCTTAAAAATTATAAAGAAGAATTTCACAAATACAGGCTCTATCCGTTCTTCGGCGAAATTGTGGAAGTGAGCAACCAGCTGCATCAGTTAATCAACAGCAAAGAAGAATTCAACAAACTCCGTTCGAAAAAGATTACGGGCATCGATCTGGAAAATCAGCAGTTGATATACGAATACACGGAAGAAAATCTTAGCGAGGAAAAGATATCGCGAGTATTTTCATTTATCGAACGGGCTCTTCCTAAAATAAAAGAAACTCTCGAGGAAGGAGCCGCCGTTTACGACTTTGTTGAAAATAATATCGAAATCAAAGAAATCGGGCTGCTTCCGATATACAAAGACGAGGGTTATTTTTTCGTAAGGGACAACCGGGAACGGATGCTCTATATTTATAAATTTTCGATGGCAAAAGTCGTCAATTCAAATGTGCCGTTCCAGTCGCTTAAGACAAATTTTTTGGAAGCTTTCAAAGAAGAAGCGACGGTAGTGCCGCCGGAAGCAATCAAACTCGAACTGATCAAGAAGTATCCCGATTTGCCGAATCCGGCTACGTACAATCTGGATACGGACGTGGATTTTCCGTTCAACGAAACCGTGCTGCCCGTGGCAAAACGGAAATTTATTCGTTTCCTTGCCGCTTAGGCACAGAACGGAGAAACATTCCGAATTGCTTTTGTTCCTCGAGGCGGCACGACCAGACGAGGTCTCCGTTCCAAACCGTAATATCGGGGCAGCCGTCGCACATGCTCTGACGTCCGTCCTGCATAAAATCGACCGGTTGAATGAAGAGGATTGTCTGCATGTGCACTTTGCGGAAAATATTCAACGGATTCTTGAGATAATTGGCAAAAGCTTTACGCACTCCCCTGTCGAAAAGAAAACTTATCAGCATTGTCGAGCGTCCCATCGACGCCAGACCCGGCGAAGCATAAGAAAGATACGTTCCTTTCAGAAGATGATGGAAAGTCATCACCATTTCCATAAACTTAGCGCCGGCATAGCCGTAAATTTTCCCTTTCGAGCCGAAGCGTTCGGTCAACAGCCATTTGAAAGAATCGACTTTTTCGGTTCCGTTGAGATATGCGGAAGGACTGAATTCGGGATAGATTTTCCGCGCTTCGGCGACCATATCGGTCGAAAGGATATCGACCTTGCGTTCGTTGTCCGAATGGTATGCAATCGCTTGCCAGTCGATTTTTTGTCCGCCGGCATACCAATCGAACGGCAAATTCGGTACTACGTGCCTGAAGGCTATGAAAACCATTGTATGTACGATGTCGATATTTTCTTCCGCCCACTTAATCATTTCGGGCAGATATTGAAGCGTGTCCTCGTAAACAGTCGAATTGAACGAGCAGGCGATGCCGCCCTCGTCGGCTAACATGCGCGCGTATTCGTATCTCAATTCGTTCAGTTCAATTTCATTTTTTCCTTTCCATTTTCCGCCTCTGCCCTGCTTACTGTCCACGTGAAAAGTAAATCCGAAAACGCCTGCTTTTTTCAAATCCTTTAATAAAGATTTATCGAGCGCCGCGCCGTTTGTATTGAGTATCGGTTTCAAGCCTCTCTTTTTTATTTCGGCTACGATTTCCACAATCCGGGGATGAAGCAGCGGGTCGCCTCCGGCGATCGAAATGCAATCCGAATTTCTTTTTGACTGGAATACGTCGAGCTCGCGTTTGATTTCGTCGAGCGTTTTGTGAGAATCTTTTTCGTTATCGCGATAACAACCGTCGCACGCTAGATTGCACAATGCCGTCGGTTCAAGCCACGATATTGCGTTGTCCGCCAGATTCCACGGCAGCCGGTATAATTCCCTGTGATTTACTTCCTGACCGTTCATTTTTTACCCCCGTATTTATATTTGACAATATCTATTTCGTTATACCCGAAGAACAGCGCTAACGCCGATTAAGAATAAATCAAAAGCAAACTATTTTCCCTACTTCATAATTGCGAACCGAGCGCAGCCAGCTCAAAAGATTTCGAATGAATCCGGGAAACGGATTCATAATCCAGAAACTCGACTCTCTCTTTAATTTCTTTGAAAGCCGAGTATCCGATTTTCGCTTCGAATTCTTTTTTCCTTTCATTTGCAGCGACGATGTAAAATCCGGCATTGAAATCCTGAAGGTCCGCGAATTTTAGCAAAGAGTTTTGAATATCGGTCGAATGTTCCACTTCGAAAAAAGAATGCGGAAGTTTTCTGGAATTAAACCAAATAACGTCGACAGTTCCGGCTCTTCTGACAATTTCGGGATAAGAGAAATTTAATATTCTGTCGTACGCCGCAATGTCGCCCAGTTTTGTATTTAAGAACTTTTTATTTTTATCCTGCGGAGGGACGTATGTTTTGAAGCCTTTCAAATTTCCTATTTCGAGCAGCAGCCCCTGGTAATACGAATGATTAAAATCGGCGTTTCCCGATGAAGATTCTTCCAGTTTGAATTTGTTTAATACGTCTGACTGACATTCTTTTAAAGCCCATAAACCGGGTCTTATTTTAAAAAAGAATCTGCCGTCCTGAACAATTCTGCGTATCGACGCATACGGAGTTTTAGTAGCCCAATTCGAAACGTCGACATTTTGATATAGGAAGCCCAACGTTGCATAGCCGCCGTTTTTTCTCATTACTTCAATTACCTGATCATGCTGCTTCATAACTTTCCGTTTAATGGACTAAGGAAAAAATTCGTCATGTCGGGATTCGGAGCGGTTAGTTTATTTTCTAATTGCAAGAATGCCAGGCGCCCGGTAATAAATTTATTGATTTCGAGTTACTTAGTTTTGCCCGTCCAGAATTTGCTTCCTATCGCCGCTCCGGTAAAAACACCGGCGACGAAACCGCAAAGCATGTCAAGCCATTCGGTATTCGAATAATGATTTGCAATCAAAAGCAGCGCGGAAACCGCTCCGAGCGTTAACCCGAATTTTCTCTTATGAATTATTTTTAAACATCCCGTTTTGCCGTAACCGGATTTATTATTTGTATCGAATATAACGCCCTTTAATTTTGCCTTCTCTTATTGAAGTCAAACATAAAATATATTTTAATGTCAATCAAGCCGAGGCGAAAGATTAGTAATACGCGTTAAATTATTTTCTCCTTCTTTTCTATATCGGTATAAATTTCGTCTATTTCTTTTTGTAATTTGATAGTACGGCTCAATGCAGTGACAATACGGCAGTAACGCGGGGCGTCGTCCATTATTCTGCCTTTTCTGTCTTTCAGATATTTACTCAAAACCTGGTAGCCTCCTATCTGGTAATTCCAGACTTCCGGATCGACGCCTTCGAAATATTTTTCGTCGTTTATATAAATACGTTGTTCTTCCTCTTTGTAAATAACCTTTTCGATTTTATCGTTTGATCCGCTTCCCTGATATTTAGCTATCGGTTTATCCAGCGTTTTGCTTTTTAAGAGATGTAAATCGGCGAGCTCGTTGCCTAATTTTGACATCGATTTAAATAACTTATATTCCGTAGTAAAGGGCACGCGCGGAAAATCAACTTTTAAAAACTCGGCGTAGGTTTCGCGGTAGATATTACTGTAAAACACGGCATAGATGTAATAAAGAATCTCTTCCGGTGTGGGCTTTTGCCCGTAAACCGACTGCAACTTGTCAAAGATTTCAGCCGGAATATTGGGTTCTTTTTCAGTTTGGTGCTGGTTGAACAGGTCTTTTTTGTTTTTGTCGGGATAAAGATATAATGGAAATAAATAACCGATTCCTTTATTGCTTAATGTTATTCTACTTTCAACAATGTTTTCAGTAATAAAAGAATGATTAAAAACACCTTCCGCAACCTGTCTTACCGTGATCAATCCAATATTCTCTTCCAGCATGTGGCGCATGACTTCGGGACGCATTCTCTCGATTAATGCCTGATGATAAAAAATATATCTTTCATCAAATGGGCGATATAATATCTCTTTGCAATATTCATTTAGGTCCGAGACTTTAGATATCTCCTGCCTTGCTATCTTAATTTTCCAGTTTGAATTTTCTTTTAAATCATATGCTTGTAAAATTATTTCATCAGGTTGAGAAAGGTTCTGAAATTGCATTATCCTGTTCTTTAACTCTCTTTTATCAAAAGCTATAACAAAATTATCACGTGAAGTGACAATCCCAACGCTGTTCACAGGGAAAATCTCGTTGATTTGTTTCCAATTCAAATATTCTTTGATTTTTTCAGTATTCCTTCTTACAAAGAAATAATAAGGGCTTTGGGGCTCGATTTTTATATAGTTTTCTTTCTTGAACTTAGTATTTTCAAGCCAATTGTATTTTTCTTCCCGCAAGCCGTATAAATCAGCATGATAGACCTTTGGTTCTTTAGGATTCTTGTTTCTAATAAACAGAGCAATTGCCACGCCCTGGCGGATATCAAACACATTTTCATCTTTTCTGCCATCCGGCGCTGTTTCCTTTTTCAGGCTGTTGCCGTGCAAGTCGAGTATGTAAATCTCATCAAAAGTTTTCATCAAACTCTGGCGCATACCGCGGAATGTGGGATTGTCCAGATAACTGTGATTGGTAATCATGCCCACGATGCCGTAACCGGATGTCTGGATTTTCCACTGGGCGAAGCGCAGGAATTTAACATAATCGTCCTGCAGCCATTTTGGATTCTTTTCGCCAAGTGGCTCGCCGTCGACAAAATAATAATCCATTAATATATCACCAACAAAGGTCTTCTGATTAACAGTAATGTCCTTTTTTGCTATTAAAAATCTCCTTCCGACACAATTTTCTCGTTCGTTCCAAAAATAATTGGAAATATATTTTCTTCCTTTTTTTATATTCAATTTTAATTCACTTGGATTTGCAGATATGCCGCTATAGGGCGGATTGCCCAGAATAACCAGTACCGGATGTTCTTTTTTCACCTTGCCCGCCAGATGGCTTTCTTCACTCAATGAGGATAGTCCGGGAATGGCAATTTGCTCAATCTCTTCCATTTCCAGCGCATTGGTCAGGTAGAGCTTAAAGCGCTCATCATCGGTCATTTTGTAACCAAGTTCTTCAAAGATAAATCCTATCTTTAAATGACCTATGGCATAAGGCGCCATCATCAGTTCAAAGGCATGAAAATTGGCAAGAATGTGTTTTTTAATCCAGCGGTGCAAACCGCCGTGGCCGTATTTCGCTTTAAATTCATCGACAGCAATACGTATGGCTTCTGCTGGAAAGGTGAGAGTGCCGCCGGCTGGGTCAAGCAGTTTTACTTCTTCGCTTGCAAGTCCGTCGTTTAGTTGAAACCTGCTTTTTAGAATCGAGTGGACTGCGCGTACAATATAGTTTACAACCGGTTCGGGCGTATAATAAACTCCCCGGCGTTCTCTTACTTCGGGATCGTAAGTAGCCAGAAAAGTTTCATAAAAATGTATTAGCGGATCTTTGCCTTTGCCGTGATATTCTCTCAAAATTTTGTATACGTCGGCAACGTTAAGAATTTCCGAAATATCGTCAACTATTATTTCGAGCGATTTTGGCGGGTCTTCAAGCGAGATAAAACGGAAGACGTCCCGGAGTATTCCTATTGTATGCGGAATATAATCAAATGCAAGTTTGCGGTTAAATTCATCCGAGGCTCTCGTTCTTGCCGCAAAAAGACCGTATGTAATAGTTTGCGCGTATAAATCAGCAAATTGTTTTTCCGTTAAAGACGCTATCAGATATTTTTTAAAAGCTTCATAAAAACCCGCAATTTTATTCTGCTCTTTTTTTCCCTTCTCTGCGCCGGATTCCTCCATTTCCAAGGAAATAATTTCATCTCTCAGAAAACGGGTGCGCTTTGCTAATTCCACAGCAAGAGTTTGCGCTGATTGAACTTTAGGCAAAGAATAAGAAAAGAATAATTCCAATAGTTCTTCAAAATCTTTTACCTGTTCAACCGGCGGAGCCGTTTTAAGTTTTTTTGCAATTACAGGACGGCCTATCATCGCTTGCTTAATGCGTTCGCCGTCCCTGTATAATCTAAACTCGTAAAAATTTGTCAATATTACGTTGGGAAACGTAGAAAGATATCGCCTCAGTTGTTCAGTATCCTCAATGTAATCAAGATTTGTAACCGAAGGCTCTTTGGCTTCAATGTAACCGGTAATATGATTTTTACCGTCCCAAATCCTAAAATCGGGATTACCCGCCTCTGTTTTTTTGGGGAGAATTGTAACATCGACATTCTTAATTTCTTTAAGCGAAGCGAACTGTATTATTAGATTTTCGAGATGCTTATAATAGCTTTCTTCCCTGGCGTCTCCCTTATCTAAGGATTTTGTTAGATTTTTAAGATATTCTTCGAGAAGACTTTTCACTAACCGAATCCTGAATTAATACTGAATCTGTGATTTTAATACTTACGTTTATCTCAAAAATGATTTGCCAATTACATTTAACGCAACAAATAAAATCATTCGTTTTAGGATGCCTCTTTGCCCTATAATTTATTTACTGAGGTTTGAACTTAATAATTTCAATTAAATCGCGCAATATTTATTTCACCAGAAGCATCGATTTTGTAAATTCAGCATTGCCGGCAGCGAGCCGGTAGAAATAAACTCCAGCGGAGAGTTCCGAAGCGTCGAATAAAATTTTATAGCCGCCCGGTTTGTGATATCCTTCGGCGAGAGTTTTTACTTCCCTGCCGAGCACGTCGTAAACCTTCAGCGTTACGAGGCCTTCTTTTCCCACGCTGTATTCGATTTGCGTCGAAGGATTGAACGGATTCGGATAATTCTGCATTAAATTGTAATCGTAATTTATTACGCTTTCGTCTTTAGTTGAAGTAGGAACGCCTTCGCCGTAAGCTTCGACTCCGAACCAGAGGGTATTAAGAACCGATTGATTCAAATCGACAACGAACTTGCCGCCTGCGTTAGGAAGAACCGTAAAAGCTTTCGTATAATTCTCTTTTCCTTTCGTATCGAGCGGAATAATTTTAATCGAATCGGCAAGGATGTTCAATTCGAGCGTCAAGTCGAGCGGAAGAATTTCGGTGGGACTTCCGCCCCAGCTGTTTTTGAGAGTCGTGTTATTATTGTACCAGATCATTCCTCTGTTTTGAATCCGGGACGCAATCGTAATCAAAGATTTTCTCGATTCGGAAAGCGAGTCGCCGTCGAGCGAAAGCCATGTAATAACCCCGAAGTCGCTGTTGCCGCGCGTATCAACAATCTTTAAGCCTCCCGCGTCTTTATTCAATAAACCGTTAAAGAAACCTCCGTATCCCACAAAGCGGTCTGTAATTATGCTTATCGTTCCTTTATCGGCATCCCATTCGATTTCGCCCGTATCGGTTTTGTACGGATTTACAGGAGTGGCTTCCAGAGCTCTAAAATCGGTCGTATGATTCCCGAAATACGATTCGGTTTTAACAGAATGTTTCAAAGCGAGTTTTCTGTCGAAATAAGTCGGACCCGTCCAGCCGGAAGCGTCTTCGCGCGGCAGCGCGTATATTGTGTCGGCTGTGTAAGAAAGATACACCGGCTCGGAAGAAGGTCTTACGATGCCGTTACGAAATACGTATGCAATCGTAGGAAAGAACGACATCAAGACGGAGTTCCTGTTGATTGCAAAATAATTATTGATTTTATCGACGCCCCAGTCGTAAGCTTCGTCGTAGGCAAAATACATAAAACCGTCGGCGTCGTTGAACGAAGCGTATCCGGCTGAAAATAGAACCGACTCAACCTGATAACGATTAGGGAATGAGTGATTATACTCGCTGACCGTAAACGGTTTTCCTTTAATCGGAACGCCAGCATAAAGCCCGGGAACAGTTCCGCCGTTAATATCCTTTACCATCGGCGTGTTATTGATCAGCCAGTCGGTCGAAGACCACGGCTCGTTCGGAAATTGAGGATGATCCCAGTAAGCATGATTGTCCACATAATCGCCGTCGGACATAGCGGCTAAATCAGCCGTTCCCGCATTCCAATTGGTAGTTACAATCGGAACTTTTACGCCGATCGTATCTTTAAGATACGTGGTCATTTCTTTGAAATATTGTCGTTCCAGATTGATATAGAATTCCGACATATCCTTAACCCGTTGCGCGGAAAATTGAACCGCTTTGCTGTAATCGATACGTCCCACATTACCCGACGCAAGCGATTCGCCTTCGCGCAGCCCTTCTATTCCCGCCGTAGCGAAACTAAAATCATCGAACCAATATGTATTGTTTTCCAATCCAAGGTTGAACGAAAGTCGTGCGCGCCCGTTATTGTCTTCCGGCGCTCTGAAGCTGAACGAAAATTCCTGCCAGTCCGGAGTTAGATTAATTGTTATTCCGGAGTAATAATTATAAGGAGAGCCGTCATTCATTACGCTTACGCTTATTTGAACGGGAGCGCTCGATTTGGCGGCAAATTTGACCGTGTAAGTAGAATCCTTTTTAACTGTCGCATACGGATATTTGAACTGAATATGCCAGTTTTGATCGGAAGATTTTGTCACTTCCACTTTTGCGCTCTTGCCGCCTTTGTACGACTCGTTCGAATCGATCGTAAAAAGAGCCGTTGCGCCGGAATGTTGTTCGAGCTGCCATTTCCCTTTCGATCCCGATTCGAAACCGCCGTCTTCGATTTGCTCGCCCGCACCCGCTTCTTTTGTATAATTGTTCCAGGCGTTTTTTAACGCTTCGTCGTTTTGATATTTTTCTCTAAGGAATTCTATCCACAAACTGTCGAGTTTTTTCGAATAGACATAAGGGAGTTCGCCTCCTTCGGAAATCGGTTTGAGATTATCATCCCGCCAAAAACGATAGAGCGAATTCTCGTTTGTAATTTCAACCATTGCCATAACCGGGTCGTCTTTCAAAGGCAAACCCGTATAAGGATTTACATGCGTAAGAAGCTGTCGGGCATATTCTTTATGAAGACTTTTTATATAAGGATCGAAAAAGTTTACCCCCTTTCCGAATTCCGGAAGCGAATCGTACGCCGGCACGTTGTCGTTTATTCTGAAAGTGCGCGACACATGAAGATTCATATTGACGTAGATGCCGTTGCGTTTCAATTTATCGATAAGAAATTCGAGAATGTCGAGGTAATAGGAATTGAGTTCGCGCGTCGAAGTTTTTCCCACAAGGCTCCTGTTTGACCAGGGATTGTCGAGATGATGCAGACGGACGAGATTAATTCCGAATTTGCGCATCCTTCCTGCGAGCAGTTCGCATTTGTCCAGCGGCGGGAATGCGGCGTCCGCGCCCAGATTCGTTCCCCAGAACCGTATCCGTTTCCCGTTGAGACTAAAATGCCCGTCGTTGTCTATCGTAATAAAATCATTTATTTCACTTATGGGATATTTCGGGAAAAAATTTTGCGACGAAGTATCTTCCGAAGGAAGATAAAAATTAAATCCGCCCGTAAAGTTTTGTGCAAAAGACGAAATAACTGCGATTAAAAACAGAGCTATAAAATAATTTTTACGCATTGAACTTCTTCCCGATTATTTTATTGCAAGTTAACAAAAAGAAATCAGCCTGTAAAACCGAACGTACAAAAAGGGAATCGCCGCGCGATTCCCCCAAATAAGATCTTTATAATTTCTTAATTATTTTATCAGTTCGAACAGCGGCGCGTTTTTGGAACGTATATAATCTCGAATAGTTTTGCCGGAGAGGGTAAGATCGGAATCGCTCCAATTGCCTGTGGCAGAGGCGCCCGGAACCAAAGCGGCCGAGCTCTCGTTTTTATCCATTACAGACCAGTTGCAATTGCTTAATTTATTTTGTTCCATAAAGTCGAACCATAGATTTGCTTCGTTCATATCGATATTGCCGTTGCCGCTAGCCTCGCTCAAACCGTATTCGGTTACAAATAGAGCCGCGCCGTTTGCGAGAGCGTTTGAAGCTTTTGTTCTGTTGTATTGCCTGTGAGTGCTGGAATAAAAATGGAGCGAATAAGCGACGTTTACGTCGTCAATCGGATCTTTTGCCGCTACGTCTACGTCCTGAGACCATGTGGGATTGCCCACGACGATTAAATTGTCCGGGTCGTATTCTCTGATGGTTTTAATTACTTCCACAGCGTACGGCTTAACGACTTTACTCCACGACACCTGCATCGGTTCGTTGTAAATTTCGTATATGATATTCGGTTTGTCGCCGTATTTTTGGGCGATTGCCTTGAAAAATTCCTTGGCTTCTTCAAGATGATTTTCGGCGTGATGGTCGTGCCAGTCGACAATTACATAAATGCCCAGATTAATCGCTGCGTTTATAACAGTTTCGGCTTTTTGCATTTCCGCATCCGGATTGGAAAGGTATCCGCCGCTTTCGACTCCGACAGAGGCTCTTACAATCGTACATTTCCAATCGTCTCTTAACCATTTGACGCACTCTTCATTATAGTATTTACCGCCCCATTGACTCCAGAATAAACTCATGCCCCGCAGCACAACCGCCGTATCGGCTTTGCCCACAATTTTATTGCCCGAAACTTTCAGCGGTCCAATCAATTCGACAATTGTTTTAGGACCCGTATCCTCAGGGGGATTGGTAACCGCCTGGCTTTCATCCTTGCAATTGAAAAAGGAAAAGGAGATTAGCGTTAAAAGAAGAAGGATATTTTTAATAGACATTATCGCTCCGGATTTTATTGAATTAATTCGAATTCCGTTTCCATCAATTCTTTGGAATTAGGTCCTACCATAAGTTTGAACTTACCCGGTTCAATAACGTAATTCATATTTATATCGAAAAATTTCAGACGTTCGACCGGCAGTTCGAATTCGACCGTTTTTGTTTCTCCGGGTTTCAAATTTATTTTCCTGAAATCTTTCAACTCTTTAACCGGACGCGTAACGCTTCCCACGAGGTCTCTTACGTAAACCTGCACTATTTCTTTAGCTTCGTATTTTCCGGCGTTGGTAACATCCACACTGAACCGCACGGTTTCGCCGGCTCGAACTTTGTCCGTTTTCAATTTCAAATTAGAATACTCGAATGTAGTATAGCTGAGACCGTAGCCGAACGGATAGAGTGGCTCCAGACTGAAATCGATGTAATACGAAGTGTATCTCGGGTTCTCCGGATTGTAAGGACGACCCGAATTTTTATGATTATAATAGAGCGGAATTTGACCGACTCCTTTAGGGAACGTCGTCGTGAGTTTACCGCACGGCACGAAATCGCCGAAGAGAATATCGGCAAGTGCATTGCCGTGCTCGCAGCCGAGATACCACGATTCGATAATTGCAGGTATGTTTTCGGAGACCCAATTAATAGTCAATGGTCTGCCGTTCATCAATATAGCAATTACAGGTTTGCCGGTTTTGTGTATTTCTTTTATCAGTTCCTCCTGAACTCCCGGCAGATCGAGAGTGGCTCTCGAATGCGCTTCGCCGCTCATATCGCGGGTTTCTCCGACAACCACAATCGCCACGTCGGATTTCTTGACCGCTTCGACTGCTTCCGCAAAACCCGATTTATCGTCGCCGCGCACTTTGCACCCTTCGGCGTAATTAATCTTAATCCTTTCGCCGACTTTATTTTTCAATCCTTCCAGTATCGATACAACCGTTTCTGGCGTTCCCTGCTGCGACCACGGACCGAGCGGATCGTCTTTCGAAGCCGCAAGCTCGCCGATTAACGCTATCGACTTGATATTCTTATCCAAAGGAAGAAGATTATTTTCGTTCTTTAACAGAACCACCGATTCAAGCGCAACTTGCTTTGCCGCTTTTCGCAAATCGTCATTCAACGTAACTTCGGCTTCGCGCGCAGGGTCGGAGTATCTGTAAGGATCGTCAAATAAACCGAGTCTGAATTTTGCTTTTAGGATTCGTCTTACAGCCGCATCGACGTATTTAACGTCAACTTTTCCTTCTTTAACAAGCTCGGCCAGATGATAATGATAACCGTTGCTTTCCATGTCCATATCTACCGAGGCTTCGATTGCAATTTTAGTCGCCTCTTTCAAATCATGAGCGATTCCGTGAATCATAAACTCGCCGATCGTATTCCAATCGGTTAAAACAAATGCGTCCGAATGCCATTCGTTTCTGAGTATTTGAGTCAGCAATAATTTGTTTGCCGAGGAAGGGACTCCGCCAATTTCATTGAAAGCCGACATTAACGAACCGACTCCCGCGTCGACTGCGGCTTTGAAAGGGGGCAGATGAATTTCCCTCAACGTACGTTCAGATATATCGACGGTGTTATAATCTTTCCCGCCTTCAACCGCTCCGTATCCGGCAAAATGTTTCGCGCAAGCGAGTATTGTATTGATATCGCTCAAACTTTTCCCCTGATAACCTTTAACTCTGGCGGCGGCCATAACCGCTCCGAGATACGGGTCTTCGCCGCTGCCTTCCATTATACGTCCCCATCTCGGGTCTCTTGCAATATCGACCATGGGACTGAATGTCCAGTGGACGCCCGCAGCCGATGTTTCAATTGCCTGCATGCGCGCCGAAAGTTCGACCAATTCCGGATTCCAGCTGCAAGCTTCAGCAAGCGGAATTGGGAATGTTGTTTTATATCCGTGAATAACGTCGAGTCCGAAAATCAACGGAATCCCGAGCCTGCTTTCTTCGACGGCTATTTTTTGAAGCCGTTCGGTTTGCTCGGCTCCCACTATATTTAAAAACGAACCGATTTTTCCCTGCTTAATTAATTCTTCGTGCCCTTCTTTCGGTTTTCTCGTTCTCGTTCCCGTATCCCATCCCGCGCTGTATTGAACGAGCTGACCGACTTTTTCGTCGAGAGTCATCAAAGCAAGAACCGAATCGACTTTTTGATCGAGAGTTTTATTCTGCGCGAAGGCAAGAGCGCCGACGAAAAACAATAGGAGATATTTTTTCATGATTTTAATCCTATAGATTTTTTAAAACAAATAGAATCCTTCCGAACAGGATATAAACTAACGCTTAAGTTTATTTTCGCTTTTAATGCCCGTTTACATAAAATCTTTAAATCACCACATACCGCAAAGCGCAATCGGGAAACCCCGTTAAATTTTTTCCAATTCGTTCCAGATAAGCGCCGCCGCGCCCATAATTCCCGCTCCTTTACCGGGTAGAGCCGAAGGAATAATTTTAACCTTGTTTTTGAAAATGTTCAGCATCTGTTTTTCCATATACTTTTTCGTCGGTTTTATAATCAGGTCTCCCGCAAGAGCCAGTCCGCCGTATAGTATTATTGCTTCCGGGCTCAGATGAACCACCGTATCTGCCAATTTGAATCCGAGAGCTTTTGCCGTATAGTCAAACGCTTCGAGAGCAAGTCTATCGCCTTTGACCGCGGCATTATAGATATCCTTTGCAGATAATTTTTCGCAATTCAGTTTTCTCAGCGAACTCGGGTACGGATACTTAGCCATTAATTCGAGAGCCGTTCTTTTGATTCCCGTAGCCGAGGCATATGTTTCGAGACAGCCCAGTCTCCCGCAACCGCACAATCTGCCGTTCGGGTCGTAAGTAGTGTGTCCCAATTCTCCGGCAAAGCCGTCGTTTCCGTAAACCAATTTCCCATCGACGACAATGCCGCTGCCGAGTCCGGTACCCAGCGTAATGACTATGAAATTTTTCATTCCCCTTGCCGCTCCGAAAATCATTTCGCCCAAAGCCGCAGCATTTGCGTCGTTTGTGATAACAGCGGGCAAATCGGAAAATTCTTTTATAAGTTTTATAACGTTGATCTTGCCCCAATTCAAATTGGGCGGTTTTTCGACCGTGCCTTTATAGTAATTTGCATTCGGCGCTCCGATGCCTATTCCTACTAATTCATATTTTTTTTCAAATTTCTTAAATGCCTTTTCCGCTGCATTAAATATTCTTTCGAATAATTGACGCGCGTCCAATTCCGCTTTTGTCGGCAGCGAAGCGTCGTAAATCAGCTTCCCTTTCCTATCGACGAATCCGAATGCGGTATTTGTCCCCCCCACGTCGATTCCCATTACCATCTGAATTTTACTCATTTTCATATTTCTCCAGTAATCCGAAGTATTGGTTAAACCAAATTATTAAACAAATTTTATGCCTTTTAGCGAGTATTGAAATCGGCGTATTTTGAGCAAAAAGAAAATTCCGGTTATTAAATTAATACAAATGATTATTAATTTAATAAATTTTCGGGCGGGCTCCGGTTATCTCGATACGCTTCGCTACTCGATAACCGTCCTCAATATAAAGGTTTTCGAGTTTTTTCGGTAACGGACGAAAAAGTATCGAGACAACCGTCGTTTACAACGAAAATCACCGGGACAGTTTCAGTGAGAATTCCAGTTCAATCGGTTCAATTATGTTTGAAAATCTCTGAATACGGCTGCCGTCCCTGTTTCCCCTCATTCCCGAATCAATCCTTGCCGGCATTTGAGTCTGTTCCTCTGTTTCAAGTTTCATCGACACGATTTTATCTTTTCCCGGATTAATCAATCCCGTTCCAATCGGTATTCTCAGCTCGTAAATAATCTCCGGATCGTATTTGTTAATCTCTGCTTTAATACCATAAGTATTATCGGATTTATTAATCAACGCAAGAGGATAATTTTCTTCGTTGATTATTTGGACTTCTTTTTGATTCTCCAGAAATTTTTGAATCCTTTCTTCGAATAATTTCCTCATCTCGTTTCTGTTTCTCAGAATATCTCTGTTAAAATCTTCGCGTCTCCTTTCTCTGTAGACCAGCGGGAATTTCAAACCGATTTTGCGATTATCGGATTCGATCCACAGCGTAAGTCCGCCTCTTAACACGGGGAAAAAACTTCTGAAATCTCTGAAGGCAAAGCAGAGATACAGATTCTCGTTGTCGTTCGTGTAGGCGACTCCTATGTTTTTGTCGTCGAAATTAAAAAATCTGCCGTTCCATTCGGAAGGATTAGCGTCGACAGTAATATCCGTAACATCGCTCTTTTCAAGAAGTATAGCCGAAGAACACGCGGATATTAGCAGCGTTAAAACGATTATTCCTGATTTTATACTTTTCATAATTCACCCGGTTCAGTCTTTGTATTTTTTGACAACGCAAATCCGAACCGGGTTTATATAAATTATTTGAAATAGCCGCTTACAAAAACCAGCGGAGCGTTCCAATTGATGGCAATTTCGTTTGACGACCAGCTGCCAGTATCGTCCGCGTAACACATTGCGGGAGGAGTATTTTTGTCGAATAATTTTACGAGGACAGGATCCTGAAGGTTTTGATTCGGACCTCCTGACAAAAATCCCGGCACGGGTTCTTCTATTCCGTCGGAAGCAGTCGGTCGATGATGCGGATTACGAACGTAATGCGCGCCGATTCCGGTAACGAAAGAAATTTTATGGGCGTTTGCGCCCAGGATATAATTTAATTGTGCGAGCGCAAGATTATAAAAATTCTTATCGCCGGTTATTTCATAACCGATAATTAAAATGAGCGAATTGTTCAAAACGTCCGAGTTGCAGCCCCATCGATATTCTCCCGGCAGAATAGTAACGCCGTAACCGTCTTTTTTACTTTTGGCTGCCAGATAGTCCGAATAAGCCAGCAGTTCGGCTTTAATCTTATCTGTAATTTCCTCCGGTATATTTCTTTTGGCGCTGTTTACGAGGATAGTAAAATATGCCAGGTCGTTCAACTGCGACCAGCTAATCGATTTAAAATGGAAATTATTTTTGCGGGCGTATTTCATAAAATAATCGAGATATTCCCTGTCGCCCGTGGACATAAATAATTCGGCGGCAGCCCACGCTCTTTCGTCGGAATCGTTTACGTCGCCGTACTCGCCAGTAACTGTGCCATCGGGATTTTTAAATCCTCCCGCCGGGACTATTTCCGGATTGTCGGACAAAAATTTCCATGCCAAAATTGAAGCATCCAAATATTTCTTCGCAAGATCTTTGTTGTAATCTTTTATTAGTCTGGACGCTTTAGCCAGAACTGCGGCAAAGTCTGCCGTCGCCGTCGAAGAGACGCGATAAATCAAACGTCCTTCCTCAACGTCTTTGTCGGGCATTACAAAATCTTCGAATTTTTCTTTAGTCACTTTTGTAAAAACGGCGCCGTCTTCCCTCTGCATTTTCAGCATCCAATCGATTTCGAATAACGCTTCGTCTAAAATATCCGGAATTTTATTTCCGCTTTCGGGGATATTCAAACTGTCGCTCAAAAATTTAGCGGGGAAAAATTCGTATGCCATCAACAATGTTCCAACGGTAACGCCCGCGTTAACTACATACTTACCGTAGTCGCCCGCATCGTGCCAGCCTCCTGTAACGTCTTTATAGCCTTCCCCGGTCAAAGGATGAAACTGCGCGTCTTTTGTATGACATTTTCCGTAAGCATATACTCCAGCAAATTTACTTTCGAGCCCTACGCCGCATCTTTGATAATAATACGATTTTAAAGACGCGTTGAATAAATTATTATAAACGGTATCAGATATTTCGAACTGCGGCGATTTTTTCCCGTTGGCAAGCGCAATATAATATTTACCCGGCGTTTCAAAACCTGAAAAATCTCCTTTATAAACATCCATTCCGGTGGCGGGATCGTTTTTGGTTATTAGTTCAATTGCGCCTTTAAATACTAACTTGTCGTCTACAACGTCATGCAAATAGAACGAATCCGCCGGCTCGTTTATAAAAAAATACTTCGGCGCATCGATTAAATATCCCGCCTGATTAATCGAAAAACCGCCGGCTTTTGCTAATAACGAAACAAAAAAGAAAAGTAAAAAAACCGTCTTGTTCATGATAAACCCCGTAAAATTTGGCGTTAAACTTTTTCAAAGATAATTAAAAATATCGATAATAAGTAACGCCCGCATGCAAAGTAATTTAATGGCAAAAGTTTTCAAACAAGGGACTGTAATTTAAAAAAAGTACGGCGTGTAACGTGAAAAAACTATTTACACGCCGCGAAACTTAATATAATAAATAGTATAAACTATTTCGGTTGTCTCTGTTAATCCGCAACGATTACTTGATTAAAACTATCTTTTGCGTTTTGACGGATCCGTTCAGGTTATAATTAACAAAATAAGTTCCGCTCGACAAATTAAATTTATCGGCATTAAGATAATACGAGTGTTTTCCGGCCGATTGATACTCGTCCAGAAGCACTGCGATCTTTTGACCGAGTATGTTATAAAGCGAGACCGCGACTCTGCCGCTTTCCGGCAGACGCCATTCGAGCGTAGTTCCCGGATTAAACGGATTTGGATAGTTGGGACTGACTGTAAAATCATTAGTCCGGAAATTTTCCTCGTATTCGGTTTTTGTAATAATTTCCTTTCCGTCCGGCGGAACAGGCAATTTTACCGAAGTATAAAGATGAAATTCACCCGGCTGTAAACTTACAAACAAACTGCCGTTTTCCACCGATATGCTGTCGCCCGTAAAGTAATCGTACCAATACCCGTCCTCAGGGAAAGAAAAATTTACAGATCGGGATACAACGTCGAAGTTGCCGATTATTTTAACATTCATCGCGGAATCCAGCAGAGTAATCTCCTTTGTCGGTCCGGTCACATTCATGTTGAAATCATCGGTAGAAAAGACCGGAAAACTCTTTTTGAGTTTTATTAATTCAGCAAAAAAACGGAAAAGTTTTTGGCGTTCGGATTGTTCAGGCGCGGTATAATAATCCCACCTGACCGGTTTTTCGCCCAGTCTTCCGTTATAATCAATCGAATAGTCATAACCCAGTTCTTCAAACTGCCACATCATTTTGGGACCGGGAACGGTAATAAAAAATGCCGCCGCCAGTTTAATTCTTCCAAGAGCATAGTTGAGTTTTTTGATGTCGTAATCGCCCGAAGAATTTCCCCAATGTAGGTTTTTGTACATAAGTCTCTCTTCGTCGTGGCTCTCCATATATCCTACCAAATGCGGATTCGAAAATCCTCTTGCCTTATAAGAAATTCTGTTAAAGTTCGATTTGCCCGCGTCGTTCCATCCCATAGCGGCTTCCGAATAATTATGATTAAGATTGCCCCACAGCATCATTCCGTATTGGGACAATTCCCTCTCTTCCGAATCGGCTGCAAAATGTTCCAAAATCACATACGCTTCCGGGTCGGCCTGCCACACTTTATCCGCCATTCTCTTTAATATTTTGATACGCGTTGCGTCGTAATTGCCTCCGTCTCCCGGAGTGTTAGTAAATCCTTTGGTAAAGTCGAATCTGAATCCGTCCACTTTAAACTCATTAAGCCAATATGATGTAACTCTGTCAACGTAATACTTTGTGTTGTTGCTTTCGTGATTGAAATCGTAGCCCCAGTAAAATACAGGATTAGGCGAAACTTGATTAAACCACGGACTGTCTGCGGACGGTCTTCCCTGCGCGGTATCCCAATACATCCTGACGAGCGGATTCAGACCGAACGCATGATTCAAAACCACGTCGAGTATTACGGCAATTCCGTTTGAATGGCACGAATCGATAAATTCTTTCAACTTTTCAGCCGTTCCGTAATATTTATCGACAGCGAAATGCATCATCGAATTATATCCCCAGCTCGAATTGCCTTCGAATTCCATTACCGGCATTAGCTCGATGGCATTTACTCCGAGCTTTTTGAAATAGCTGATTGTATCGATTAGAGTAGCAAAACTATGGGTTTTTACAAAGTCTCTTACGAGCGTTTCATAGATTACGAGTTTTTCTTTCGGAGGTTTCTCGAAATCCGTTACTTTCCAATTATATTTTGCCGGAGTAGTATTGATTATTCCCACAATGTTTTCGGTTTTACCGTAAGGATATTCTTTCAGGTTCGGATAAACGGTTGACGGAATGTAAGAATCGTTCCACGGATCGAGGATTTTTTCGCAGTAGGGGTCAGGCATTCTAATAACGCCGTCCACCAAATATTGAAAGGCATACTCGGTTGAGGGCGTAAGATCGTTTAATTTAATCCAATAAATTACACTATCGGGTCTCGCTTCATATTTATTCATCAAATACTTGTCGTCGACTTTCCAGTCGTTAAAATCGCCCAGCACGTAAACAAACTTTTTATAAGGAGCAAAAAGAGCAAGGTATATTCCGTCTTCTTTGTAATTAATTCCGTGTTGAATACCCTCGGGCATTTGGCTTACAGGAACTGGCGGGACATTAACGATGGCAAACTCAACGGTATCCTTAAGCCCTGTTATGCCTTCGGCAATTATTCGCGCTATATTTGTATGAATATTCGGATCCGGAACGAAAGAATACACAATGGAATCAGCGTTTGATTCGGCGAGCAACTGATCGTTTATAAACAAACTCATCCTCTTTGTCGAAGTTCCAATGGCGGCGCTTCTGGCTGATATCAGTACGGGATTGTTATCTGGAATGAAATAAGGCGAGCGCATCGGATCGCCGTAATAATTGTTCACCGCCGGCGAATTTAAAACTACTGTAATTCCGGGCTCGTAGATCGGGACAAATATATCCTCGGTTTGTTTCGAACCGTCGCTGCTCCTTAATACAAAACAGAGTTGAGTAATGTCCACGGCGGGATTATTAACATTATAAAACTTTCTCGGGTTTTCTATAGTAATCCTGTAGACATTTTCCGCGACCCTGCTCAATTTCGGTTGAACCGAATTATTTCCCCAGTCGCCGATTACATTTTGCCACGCCGATACGTTTCCGTTTTCATCCCTCAAAGTAACGCCGGTATGAGCGTAAACGTCGCCCTGATATCCGGCAATCTTATTTGGGTGCGTTGCGTTGGTTACGTCGAAGGTGATTGTAATTGTGTCGGTTTGTACGGGATACTGAGGGACTGTATAAAATACCGTACCTGTTCCATTTTGCCCAACAATCAAACCAGTTAATAAAAAAACAAAAACAAGTAGATTTTTTTTCATATCAATTCACATTTGTTATATAAAAAAGGAGCCCTGTCTCAGGGCTCCTGGTAAATCCTTATTACTTTAATAACATCATTTTTTTAATAGAATTATATCCATTTACATTAAGAACACAAAAATAAATTCCACTGGAAAGTCCAGAGGCGTCAAACGTAACAGAATAAACACCTTTTGATTTTAATTCATATACTAATGTCTTAATTTCATTCCCCAATACATCATAAATCTTTAAGGATACAAAACCATCTTCCTTTATTTGGTAATGGATTATAGTTGACGGATTAAAAGGGTTTGGGAAATTATCGTATAACTTATATTCAAGAGGTAGTTGTTCTGCTACTACGTTTTCAAATTCATAAGGTTGATTAGAAATTATCAAAGGCGATGGCGAAGTATATGCTATATAATCACTTTGTTTTACCCAAATAGCATACCCACGAGGAGGAGCAGAAACATAAACTCTGCCATCTGCGTAAACATAAGTAGTTTGGTTAGGATCAAAAGCATTTACTAAAGTTGTGTTACTCCAATTTGTAAATCCAGATGGTGAGCTATCAACCCAAAGTCCCATCGTTTGTGTGTCGTGGTTATTAATTACAATAATTGCACCGTCGCGTACTCCATTCCCTTGTCTTCTTACAACATAAACATTATAAGCATCACTTGATGGATAAGGATTTCCTACTTGACTTAGTACTGTTAATGTACCTCCCAAATAGTTTTTACGGACAAAAATTAACTTATTTATATCTTCTTTTAGTGTAGAGGGTGCTTGAACTGAAAGCGAAGGATTATTTGCGTCGTATTGTATAATTGAGTAGTAATGGGGATAAAAAACACATGGCCGTCCTTCGTGAGTTAAAATGTAGGCATAGCCTATCTTAAAATCTTTAGTTACCCATTTATCGTGTTCCTTCCCAGTATCATGATTATCTAAAAATGTTACAATAGAAGTGCCAGGCAAGCCATTACCAGAATTATTTCGAACCATGCCTGCATTATTAAGCCAACGCATATCAAACGACGAACCATTGCCATTGCACATATCTTTTAACGTAAATTTTAACGGAAAGTCAAAAGCATCAACATCAGCGCCGTAAGATGCTACGCCATTAACCCAATCACGTATACGATGATCTGCTCCCCAATATTCACCTACAATAAATCTCTGCTGACCATTTAATAAAGGAAGATTTTTTACCCAGTCGGCTACAAAATCAATCTGAAAGCCACGCACAAAATCTAATCTGTATCCATCAAATCCGATTGTGCTTGATAACCAAACTCCCCAGTTTTTAAGCCGTGTTTTAACAGTAGTGCTATAGGTATTTAAATCATTACCAAAAAATTTTGTATTGGGTATTATTTCATCAGTGCCAGGCCACCCTAACCAATCGTAATTATCTACAGGATGAAAATCTGTATAAGTCCAACTATAGTTAGGCTCTTCAGTTCCTGTATGCGTTGGATAGGTAATATTAGTCATAGTTCTTGCCTGCAGACTGGTAAGAGCAAGGTTACTCCCGTTGTACCAAATACTAACAGGATAGTAGCCTTTAGTTTGGTCTTCCCATTGCCACTCCCACTGCCCTTCGGAATTAGTACCTTCTTTACGCGCTGTTAATTTAATCACTATATCGTGTGCACTGCTTACAGTAACCTTATATTCATCAATATCTCCTTGATAATTTGCATGACCTCTAACTATTCTACCTGAACCTGGGAAAACATTATACTGACCATTGCCGTCGTTCGGCTCATATTCCCAAGTATCAGTCCCATTATAACCAGCACCTGTCCAATCTATATAAACGTCATAGCCTCGTTGAGTATAATCTGCATTCCAGTCAAGCAAATAACCTTTTATTTGTATATAGTAATCACCGGCAGAAGCATTAGGAATTACCCATGTAATTTCGTTAGTAGGATAGGCGTTATATTGAGTACCATTACGATAGGCTTCGTCTCTAACATACTGTTTGACAGCAGGATTACTTTGTAAATTTTCTTCGGCACCGTAGATATGGTTTAGAATGACATCAGCGTAAATATTCATATATGCTTTCCCATTAGAAGTATTATGAGCTTCAGAAATCATATTCAATAATTCCTGTTTAGAGCCAAATCTTGTTTCAATAGTACCCTTTTGATTATATGCCCCTAAATCATAGTGGTCATAAAGTCCATACCCCATATCTTCAATTCCCCAATTGCCTTTAGATGGTGGAGGCACCCATAAGCCTGTAAAACCAGCGTTTTTAAGATAATTCATTTTAATTCTTAAAGAATCCCACCATGTGCCATTCTTATTAACAATATCAACAGGTACATTCCAATAGAACGCCTGCATCATTACATCGTTTTGAGCGTTGCTATGACCTGGAAGAATTAATAAAAATAATGCCATTATAAAAATAGAGTGATACTTATTTTTTTTCATGCTCGGCCTTCCCATATATTTTTTGCTTAATTTGCCAAATGCTATTAACAAAAGCAGAATATTAAAATCGAATGAATATATTTTCTTTCGATATCATAGTAATCAGCCGGTACATCTTTATGTACCGGCTGACTATTAAGCACGATAAATTGTTTAGTTATTTAAGCAATAGCATTTTCATAGTTCTGGTAAATGTAGAAGTTTTGAGTGTATAGAAATAAATACCGCTGCTGAGTTTCGATGCAATGAAATCAACTTCATAGCTTCCGGCATTCATTTCTTTATTTACCAGCACGGCTACTTCTTCGCCCAAAGTGTTATATACTTTCAGCGTAACAAAGTCGCTGTTTGGTATCGTAAATCTGATACGGGTAGTCGGATTGAAAGGATTAGGATAATTTTGTTCGAGCGTAAAGTTGTTCGGGATACCCGTTTCAATTTCGCGAATATCAGTCGGCAATCCTTCCGGCCAGCTTTCGACCTGATCTGATTTATCTTCTTTGTCAGTCCATTTGTCAAGCGGAGCAGTATAAGGCTGAACGAATTGGCGCGAACCAGTCATAGCGCAATAACGAACGCGATATGCGTTTTTACCGAACCCGGCTGTTTCCTGTTTGAATGTGCCGTCGCTGGCTCTCTGGAATGCATAACGGTATTCGAACGCTCCGATGCCGGGACCTGTAACAGTTAAAGTTCCTTCGTATATCTTATCGCCGTCCGGGTCTGTCAATTCGAAATAGGTTTGTTCGTCGCTGTCTTTCCAGCCCATTAATTTACTAAACAAGGGTTGTTCGCTTATCCAGTATACTTTGTCTCCCAATTGCATCGGTTCGCCGGTTTTGTCGGGATCCATAGCGTCGGTCATGTCAACGCGGAAAGTAACAGAAATTTGCTGACCTTCGGGAACAACAAATTGCGGATAAACGTCGTCATAGTAAACCATATCGAGAACTTGGTTGTCGGAACCTTCGAATACTACTTCTCTGTTTCCGCCTCCCATTGAGAGAGGTCTTTCCCAGCCGTCAACCCAAATTTCTCCGGCTGTATCGGCAAGAAATACATAGTATTTGAATTGAAGTACGGAGTTAACTTCGAACTTTTCAAACGGCACCTGCAGGAACCAATTGCTCGGGAAGAGCGGGTCCTGGTTCATATGCGAGCGCGCGGGGTCGCTGTCGCTCCAGCCGTTGAATCCGCCTCTTACTTGCAGCTGATCGACTGCCGGATCGTATACGCCGAGCTCTTCCAGTACGCTCATGTCCACATTAAAGGTGATATTGCCGTCAGCGAGTTGAACGTTTGGATTTACATCGTTAAAGAATCTTTCAATAACGTTTTCTCCGTCGTCAACAAAGAAAGTTCTGTTCGGATCTCCTTCCCATGTTGTGCCGCCGGACTTATTGGTATAGAGGAACTTATAGTTGATTGTTTGTCCCGAATTGATTTCAACGGTTTTTGTATAAACAGAATCGTTGTCGTCGTCGATTAATTCATCTTGGGTAGTACTCCAGTCGTTAAAACTTCCTGCCACGAAGACCTGTCCGGAGCCGGGCACAAGGTCGCCTTGCTTAATAGGCAATCTCATATCGGCTTTGAATGTAACCTGCGCGGGACTGCCCGACGGCATTGGAACATTATCGTAATAAACTACATCCAAGACCAGATCGGAAGCAACGTTGTCTACCACACGGTTATCGACCGATTCCCAGCCGCCGTTTGTAGCTCCTGCGCCGTTATGGAAGAATTTGTATTCGAGTTTTCCGGCGGGAACAGGCGCGGTGACTTCATAAATTTTGTCGCCGTCTTCGTCCGCCATTGGCGTTTCTCCCCATTCATTGAAACTGCCTCTTACGGATACTTGATTAGAGGCCGGGTCGAATTTGCCTTTTGCAATTTCCACGCTCATGTCCACTTTGAACGTTACATTATACGTCTGAGCGTTCATAGTTGCAAAGACAAACAGCATTAAGAATAATGGAATTAGTTTTTTCATTGTACCTCCATGATACGTTGTGAAATAATTATTTAGTTAGTGTTAAAAACCAATCGTTACTCCAAAGCTGTGGATATTATCGAGATAACGATACTTTTGATACGAGTAATCCACCATAATTCTCAAAGTTCCGAAATGATAGTTAATACCCGTACCCAAAGTAAGCCCTTCCTGATTATCTTTCAGAAAGAGTCCTTTATATCCACCTCTCAGGCTGAAGAGATTATTGAACAGCGAGAGTTCTCCCCCAATATTTACCCATTGATTATTGTCATTCGGGTGTATTGCATCTACCGCCAAAACAAATTTCTGATCGTTCAGAAATTCAAATTCTTTGGAAATGCCGATCTGCAATCTTAAGGGCAATTCAAATTCTTCGGTTTTATAGTAGGCATCCAGAGTTTCATTATTGCCCGCGCGTTGCGGATCGGAATCGTGACGGATTAGAAGGTCTTCGCCCTCCATTTTCATTTTAGAACCGTAGTTTGTTATACTGCTGGCGAATTTAATTCCGTAAAACGGAGTGTTGAAAATTGTGCCGATATCAAAACCGATTCCATCCGCCGAAGAGTTAAAAATATTTTCTCTTATGTATTTTACATTAACACCGATTGCAAAATCTTGTGTGATAAATCTACCGTAAGAAAATCCGAAAGCGTAACTCCCCGCACTGAAAGTTTCTCCCGTTCCTTCGGGATAGTATTCGGTCGTTACTTCCATATCGCCGATATTCAATGCCGTCACATTGAAACCGAAAGAACCGTAATCTCCTGCCGGTATAACGACCCCGAAATAATTCACGTTCAAATCGGCAAACATTTTTGTATAAGTAAATGTCGCCTGAACTTCATTCATATACGATATTCCTGCCGGATTCCAGTACATACTGGTAGCGTCGTTGGCGACAGAGCTGTATGCGGAGCCCATAGCATTCGCTCTTGGTCCGATTCCGATGTTAAGGAATTTAGCCGCTGTTGTGCCGGTTTTAGTAACCTTCTGAGCTTGCAGCGGATAAACGCCAAACATGATTAACATTATTGCAATCAACAAAAATTTTATATTCACGCTTATTCTCCTTAAAAGTTTCATCTCGCTTACTCCCAGTTATTTAATTATGGCGAATTTACCGGTTATGCTGCCGATTCCCGGCGCATCCACATGATAGATATAAACTCCGTATGAAACCGAGAGATTGTCTTTAGTCAGCAAATTCCATTCTGCCGAACCGTCGTTAATCGGGCTTTCATGCTCAATAACGTCGACAAGTTCGCCGTTTACCGTGAAAATTCGTATTGTACATTTATTGGGCAAATGAGTAAAGTGAATAGAACGCGGACCTCTTCCGCTCGAATACGGATTTCTGGGTTCCCATAAAGCCGTAGCCACATACGGATTAGGCACTACTTTAATTTTATCGAGTTCCATCTTTGCTTTGTCGGGATCAATATATCCTTTCCTTGCTACGAATCTAAATTTATCGCTAGAAAGGAACGGTTTTTTCAGTTTGATCGTAATAAAATCGCCGGTTTGAGGCAGTCTCGTTCCGTTCGCCGGATTCGGGGTGTCAAGCAGATAGAACCACCATGTATATACGGGTGTATTATTTTTGTCGGGTTCGACAAAGATAATTCTGTCGCGTCTTGCGCCGTTGGTCGACAAAATGCCATCGTTGCCGTCAACTTCCACAAATATAAAGTCGACGTATTCATTACGGCTTAGATTGAACACCTTGAAATTAACCGGCTTTGCAGGGAAAACGTTATTGCCAAGTTTGCCTTCTATTGACATTCCGAATCCGAGGTCTCCGAATTCAATCCTGTAATCATTAGGCCTTTCTTCGCCTTTCAGTCCTGTAGGCCAAACGAATTTTTCGAATTGATAATTCACAATTGTCGAGTCGCTCCACTTG
Source organism: Melioribacter sp. (assembly GCF_049325435.1). Lineage (NCBI taxonomy): Bacteria > Pseudomonadati > Ignavibacteriota > Ignavibacteria > Ignavibacteriales > Melioribacteraceae > Melioribacter > Melioribacter sp. The sequence continues at coordinate 202,898 of NZ_JBMOLD010000002.1, read as the reverse complement.
GACTCTGTTCTGTTTAATTCAACTCTGCTTTCGTTTTTAAATTTCAATCTGAAACCGTCTACAATCGGCTGCTCGTAAATTTCGCTAATTTGCGTCGACTTGTTTATAACGATTCTGTTTTCAGTAGAATCTATAAGCGAATAGTTTTTTGTTGTTAATGTGTCCGGTTGTCCTGGTCTCTGCGCTGCTTTGATAGTGTCTTCAAATACTATGTGGTAAACATGCCCCTCCTTGATTTTGTTTATATCGATTATTTCATAAGATATTGTTCCGGAAGTAGAGCCTTCGACTCGAGTTATTGTACCCAAAGTTGGTTCGACATAACCGGCAGCCGGAGCTTCTGGAGTAACCCTTACAACGTTCGAACCAAGTTTAACGCTTCCGTCCTGCTGTAATGAAACTCGGATGGGCGACTCCGAAGGAATAATTTGACCTTCCGGATAGCCGAAGTCGTATGCTACAAGAGCATAATAATACGTAAATCCGTTTTGTACCGTTGTATCCACAAACGAATGTTTAATACCCGAATCGGTTCCCAAGAAATATCTAACTCCGTCAATTCCAACAGGATCGAAACCCTGTATGCCGTCCACAAGGTCGAATTGAGCTATTGGAGTTTTAAACTGTCTGTTTCCGTAACCGTTTGTAATATTTTCGGCATCCTGAAAAGCCGGGTCTGAAGATCTGTAAAGTTTATAACCTTCGAAGTCGTGTCCGTTACCTCCAATCGCATCAATATATTGGTCGAAAGAAGATTCTGCAACATCGTCCCAATATAGCGTGACTTTGTTGTCGCCCGGAATAGCAGTAAGAGTCGGTATGAGCGGCGCATTAGCAAAACGGTAGTCGTTATTATAAGTTTCCTGAGCGCGCACTCTTTTGCGCAGAATTTCTTGTTTACGGAATTGTCCGTTCGGGTCTGGAACAGGACCATTAGCCAACAAGACAACCAATGAAATCGGTTCGGTTTGGCCTGCTTTAAGCGGGAAAAGACTCGATGATACGAACAAATCATATTCGCCGGCAACGACTTCTTGAGGATCATAGAATTTACCTGGTATCATAAAATCGAACCACATTTGAGCGTCGCTATTAATATTCAGCCCGCCGGCGGGAACATAGTCTGCATTTGTAATACCGATCTGGTCAGTTTCTGTAACGTCTGTTACGTCAATGTTTGGTTCGCCGGGTAATCCGAATCGAGCGCCTGATGTGGGACGGGAATCATTTTCTCCCGCATCGCCTGATTGAGCCACGCCGTCCAATCCCACGTCGTCTCTCATCGGATCCCAATCGTAATCATTATCGATACCGTCGTTGCGAGCTTCGTCGATTAAAACGTCGATGCCGTCGTCTATTCCTTCATCGATAGCGCCGTCGTTGTTATTGTCAATTCCATCGGCGTATTTCATTCCCAGAGTAGAAGCGACTACGTTATAAAGAATAATTTTATCATTAACCCTGTATCTGAAATATGGGGCATCCTGAGCCGCTGCGTCAATCATTTGTTGCGTAATTACAGGGCTGCCTTCTTCACCGTCGTTATCGTTGTCAATACCGTCTTTATACGGCAACCCCAGTTTATCCTGAGTAACCATAATCAAATGAATTTGTCCTTTCTGGAAATCATCCAACGGCGGCCAAATATTCCATTTTACGCCCGATACATCGTTAATCATATCTTGAGTAACAACCGGGCTATTAGCTTCCACTTTGAAACGCGGATGTTTGGCTACAAATTCAGGATCTACCGGTTGAGCTATTCGGTCTGCGTAGGTAACGCCGCGTTGAACCCCGAATGGAATGTGAGTTTGATTTTCGTCTATAAGTCCGTTGCCGTTATCGTCGATAAGATTATCGGGAATTTCACCTTCTATCATTTCGGCGGTAATAAAATTATTTAACTCGGGGCTGTCGCCGTCATTGTCAATTCTGTCTGTGGCGTTGCCGGGAGTTTCGAGAAAAGCAACCGCAACAATACCGACAGGGTTGGAACCGAATGTAGGAGCTTTATGGTCGTTGTCTCTCGACCATGCAATATCTTCTATCAAGTCGAATTCGGAAATGTCGTCCTGAGAATCTCCGTCACCTCCCACAAAATCGGCATACCATACCGTCACGCCGACCTTATTGATATCTCTGGTTCCGTCGTTTTTAACATAATGCAATAAATAGAGAGCGTCTTCAACAAGCACTTGCGACCATGCAAGCGCGCGAACGTCGAGCAGAATGCCAAGACCTTTACGTGTTAAATCGGTTGTATCGGGAAAGTAATTAACATAACGGTCATATTTATCGTCGGAGGCTCTGTAGAACATTTCCTGGTCGGCGTTAAATACATTTTTACCGAAATAGCCGTTCCAGGCGCCTGGCCAACCCGGGTCAATTTCGTCGTTCATTTTATCCGGCCAGAATGCGGGCCAAGTTTCTTCGTCGACGCTCGTAGCAATTTCGTTTTTCTTTTCGTTAAAATAACCCGGAACCGGTTCGAAATTCCACGTTTTGCCTTCGGGAGACTGGCGGAAATTAAAAACGTCTATTATTCTTTGTCTTTCACCCGCATTATCAATAACTTCGCCACCTACAAAAACGCCTTGCATAGCCAAATAAACTTGACCGGTATTTTTCGGCCATTCGTAGGGAGTTTGAACGGAAATGGGATACTGACCGCCTTCTCTTCCGGTCATTCCGAAATTAAATACCGTAGTTCTGATGCGGTTTCCTTCCATCTGACCTTTAGTTCTTTTGGTCGGGTCGCCTCTCTCTTTACCCGGCGTATATTGCGCATAAATATTAACAGTCATCATCATGGAAACAATTATGCATAAAATTTTGATGCTCTTGTTCATATCAATTCTCCTGCTTTCCATTAAAATGATAATTCTAAACCAAATTGAATTAAACGCGGTTCACCGTAATTAGTCGGGTACCGCAAATATTCCTGCACCGTATTCGGGCGATTCGGGTCGTCGCCTACATTTCTTCCTTCGGTAGTATAATCAGGTTTGCCTGTATCCCCAAATACGTTAACAACCACGCGAGTATCGAGCAAATTGAATACGTTCAAAAACGAAGTGACCGAAATACCGGCTATGTCAAAAGTCTTATGCAATCTAAGATCGAAAACATGTTGCGTCGGCCTGCGCCTGCTGTTGCGTTGTAATCCCGAAGTAATTCCCCTGTCTGCTATATATTGAGTGATTGCGGGAGTATAAGGCAACCCGGTGCCGTATCTTGCAATCAGAGAAGCTCCCCAGTCATTATCTCCGACAAAGAAAGAGAGGTTAACGAGATGGCGCTGATCCCAATCGAGAGGAACCAAATATAACGTCGGTTCATTATTGCCAAGCTGTGCATAAAATTCGTCTTCCGGATTCGAATTGCTACCTTCAGCTACCTGATATGTATAATTAAGATCAATTGCGTAATGATTAGTGAATCGTTTATTAAGATTTAAGGTGATTCCTTTCACATTGGAATAATCTTTATTAATATATGTCGAATAGCTTACAAGATTACGGGTTATTATGAGAGGTCCGGCAGTTATCCAATTACGAATATCACGATAGAATGTTGTAATATCAACCGTATAATCGTCGAAGAACTGTTGCCTGAACCCGATTTCATACATTACTGTGCTTTGAGGTTTCAGGTCGGGATTGCCGTAGGGTCCGTAAGCGCTGCCCGTATTTGGCACATAATAAGGTCCGCGATTGTACAGATACTGGAACGTCGGCACCTGCAAAAATTGTCCGTATGAAAAGTGCAACACTCCTTGGTCGCTTATCGGATATGCAATTCCGAAACGAGGACCGATTGCCCACTTAGGGGTTGCATCTTTATAAAAATATGGCTCTCTTTCTTCAATGCTTAAAGACGCAAGCTCTTCTCTTAACGGTAAATAGATATTCGGGTCTGTCGGATCTACCAAAACCTTTGCATTCGAATTAAAGTAATCGAGGCGAACACCGATGTTAATTATCACGCTTTCATACTCAATTTTGTCCTGAATATACGCCGAGAATTCATACGGTTTATTTGAATATTTCGTTCTATTAGGAGTGTTCTCAGCCGGTATTGAAGGAACAAAAGGTTCCACGGGCACGCCGTTGACTCTCAGTGGTTCCAAGTTGTAATCGTCCACATCGATTTGATGCCAGCGCCCTTCTACTCCGATTTTTACTAAATGCTTGTCCGTTATTTGGCTCGTAAAATCGAACTTGCCGATAAGCGTATTTGTGCTTCTGAAAAATCTGTGGAGATTTGTGCCTTTCGAAGCAAAGGCATAACTAACGGTTATCAAGGAATCAGGGTGCAAATATCTAGGATCTAACGGATCTTCATAAAGCCATTCGTTGAACTCTTTATAAAAGTTGGATACTTTAACAGTATAATACGATCTACTTGAGAGAGTGTGCGTAAGCGTAAAAGTAGCATTGTAGCTGTCGGAAAATTTATTTACGTCTCCGTCGGGATTTAATTTAAAGAAGTGGTTGTAATCCCTGAAATCTTCCGTGGAATAGAGCAATTCGGCGTTCATTTTAATTGCCGAAGAAGCCCACAGGCTGAGATTTAACTGGCCTATCAAACGCTTGCTCCAGCTCATCGGCACCAATTCTTCGTCGCCTTGCGAGCCGTCGGGATTAAATTTTCGGATACCGTACAGATAGCCGTCGTCGTAAACATATCTCAAGTTGGAAAAGAAAGTTAGTTTATTATTAGTAAGCGGGATCGGGCCGCTCAAACTGCCCTGGAAATTATAATTTGCTACCGGATTGAATTTGTCGATTCCGGTAAAGTATTCTGTGAAATTGGAGAGATAGTCGCTGCTGTAAACTTTTACATTTGCATCGTACTTGGAACCTCCTTCCTTAGTAACGACGTTAATAATACCTGAAAGCGCCTGTCCGTATTCAGCGTTGAAAGTACCGCTTATCACCTGCAATTCCTGAACGCTGCTGTTGTCGATTTCAATACCGCGGCTGTTATCAAAAGCGTCCGTAACAGAAATACCGTTTACCCAATAAGCAATTTCCGAAGAACGGCCGCCGCGGATATGAAATTCGCCGCCGGCTCCTTTTGTAACTCCAGCCTGCAGCTGCAAAACGTCATTCAGTTCGGTCACGGGCAAATTGCTGATTTCATCGGAAGTAACTTTAGCCTGACTGGAAGTAATATCTTTTTGAATACCGTAGACATCCGCGCTAACAACGATATCGCCCAATGCAACGGCGGATTCTTCCATTTCTACATTTTGTACTGTTGTAAGGTCGATTGAAATTTGAACGTCGTTGACAATTACCGTCTGATAGCCTACGAACTGATATTTAACGCTGTATTTTCCGGGAGGAATATTAAGGATAATATAATTCCCTTCGATATCAGTCGCTCCTCCGATTGTGGTGCCTTCCAGAATAATATTAACAAGCGGAAGCGGCTCCCCCGTCTTTTTGTCTGTAACTTTTCCTACGAGCTTACCGGTCGTTCCCCCGCGAACAACCTGCGTCATAGATATTATCATTAGTAACACAATTGATAATATTTTTTTCATAATGTGGCTCCTGTTAGATTTCAATTTCGATTTCACTCAATAATTTTTCATTAATTTTAACGAAGACATCTTTCTTTTGGCCGTTGATATATTCTTCCATAATTATTTTCGATTTCTCTTTTTTGAGCAATCTTTCCGCAATCTTCCTCACCGATTCATACGGCATAAGACCGCCTTCTTTCTTGCCCAAAAGTTTAACAATAGCATAACCCCCTCCGATTCTCAACGGACCCAAAAGGTCTCCCGGCTCCGAGTTTAACAACAAATCTTTAATCATTCCCAAATTGGAAGCGCCTGTAAAATCAATTATTCCTCCTTTTGCGGCAGTGCTTTTTCGAGTCGAGTAGGCTTTTGCAAGTTCGCTAAAATCGCCGTTATTATCGAGCTTTTTGCGAATGCTATCCGCCAACGCTTTGCTTTCAACAACTATTTCCTGAATTTTTAACAGCGGTTCGTTCTTGAAGTGCTGAGGATTATCGAGATAAAAACGATAAACGGCGCTATCCGGAAATTTATACGCATTGTGAATTTCTTCTCTTTTATATTTAAGAAAAATATTTTTATGGTATTTCTCTACGACGCTTAGTACTTCAGGCTCTTTATCATATCCTTTGGCAACGGCTTCGTCAAGTAATATTCCCTGCAGAATAATTCCTTTAATCACTGTTTCAAGCGAATGCGCATCGGTTATCTTCATCCTATGGTAACCGGGGATAGAATTTATCTCGTTATATAATTGCCCAATGGTGTAATTTCTTCCGTTATACTCGGCGCATATATCCTCTTTCATACCGTTTATTGACTCTTTGTTATCAGGATTCAGAATTAAATTATAAAGTTTATTAACGGCAGACTGATTCATATTTATTTTATCAAAATCGATCATACTGTTTATGTAATTTAATTCTGCGTCTCTCTTTTTACGTAATCTGACTACCTGCATCATATGCGATTTCTTTTTTTGAAATTCCCACTCTGTGATTATCGGCGCTGTAACTCTGTCCTCCAGCTTAATGATACTATATCCATACTTTGTCTTAACCGGGGCGGAAATTTCTCCGATTTTCATTTTATAGGCAGCGTCTTCAAATGCCGGGTCCATGTCGCCCCAACTGAAATACCCTAGGTATCCGCCGTTATTTGCCAAAAGCGTGTCGGTAAAAACTGCCTTTGCCAGGGAGTCGAAACTAGCGCCGGCGAGAACGAGTTTGTATAAACTATCGGCTTCTTCTTTAGTAAATGCGAAAAGATGTCTCGCGGCTATTTTTTGATTCGTCTTTAAAAAGGCGTCCCGCAATTCCTCTTCCGTAGCGGTAATTTTCGCATAAACTTCACGATCTTTTAAGAAAGCCAATACTGTCTGTTTACGCGCCCACTCGAGTTCTTTAATGTATTCCGGATTATTAAATATTGATTTGTTATCGTCATAATGATAGAGAGTTATCTCATTAATCATATTGTTCAAAATGGCTTTCCGGGTAACGATATTATCTTTTATGCCAGATGCCAACAGATATTCTTCGTAACGTGCGACAAAATCATCGGCATAAATAGTCTCCTTGCCCACAATTGCAAGGACGGAATCTTTTGTTTGTGCGGCTGTCTGTTCGAATATTATTAATAAGACAGCAAGTAGCGTTAAATATTTTATCAATTTCTTTTTCATTACACCTTACTTTAATATCATTATCTGATAACCGTTTAATGAAATCTTTTCGCTGCAGTTAATTTTATTTCCCGAAACGAGGTCTCTCATCGTTCCCGCTTTGTTGATATCAAACTTTTCAGGTTCGCCTTTAATGTTGGCAATAACAATTATCTCTTCTCCATCGAGGATTCTTTTATATGCTAGTATATTTTGCGTTTCAAGTTCTTCCATAAAAATTACTTTTCCGACCGACAAGGCTTTATTACCGTTTCTAATGCGGGCCATTTTTTTGTACCAATCGAAAAGTTGTTTGTCGAAAAAGACTGAATCCGCCGGACGATCCTTTCCGAGCGGATGGGATTTTTCGACTTCGTAATTAAACTCTTCCCATACCATCGGTTTGCGGCAGTCGGGATCGTCGCCGCCCCACATGCCGGCTTCGTCGCCATAATAAATTTGAGGCGCGCCCGGCAGCGTAAATTGCAAAGCAACGGCAAGTTTCTGTTTCTCTCTTTCGATTTCATTCGGCTTTCTTACGTCGAAGCCAGGATTTTGTCCCGGATTGCCCGAATGGTCGTACATGTTGTCGGGATTGACAATCAACGAAGCGTGGCGCTCCGTGTCGTGACTTCCCATCAAATTCATCATTGCATAATAATTAACGCCGTATTGATTCATCATAGTTTTGATTGTGTCGATAAAGCCGCGAACGCCTGTAAAATATTTTTCAGAAAAAACGAGGTCTTTAATGGCTCTTGTAAACCTGTAATTCATTACGGCGTCGAATTGAGTTTGAAGCCACGGCGCGGCATTGAACATTTCATAATTATTCCAATCTTTCCACCATACTTCTCCGACCAGATAAGCGTCGGGATTGATTTCTCTCACCCATTTTCTGAATTTCATCCAGAATTTATGATTAACCATTTCAGCCACATCGAGCCGCCAGCCGTCGATTCCGTCTTCCGGATTGCCGTCTCCGTTCGGATCCATCCATCTTTTCACTATTAAATGAATATGTTCAGCCGGACCTTCGACAATACCGTTTTCGTCTTCTTTTATTTCAGGCAAATCTTTTACTCCGTACCAGCCTTCATAATCGAATTCGTTTTCCGGAGTGTTAGGGTCGTCCCACTTTTTAATCGTATACCAATCTTTATATCTGGAGTTCTGTTGATTCTTAACGATATCCTTAAAAGCCCAGAAATTATTTCCGGTATGGTTAAAAACTCCGTCGATAATAATTTTAATGCCTCTTTTATGGGCTTCTTTAATCAATTCAAGGAAGAGCTTGTCTGCCGAAGTCCATTGCCATGTAGACGGATCTGCCGGATTTTCTTTCTCCCAGATTGCTTTGTCGCCTTCGGGATCGGGTCCGAAATTATTGTCGATGTGATGGTACATCGAGGCGTCGTATTTATGGAGCGACGGCGATTCAAAAACGGGATTGAGATAAATTGCCGTTATGCCTAGCTCTTTCAAATAGTCGAGTTTGTCGATAATTCCCCGAATATCGCCTCCGTATCTTCTCAAGCCGGCGTTTCTGTAAAAGTCGAAACCGGTTTTCTTTTCCCACGGCTGAAGTTTGTACCAGTCGGAAGTCCACGGATGAATTTGCCAGCCTTCCGGCGTAAAATAAGGCCAGGCGCCTTCCATATCTTCGGGTTTCGGATCGTTCGATTTGTCGCCGTTATTGAAACGTTCGGGAAAGATCTGATACCAGACCGCTTCTTTTGCCCACTGCGGCGGCTCGTTGAATTTTGTTTGTCCGCACACAAGCGCTGCCGAAATGAAGATTAATGCCGTCGTAAAAATTTTCATATTATGCCTAATATTTTAATTCGATTTTTATGTTGTCCGAAGCCAGCGTTTGTATACTCAACCGGTTGTTGTCGAAATTAAACTCATCCGTCATGCTTCCGTTGACTATTACCTCGGCGGGTTTTTCGACGCCCACAAAGAGAAACTCGTATTTTTTCACGCCGCTTTCGTAGCCCTTATGTTCTTTATTTGTAGTGAGAATGATATTTTTATCTTTCTTGTCAAGTATAAACTTTGTAACAGCATACTTGCCGTTTTTATATTCGTAAGAAACGCCGTCGTCTTCGTAGAATTTATATTCGGAGCTTGCCGCCGGGAATATCAAAAAGCGGAGCGAGTCGATCTCTTTTTCGCCAACATAATTAACGACTTCCTGAATCGGAATAATACCTCCCGCTCTTACAAAAAGCAGAATTTCATCGAGCGGAACTTCTTTAATTATCCATCCGCCTCCTTCGACAACGCTGTTGTTCGTCCAGTCGTACCACTTTCCGTCGGGCAGGTAAAGCTTTTTGAATTTATCGTAAGAAATCAACACGGGCGCAACCAGCAAATTTTCGCCCAACATATATTGATATTGAGCTTCGTGACTGTAAGCGTTAGCATCGTCTTGATAGTTAACGAACATAGCCCTCATAATCGGCAAGCCCGTTACCGACGAATTATAAAATTCGTTATACCAGAACGGCAGCAAACGATACCTCGTTTCGATCGCTTTGCGCACGTCTTTTTCGACAAATTCGCTGTAGTTATACGGTTCGCGTTGACGCGTGTCGACCGCGGAATGTCCTCTGAAAAACGGGGTAAATGCTCCCAGTTGATACCATCTTCTGTAAAGATTATCCGATGGCTCGCCGATAAAACCGCCCACGTCCGAACCGATAAACGGAACTCCGCTTAAGCCCATACCGAGAGACATTGTACAGGCAAGAATTAGATGCTCGTCGTTTGCGACGTTATCGCCCGTCCAGACAGCGGCATATCTTTGAATTCCGGAATAACCGGCGCGCGTTAATATAAAATGCCTTTTATTCGAATGTCTTTTTAATCCTTCCGCCGTGGAGCGCGCCATCGACAATGCATAAACGTTATGTATTTTTTTGTGTGTTGCGGTAAAACCGTTGTCGTCAAAGAGAACGATATCCGGGAAATTTTGTCCCCATACGGCAGGTTCGTTCATATCGTTCCAGAAACCGTCCACTCCCTGATCAAGCAAAAGCGAGAGTTTGTCGCCCCACCATTTTCGTGTTTCTTCCTTGGTAAAATCCGGGAAGTACGACCAGCTCGGCCATACTTCGCCCTGATAGTATTCGCCGTCTGGATACTTTGCAAAAAGATCGTTTTCGAGTCCTTCTTTTGCCACAAAATAGTCGGGATCGGCTTTAACTCCGGGATCGATTATCGGAACGACTTTAAATCCCATATCTTCCAAGTCCGAGAGCATTTTTTCGGGTTGCGGAAAACGTTCCTTATTCCACGTAAAAACGCGGTAGCCCTCCATATAGTGAATGTCGAGATAGAGCACGTCGCACGGGATTTTGCGATCGCGAAACGCCTGCGCTACTCTGCGCACCGACGACTCGGGATAATAACTGTATCTGCTCTGTTGGTATCCGATAGCCCATTTCGGAGGCAGTTCCATTCTGCCGGTCAATTTCGTATAATCTGAGATAACTCTTTTAACGTCCGGACCGTAAATAAAATAGTAGTCCATTTCGCCCTTTTCCGCGCCGAACCAGTAAAAACGATTGTTGCTAGCGCCGAAATTGAAATGCGATTTGTAAGGATTATCGAAAAATATTCCGTATGCTTTGTAATTATTGATTCCGATAAAGAAAGGTATAGATTGATACAATTCGTCCTTACGGGTATCGTAACCAGGGAAATCGGTATTCCAGAGCGTATACTGTTTACCGTTTTTTAAGAGTCCGTCGGATTTTTCGCCGAGTCCGTAGAATTTTTCGTTTGCGTTCAACTCTTTGAAACATCTTATATCGTCGCCGTCAAAAGCCACTCCGAAGCTTTTGTGATCCGCATTGAGGAGGTTATTATTTTTGTCGTAAATCGAAACGCGGCAGGGATTTTTGGCAATCTTTAAGGTTAATTCCGCAGTGGCAATTATAAATTCATCGTTCGACTCGTGAAAGCTGAAATCGGATTTTTCGGGCATTTCATAAATCACGGCGTATGACGGCGCCGGATCAAAATCGTGTTTCTGGGTATATCTGAATCTGATTATATTCCTGTCGAGAACGTAAAGATTGAATTTTGCATTTTCCAGCGTAAATTCGATGCGATTATCTAACTTTTTATAATTTTTAATTTTGCCCGCAAATTTGAATTCCGCCGTAATTTCAACGGCAACCAGGAATAATAAAAGTATTACTGTAAATTTTTTCATTACGTCTCCTTATTTCAACTGAAAAAAAACCAGATGCCGATTGTAAGAAAGAGAACCACACCCGAGAGAACGATTGTTTTTTTATCGTAAACTCCGCTCGCGGCTGTAAATTGAAAAATCGGGTTTGCATAACGCGATTTTAAAATTGCGTTTAAGAGAAACATCAGCGTCAAAGTGAAAACAAAAAGTAATATTGCAAAATGGAGATAGTTGATATTAATCAGAAATAACAGAGCGCCGTTGCTAATATAACCGCCTCTGTCCATCGATTCGACCGCAAAACGTAACAAGCCGACGATTTCGCCCGCCGCAAGAGCAAGGAAAACCGATTTAACATTAATATTTTTCACAAAAAGCGCGGCTATAAATGCGGCTGTAATCGGCGCGCTCACGTAAGCCTGAGCGCTCTGAAGGAACAGATAAATCTGATTATTAATTATTTTTACGAAGGGCACCAGCACCAAAGTCAATACGACCACAATAATGGTGGTCATCCTTCCAACCAGAACCAGAGTTCTTTCCGTGGCGTCCGGATGAGACGGTTTATAAAAATCGATCGTATAGACAACCGCTATACTGTTGAATGCAGCCGACAGAGACGACATCATGGCGCCAAAAAATCCGGCTATTATTAATCCTTTTACGCCTGCCGGTATAATATCGCTCACCAGTAGCGACGTATAAGCATAATTCCCTTTCAATTCGGGATAAAGAACTACCGCCGTCATACCGGGAATTACGAACAGAAAAATCGGAAAGATTTTAAGAAATCCGGCAAAGAGCGTGCCTTTGCGCGCGTCTTCAACGCTTCGAGCGGCAAGTATCCTTTGAACTATATAATTATCCGCGCACCAATACCAGAAAGCAATAATCGGCGCGCCGAACAGAATGCCCGTCCAAGGGAATTCCGGATCGTCCATCGGTTTAAACATCTGAAAATAGTCTGCGGGTAATTTTTGGAACAACTGATCCACTCCGCCTATTTCCTTCAACCCGACAAAGGCAAAAATTGCCGAAGTTATAAGGAACAAAACTCCCTGAAAAATCTGCGTTCTTATTACAGCCGAAAAGCCTCCGATCAAAGTATAAATTCCGCTGGCGAGGATTATTATAATTGCCGACGAAAACAAACTCCATCCCAGCGCTGCATTTAACAAAATTCCGCCGGCAAAAAGTGTCACCAGTATTTTAGTAAAAAAGTGAGAGAAAATTGTCAGTCCCGCAAAAAGTTTCCTGTTTTTTTCTCCGTATACAATTCCGAAGAACTGAGGCGAAGTCAGCGCGCCCGACTTTTTATACAAAGGCGCCAACGCCCATCCCAACAGAACAAGAAGGAAAATGGCTATCAGTTCGTATTGTCCTACAGCCAGTCCTCTTTGAGAGCCCGACTCAGCCAATCCGATTAAATGTTCGCTCGAAATATTCGTAACAAACAACGAAAAACCGACTACAACCCAATTTAAATTCCTGCCCGCCAGGAAATAATCGTCTACTCCCTTGTCTTTGAATTTTGAATAAAGACCGACGGCTATAATTACCAGAAGATATCCGATTATTATTATTCCGTCATATATATTTATAACATTATTCATGGGAAACAATTACAATCAAATTAAATACCAACTTACGAACGGCTTTAACGGCAATAGGGGCGTTTTTTCAAAAAAGGAGTTTAAAATCGATTATTATATTTATAATCGGGCGTTATTATAATAATAAGAGGCAGAGAGTTTTTTCACAGTGTTTTGTTACAATTATTCACCCCTTCGGGGGTTGGCGATTGATAAAATTACGTTGCTCGAAAATACCTTTCTCATTTCGTTTTCATATAGTATAAACCCTGTTGTAAAATAAGACCCGCAGGGTTGACATTATTATAGAATGGCATTATCAACGGGCATCGAACCCGGGACGGGTGGCATATTGCTCCCCGATGTTTGTTATGTCACCCCGCCGGGGTTTCGTTTTGTTATTCGGTTGTTGTTTTACAATAATGCCACCCCTTCGGGGTTTCGTTTTATGGCTGGATTGCTGTGTTACAATAATTACACCCCTTCGGGGTTTTAATTCACCCGTTGTCATATGTTCTATAATTATATCACTCCATCGGAGTTATGATTATAAATCATCAAGAGGATAAACGCCGGAGGCGTGGCATTTTTGTAACTAACCGTCAACACAAAAAAAACAAACCCGCAGGGTTGACATTATTATAGAATGGCATTATCAACGGGCATCGAACCCGGGACGGGTGGCATATTGCTCCCCGATGTTTGTTATGTCGCCCCGCCGGGGTTTCGTTTTGTTATTCGGTTGTTGTTTTACAATAATGCCACCCCTTCGGGGTTAGAGCATTTTAACATTGCAAGAAAAAACATTTTTGCAGGTATCGGCTCTCTCAATTAATTTATCTTTTTTCGTTACAGATTAGTCTTAACTCTGAGAGAAACATAAAAACCCGGAGGGTTGACATTATTATAGCGCCGAATTCTCAATAAGAAACAAAACCCCGGAGGGGGTGACATATTTTTTCCCCGACGTTAGATTTGTCTATTCTTCTGTTCTGATTTATTGATTAATCTCGTTTTTTGAAAAAATTTCTTTTAACTTAGAGTTCAAATTTCAATGAAAAATGAAAGAGGTATAAAATGTTTGACGAGAACTACAAATTCACGGCGGTCGATCGTTTTTTGAAATACGTGAAAATCGAAACCACTTCCGATGAAGAATCGACAACATTCCCGAGCGACCCGAAACAACTCGAACTTTCAAAACTCCTGGTTGAAGAATTAAAAGAGATTGGAATGCAGGACGTAGAGATGGACGAATACGGTTATGTTATGGCTACATTGCCCTCGAACGTCGATAAAGACGTTCCGGCAATCGGTTTTATTGCTCACGTCGACACGTCGCCGGCTGTAAGCGGAAAAGACGTTAAACCGGTAATTCACAAAAACTATCAGGGAGGCGATATTGTATTGCCGGGCGACCCTTCGAAAATAATCAAGGCGGATGAAAATCCCGAACTGAAAGATATGATCGGTTTCGACATTATAACAAGCGACGGAACGACCCTACTGGGAGCCGACGACAAAGCGGGCATAGCCGAAATAATAGACGCTATGAACTATTTAATTCAACATCCCGAAATCAAACACGGAAAAATACGAGTATGCTTTACTCCCGACGAAGAAGTCGGAAGAGGAACCGAAAAATTCGACGTTATAAAATTCGGAGCTAAGTACGCATACACAATCGACGGCTCAACGCGCGGAGAAGTAGAAATTGAAACATTCAGCGCCGACGCCGTAGTTATCAAATTTCACGGCAAAAATGTGCATCCCGGATACGCAAAAGACAAAATGATCAACGCTATTAAAATAGCGGCAAATTTTATCGATATGCTGCCGAAGGACAGACTTTCACCCGAGACAACCGAAAAACGCGAAGGTTATGTTCACCCGACATCGGTTACCGGCAACGAAACAGAAACCGTGATAAAATTTATCATTCGGGATTTCGACGCCGATAAATTAAAAGAATACGAATCTATGTTGAAAGAACTGGCGGAAAAAGCCGTTGCAAATTATCCCGGTTCTTCTTTCGATTTCGAAGTGATAGAACAATACAGAAATATGAAATACGTATTAGACCAGCATCCTCAGGTCGAAGCCTACGCTATCGAAGCGTTGAATCGTTTGGGAATCAAGCCGATCAAATCGGCAATCAGAGGCGGCACCGACGGAGCCCGGTTGAGTTATATGGGACTACCGACGCCGAATCTTTTTGCAGGCGGACACAATTTCCACGCCTACACAGAATATATTGCAGTACAGGATATCGAAGCTGCGGTTAAAATGATTGTTACTCTCGCTCAAATCTGGGCGGAGAAATCGTAAGATTTTTACTTTGCAGCCGTCTGGCAAAAAGACGGCTGCGGTCATTTAATTATTTATAACAAGAAAAAATGAAGCAACTCAAGCGCGCGACCGATATTGCTCTCGGAATAAACATTTTCCTTTTTATTATCAAAGCCGTCGTGGGAGTAATGTCGAACTCGATAGCCGTAATTTCGGAGGTGCTCAATTCTTTTACCGACATACTCGTTTCAATCGGAATCAAAATAGCCGTTAAAATTTCGAAAGACAAACCCGATCAAAAACATCAATTCGGACATAATGCGGCGCAGCCGATTGCAGCTTTCATACTGGCGGTTTTTGCGTTTGTAGTAGGAATCAATATCGTCGAAGAATCGATTAAAAGATTGATAGAACCTCAACCGATCGATCCGATACCCGAAGTTTATATCGTGCTTATTGTTACGATAATAACCAAAATAATACTCAGCCGTTACCAGATAAACGTGAGCAGAAAATATAAAAGTCCGGCTATAAAAGCCGCTTCGGTCGACAGCATTAACGACGTTTTGGCGTCGTCCATTGCTTTGATCGGTTTTGGGGGCAGCGCATACAACCTCGAATATTTCGACAGCATTGCGGGCATTATGGTGGCCATGTTCATTTTTAAATCAGGTTACGAAGTCGGTCGCGAAAACATCGATTATTTAATGGGTCGATCGGCTCCGGCCGAATTCGATTCAGAACTCAGAAAAATTACAATGGAAATACACGGCGTCAAAGGTATTAACGACCTCCGCTCTCACTTCGTAGGCGACAAATATCACATCGAAATTCATATCGAAGTAGATAAAGATATTCCGACTTCAATTTCCCACGACATCGGCAATAAAGTGCGTCAAACGCTCGAGGAACTCGACGAAATTCAAAAAGTGTTCGTACACGTCGACCCCGTGTAAATTGAATTTTTGTCGATAATTTTTGTTATTATTTGTGTCAATATTTATAAAGAAGTGAGAAAATTGAAAAAACAAACGTTATTGGAAGTACTTAAAACAAGCTGCGAAAAGTACGCCGGCAACAATGCCGTTGCGTATATTGATCAACCCCCGCTCACATACAGGCAATTCAAAGAAAAAGTAGAAACCGTTTCCGCATATCTGAAATCAAACGGCATTATAGCGGGCGACAAAGTGGCAATTTTGAGCGAGAATCAACCGAACTGGGCGGTTACTTATTTTGCAATTACCACCATGGGCGCAATAGCCGTGCCCGTAATGACGGAATTCAGCGCTTCGGAAGTTCAGCATGTACTCAGGCATTCCGAATCGAAAGCTATTTTTGTTTCGTCCAAACAGTTTTCCAAAATAGAAGACTTCGACAACAAAAATTTATCCCTCCGAATTTTGATCGACGATTTTTCGATTATACCGGAAAACGCCAAAAGCGATATCCTGCAAGAGATACTCAACAGCGGCAAAAAAGAATTTTCAAGGATCAAAGAAGCGGCTCTCAAATTCGTCGGGATAATCGCCGAGGAAGTTGAAGAAGAAACGCCGGCGTTGATACTTTATACATCGGGCACGACGGGTCATTCCAAAGGGGTATTGTTAACTCACAAGAATATTGTTTCGAATGCGCTCGACACGCTTTCGATTGTGGAAGTTACTTCCACAGACAGAATGTTGTCGATACTGCCTTTGTTCCATACAATCGAATCGACTCTCGGTCTCGTCACCCCGTTTATAGCGGGCGCTTCGATAACATATTTATCCAAGCCGCCGACGGCGACCGTATTGCTTCCCGCGCTTCAAAAAGTAAAACCGACAATTATACTTGCGGTACCGCTTATTATCGAAAAAATTTATAAACTGAGGGTTCTGCCCGAAATAAATAAAAAACTTATTACGCGCAAATTGTACGGCATTCCGTATTTCAGGAAAAAGATCAATACGGTTGCGGGCAAAAAACTGATGCAAACATTCGGCGGAGAATTGAAGATGATGTGCATCGGCGGCGCCGCTCTTGCGGCGGACGTAGAGCTTTTCCTCAAAGAGTCGCATTTCCCATACGCAATAGGCTACGGTTTGACGGAAACCTCGCCTCTGGCAACGGGCACTAAACCGGAACTTGTAAAATTCAGGTCGGCAGGCAAAGCTTTGCCGAACGTAAGCGTTAAGATCGACAATCCCGACCCTGTTACGGGAGAAGGCGAAGTATTGATTAAAGGACCGAACGTTATGAAGGGTTATTATAAAGACCCCGAGAAAACAAAAGAAGTTTTCACCGAAGACGGGTGGTTCCGGAGCGGCGACCTGGGTTATATCGACGAAGAAGGTTACTTGTTTATTAAAGGTCGTTCGAAAAACGTTATTATCGGTCCGAACGGTAAGAACATTTATCCGGAAGAAATCGAGGCGCTTATTAACGAATCGACTTACGCGCTGGAATCGCTCGTACTGGAAAGCAACGGTCAACTGATTGCCCGCGTCTATCTCAACTACGACGTTATCGACAAAGAGACCGAAAACATGGACGATTCGCAATCGCGGCAATTCATTACCGGAATACTCGAAGAAATTAAAACAAACGTTAATTCCCGCGTCAACAAATTTTCCCGACTAAATAAAATCGTAGAACAACAGGAGCCGTTCGAAAAAACTCCTACGCAAAAAATCAAAAGATATCTCTATACATAAAAAGAGAAAGAAACAATTTCAATTTGTCAATGTATGAATACAAAATAATTCGGAATACTCAATGAAAAAATTAATTCTTTTGCTCAGCTTCGCATTCTTGTCCGGTTTTATCAACGCTCAAAACGTTGAAGAAGTTATCAACAAAGATCATTCGATCGATTCTAACAAAGTGCTGCTTCCCGAGGAAACAAACGAACGGGTGGCTCAGGTAATAACGAGTATTCTAAGCCGGTACCATTTTCGAAAAGAACCTCTTTCCGACACTCTCTCTTCGTTAATTTTCGACCAGTACATTAAGAACCTGGACAATTCCAAGCTTTATTTTCTCAAACAAGATATAAATCAATTCGAGAAATATCGCCGCGAATTCGACAATTATCTGGAGAGCGGAAATCTGAACGTGCCGTTCGAAATATTCAATCTCTACAAAAAAAGATTGGGCGAACGCGTAAAATACGTTGAAAAAATCCTGGAGCATGAATTCGATTTTACTAAAGACGAATATTTCCGGCCCGACAGGGACAGCGCCGACTGGGCTCTGACAGAAGAAGAATTAAATGAATTGTGGAGACTGCGCTTAAAAAACGACGCGTTGAATTTGATACTTTCCGGTAAAGATTGGAAAGGCGCCGTCGACGTTTTGTTAAAACGTTACAGAAACTATCATAAAATCATTTTACAATACGAGTCCGAAGACGTTTTTTCCGTTTTTATGAATTCGGTAAGTCAGGTATACGACCCGCATTCCGATTATCTGTCGCCTTCTGCGTCGGATAATTTCGATATCAGCATGAAGCTTTCGCTCGAAGGAATCGGCGCCACTCTGCGTCAGGACTACGATTACACCGTAGTCGTTAGCATTGTGCCCGGAGGGCCCGCAGATAAAAGCGGACTTTTGCGCGCCGACGATAAAATTATCGGCGTGGCTCAGGGCGAAGACGGCGAAATGGTCGACGTAGTAGGATGGCGGCTCGACGACGTTATTAAATTAATTCGCGGTAAAAAAGGCACTCTCGTGCGTTTATTGATTTTAAAAGCCGAAGACGGAGCCAACGCTCAACCGACTGAAATTAAAATTGTACGCGACGAAGTGAAACTCGAAGAGCAGGCGGCAAAAAGCGAAATAATTAATATCGAGGAAGAGGGACTCAAATTCAAACTGGGCGTAATAAAACTTCCTTCCTTTTACAGCGATTTCGAAGCGCAACAGAAAGGATTAAAAGACTACAGAAGCACCACGCGCGACGTAAAAAAGATACTCGACGAATTTAAGAAAGAAAAAGTCGACGGCGTAATTCTCGATTTGAGAAACAACGGCGGCGGCTCGTTGCAGGAAGCGATTAATCTCACAGGATTATTTATCAAAGCCGGACCCGTCGTACAGGTTAAAAATATTATGAACATAATCGAAGTCAACAGCGATCGCGATTCTAATATTTATTACGACGGTCCGCTTGCAGTGCTCGTCAATCGATTCAGCGCTTCGGCGTCCGAAATTCTTTCTGGCGCAATTCAGGATTACGGACGCGGACTTGTAATCGGAGAAAATACTTTCGGAAAAGGCACGGTTCAAAATCTCCTCGATTTGAACAGTCAAATTCCGATCAAAGACAAAAAACTGGGCAAATTGAAATTAACGATTGCAAAATTTTACAGAGTTACCGGCAATTCGACTCAGAACAAAGGCGTAGAACCCGACGTGGAATTCCCTTCGCCTTACGAATCGAAAGATTTCGGAGAAAGCGCTTACGACAGGGCTCTCCCCTACGATACAATCAATCCCGTGCAGTACGAACCGTACGATAATCTGACGAACTTAATTCCGTTACTGGAACAGAAACACGAGAACCGCGCTCAAAAAGACCCCGAATATCAATTCCTTCTTGAAGAAATAAAAGAGTTCAAAAAGAACCGACAGAAAAAACTGTTCACTCTGAATCTCGAAAAGAGAAAAGCCGAAAAAGAAAAAGCCGACGCCGAGAAAAAAAGAAGAGAAGAAGAAAAAGCCAAATTGCTCGGCATTGACATAAAGGAAAAGAAAGAAACTTCCACGGAAGACTCCTGGATAAAAGACTACGAATTAAAAGAGACCGGCAGAATACTGGCGGATTTCATTTTAGCCAAAGTCGGTTAAACCGAACGCTTTCCCGGAATCGATTGAATATTTCGGGAAAGCGTTTCTTGCTTTTCCAAAATTAACTTCCATCGAATTCCCTCTTAAAAAAATTTAAAAGAATTTAAATTTCTTTAAATCCGACTCGCCTCATCTTTTATTTTTGCTTCATTTGGGCGTTTTCCCGGACGGCACGGCTTTTGCATTTATATCCGCCTATGATTAACGACCAATACATACAACTTTCTTTAATGCTGCTCTATATCGCTTTGATAGCGGTATTATGCATTATGATAACAAAAATCGGTAAAAAATAATTACGGGAAATTGTTATGACAAGAACCAAATTGCTTTTAATTTTGCTATTATTTACTTATCCACTTGCCGCTCAATCTTACGACTCGAATCTCGATAAACTTATCGACGAGGCTATCCGGGTAAGTCCCAAACTAAAAATGCTCCGCGTCAAACAAAGCGTGTCGGAATCGAGAATACCGCAGGTTTCCAATCTGCCCGATCCGACGCTTACATTCGGCGCAATGAACCTTCCGGTTAATTCATTTAAATTCACTCAGGAGCCGATGACTTCCAAAATTATCGGTCTGAGTCAAGCCGTGCCGTTCCCCGGTAAATTGAGCGCCGCAGGAAAAGCGCAGGCTAAGGACGTCGAAATAAATCAACAGGAAATTGACGACGCGGCAAACGAAATTATCAACGAAGTTCAAAAAAACTATTACGACCTCAGATTCTATCGCGAAGCCATACGCATTGCAAAGAAAAGCAAAAATCTGCTCGACAAAATCGCAGAGGTTGTAAGAACAAAGTACGCAGTTTCGAAAGCCAGTCAACAAAACCTGATACAAATTGAAGTGGAAATAACAAAAATAAACGATAAAATCGAAGAGTTGAAAAGCATGGAAAATTCGGCTTTAACGGCGTTAAACTCGCTATTGTTGAAAGAGCCGGCTTCTCCAATCGAGACCGATTCAATTCCCGGAATTCATAATTACTCAATTGATTTTAACGGACTGGTTAAAACCGCCGAAGAGAACAGAC
This sequence comes from Melioribacter sp., assembly GCF_049325435.1. NCBI lineage: Bacteria > Pseudomonadati > Ignavibacteriota > Ignavibacteria > Ignavibacteriales > Melioribacteraceae > Melioribacter > Melioribacter sp. The sequence continues at coordinate 181,752 of NZ_JBMOLD010000002.1, read as the reverse complement.
CTTTTTTAAAAGGGATTCTTCTGGCAAAAGAAAAATCGAAACTGACGGAAGCTTTGTATGAGTACGAATTTTATCCGAACTTCAACTTTTCAATTCAATACTCTCAGCGGGACAAAATTGCTGCTACGAACGCGCCATTGAACGATTTTCTTTCTTTTGTAGTCGGATTGAACATTCCGCTCGACTACGGCGGAAAAAAATCGTCCAAAGTGGAAGAAGCAAGATTAATGCAGCAACTTTATGCCGATCAGTATAATCTTGCTCTTCAAACGCTTTATAAAAATTTCGGAGCGTCGCTGGCAAGACTAAACGAGTTCAAGGAAAGAGAAAAATTAATCGAGGACGGATTGCTGCCGCAAGCCGTTCAGTCATTGAACGCCGCGCTGGCAAATTATCAGGTCGGCGAAATCGATTTTATTAACGTTCTCGACGCTCAAAATAAAGTTTATGAAATCGAAACCAATCTTTACAAAATAAGAACTAATTTTTTTAAGGAAATATCTCAACTCGAATTCTTAATCGGCAAAAGAATCAATAAGGAGCAATTCTGATGAATAAGAAAATAATATTAATCGCATTGGTCGCGCTTGGAATAGCGGCAGCCGGATATTTTTTGTTTACGCAGGAAAAGAGCGTTCAAACAACCGAAAATAAAACGGAAGAAAAGCAGCTCTGGACGTGCGGAATGCACCCGGAAATTATTCTGGAAGAGCCGGGCGACTGCCCGGTTTGCGGTATGAAATTAGTTCCTAAAAAAGGAACGGGCAAATCGAGCGGCGAAAGGAAAATTCTCTATTGGCGCGCTCCGATGGACCCGAATGAAATTTACGACCGTCCCGGCAAATCAAAAATGGGAATGGATCTGGTTCCGGTCTACGAAGACGAAGCCGGCTCCTCCGGGATAGTTACAATCGACCCGGCGGTAGTTCAAAACATGAACGTTAAGACCGAAAAAGTAAAATCGACGCGACTTTCGAACATTGTCGTTACAAACGGAATTCTTACGACAAACGAACAAACCGATTACATAGTGACTACCAGGGTCAACGGATGGATTGAGAAATTGTATATTAACTATACCGGACAAAAAGTGCATAAAGGCGACCGGCTGATGGACATCTACTCGCCCGAACTTGTCGCAGCCCAGCAGGAATTATTGTCCGCTATCGCCTATAAAAACGCCGTCATCAAAACGGACGTAAACGATATTCTCGAAAGCGGCGATATGCTCATCAAGAACGCTATCAGGAAACTGGAGCTTCTTGAAATGTCCGACTCGGACATTAAAAAACTGATCGAGACGAAAGAAGTTAAAACCTACGCTACTCTCTACGCCCGGAAAAACGGAACCGTAATTTCGAAAAATGCGCTCGAAGGACAAAAAGTTATGCCAGGCATGCCGCTGCTTCAGATTTCGGATTTATCGTTATTGTGGCTGACCGCGGATATTTACGAATACGAACTCTCAAAAATAGAGTTAGGCTCGAAATCCGAAATCCGTTTTAATTTTCTGCCGGATAAAATATTTACAGGCAAAGTAAGCTTTATTTATCCGACAATCGAGCCCAAAACAAGAACGGCAAAAGTCAGGCTCGACATACCTAATAAATACGACTTGTTAAAACCCGCCATGCTGGCAAATGTAACGATTTACGGCAAAGACCTGGGCATTAAGCCCGTAGCGCCCGAAAATGCCGTAATTCGCAGCGGTAGAAAAGATATCGTTATCATAGCGTTGGGCGAAGGAAAATTCAAACCGCAGGAGATAAAACTCGGCGGATATGCAGACGGATATTATCAGGTTCTCGACGGTTTAACAGAAGGAACTACTATAGTTACATCCGCTCAGTTCCTCATCGATTCCGAAAGCAATCTAAGAGCGGCTGTCAGCCAGTTTACATCCGGTTCGGCCGAAGAAACCAAATCCCCGCAGGATACTACTGCATCCCACAATATGAATATCGAAATGAAGAGAGGCGAAACGCACGATGCTCACTCGCATGATAACATGAACAACGCCGGCATGGAAAAAGGGAAAAAGAAGGAATCGATTGTCCGGGAAGGCGTTATCGATTTGAAAGCGATCGACAGAAACAAAGACGGAAAAGTATATCAGGATTTGATGGACTGGAATGTTATATCGGACGAACCCGGAAGGTGCCCGGTTTGCAATATGTTTCTGTCCGAAGTAACTATCGAAGAAGCAAAACAAAATTTAATCGAACACGGTTTCCAAGTTAAGTAAATAAGGAGCTCCAGATGTTTACCGATGAAAAACAAAAAGAAGGTTTAATTGCCAAATTAATAGAATGGTCTTTGAATAATAAGTTCTTGGTTATTCTTTTAACCGTGGCTTTGATCCTGGGAGGAATCTGGTCTGTTGTAAACACTAAAATAGACGCCATTCCCGATTTGAGCGACGTTCAGGTTATTATCTATACGGAATATCCGGGGCAGGGACCGCGAATAGTAGAAGACCAGGTAACATATCCTCTTACGACCAAAATGCTGTCTGTGCCGTACGCAAAAGACGTGCGCGGTTATTCTTTTTTCGGGTTTTCGATGGTTTATATAATATTTGAAGACGGCACGGATATTTACTGGGCAAGGAGCCGGGTTCTGGAATATCTGTCGGGTCTCCGCAGTTCTCTGCCGCAGGGAGTGTCGCCAGAATTGGGTCCGGACGCTACCGGTTTGGGATGGATTTATCAATACGTACTGAATTCCGACAAAAGAAGTCTTCAGGAACTCCGTTCGATTCAGGATTATTTTCTCAAGTACGAGCTTTCTTCGATTCCGGGAGTATCCGAAGTTGCAAGTATCGGCGGATACGTAAAACAATATCAGGTCAACGTTGACCCTACGAAACTTGCTTCTTACAATATACCGCTTCAGAAAATTAAAACGGCGATACAGCGCAGCAACAACGACGTCGGCGGACGACTCCTTGAAATGGGCGAAACCGAGTTTATGGTGCGCGGTCTCGGATATATAAAAAGCGTAGACGATCTGAAAAACGTTTCGATCGGAGTTTCTCCGACAACAGGAACGCCTATTTATCTTAAAGACGTAGCTACAATAAACATCGGTCCCGAACTTCGCAGAGGACTTGCCGACTGGAACGGCGAAGGCGAAACAGTAGGAGGAATTATAGTATTGCGTTACGGCGAGGACGCTCTTACCGTTATAAACAAAGTAAAGGAAAGGCTCGATGAACTTAAAAAATCATTGCCCGAAGACGTTAAAATAGAAACCGCTTACGACCGTTCTACATTGATTAATAGCGCCATCGACAACCTCAAAGGGAAATTACTTGAAGAAACGATTATAGTTGCCCTCGTAATAATTGCATTTCTGCTCCATATCCGGAGTTCTTTCGTGGCAATTTTTACGCTGCCCACAGCCGTTCTTGTATCGTTCATACTAATGAAACTGCAGGGTATCAACGCAAACATAATGTCGCTCGGAGGCATAGCTATTGCAATAGGCGCTATGGTGGACGCGTCGATTGTTCTTGTTGAAAACGCCGCGAAGCACTTATCCGAAGAGTATGACAAGCCTCCGGAAAAGCAGAGACCTCACTGGAAGATTATTGCCGAGTCCGCCAAAGAAGTAGGACCTTCGATATTCTACTCGCTTCTAGTAATTACCATCTCCTTTCTGCCTGTCTTTACATTGGAACAGCAGGAAGGAAGATTGTTCAAACCGTTGGCGTTTACAAAAACGTACGCTATGGCGGGCGCGGCAATTCTTGCAGTTACAATCGTTCCTATATTGCTCGGTTATTTTGTGCGCGGGCGCATGCGAAAAGAAGAAGACAATCCTATTACAAAAGTTCTCGTCAGACTGTATCATCCCATAGTCGATTTTGTAATGCGGAGAAGATGGTGGGTAATGTCCGGAGCGTTAGTAATAATTTTATTTACAATATATCCTTATTCGAAATTAGGTTCGGAATTCATGCCTCCTTTATACGAAGGCGATTTGCTTTATATGCCGACTACTCTGCCCGGTATATCCGTTACAAAAGCAAGGGAGTTATTGCAGCAGACCGATAAAATAATCAAGTCGTTTCCCGAAGTCGAATCGGTATTCGGCAAAATAGGAAGAGCCGAAACGGCAACCGACCCTGCGCCGCTTACTATGGTGGAGACCACAATTCGATTGAAGCCCCGCGATCAATGGCGCGAGGGAATGACTCCCGATAAATTAGTCGAAGAACTCGACGCCGCTATTAAAATACCCGGACTTACCAACGCATGGACTATGCCCATTAAAACCCGGATCGATATGCTTTCGACAGGGATAAAAACTCCCGTAGGAATTAAAATTGCCGGACCCGATTTAAATGTGCTGCAAAAACTCGGAAAAGAAGTTGAAGAAATCATGAAAACAGTTCCCGGCACGCGTTCTGCATACGCCGAAAGGTCGGTCGGAGGCAACTACGTCGATTTCAGGATTGACCGCGACGCTATCGCCAGATACGGTCTTACGGTTGGTGACGTCCAGGATGTATTTATGTCGGCTGTCGGCGGAATGAACATTACCAAAACCGTCGAAGGGTTGGAAAGATATCCGGTGAATCTCCGTTACATGCGCGATTACCGTGAAAACATCGACGCTTTAAAACGGGTGCTCGTGCCTCTTCCTTCCGGCGGAAATATACCTTTGGAACAGTTGGGTCAGATTGAAATCAAAAAGGGACCGCCGAGCATAAAATCCGAAAACGCGCGTCCAAACACGTGGGTTTATGTCGATTTGAATCAAGACGCCGATGTGGGCACATATATTAGCAGGGCAAAAGAAATAATCGGTGATAAATTGCAATTGCCCGCGGGATACTCGATCAAATGGTCGGGTCAGTATGAATACATGGAAAGATCTTCCAAACACCTTATGATGGTTGTGCCGCTTACTTTGTTAATTGTAATAGTGCTTCTGTACATGAATACCAAGTCCGCATGGAAAACGGGCGTGGTATTGCTGGCGCTTCCTTTTTCAATGGTCGGAGCCATCTGGTACTTATACATCGCAGGTTTCAATCTGAGCGTTGCCGTTTGGGTTGGCATAATAGCGCTGCTGGGAGTAGACGCCGAGACAGGCGTTGTTATGCTTCTCTATCTCGATCTGGCATACGAAAAATATAAAAAGGAAGGAATGATGAAATCACTTTCCGACCTGCGCAATTCGATTTTTGAAGGCGCGGTTAAAAGAATTCGTCCGAAGATGATGACCGTAATGACCACTCTGCTCGGTTTGCTTCCTATTATAATAGGAATCGGCACCGGATCGGACGTAATGAAAAGAATTGCGGCTCCGATGGTAGGCGGTATTATAACCAGTATGATAATGGAACTTACGGTTTATCCTGCAATTTACTATACGATTAAAAGAAGAGAAGTAAGAAAAATGTTGAATGCCTCAGACAAAACCGAGGCTTGATATGTCAACTCTATTAATTTCTATACTGACGGCGGCGATAATAGCCGCCGTTATTATCAAAATAAGGAACATTAAAAAAAACGACTGCTGTCACTAAATCGGAGTTATTATGAAAGAGATAAAGGCTTACATAAGAAGAGAGCGCGCAGACTTAATAATTCAGAATCTCGAAAGCGCGGGAGTTAAGGGTATGACAGTTATCGACGTCTACGCTCTGTGCGAATGGGCTGACCAGGATTCTTTCAGTTATTCGATTGAATTCGTGGAAAAGTACTCGAAAGTTATAAAACTGGAAATCGTCTGCGACGACGAAGAAGTAGAGAAACTTTCGGAAATAATTTTACGCTATGGACATACGGGAAAATCCGGCGACGGAATGATCTTCATTTCCCCCGTCGAAACGTCCATAAAAATAAAAACAAAAGAAAAAAACAAAATTTAACATGAACTATAAATTATTAACATTATTCGCGAAAGTAAAAAAGCGCACAGGCGAACGGGAATATTTCTGCAGTTATATAGCCCGCGACGGAAAGCCCGTTCAAGCCAGGATTACAAAATCCACGTACGATTTTTTAAAACAAAATTCATCTTCAAACAAAAAAAGGAGCTACAAAATGAAACGACTAAAATCTATCGACGCTGCCATACTGGCGCTAATTTTTGCCTTTGCATCTATTTCTTTTGCGCAAAGCAACTCAGATTCGACAAAATCGCAGCATAAAATGATGCACGACAAAAACCATAAAATGCATGAAATGATGAAGGATTCGGCAATGCACACCGAAACCATGGATATGCATAAGATGAGGGGTTCCGATCATCATATGACGAAAAAAAGCCCGCTCATTCGCGAGGGAATAATCGACCTGGAGGCAATTGACGAAAACAAAGACGGCAAAGTCTTTCAGGACCAAATGGATTGGAACGTAATATCCGACAACCCCGGCTTTTGCCCGATTTGCGAAATGAAATTAAAAGAGACAACCCTCGATCAAGCTAAGAAAAAATTACTCGAACACGGCTATAAGGTAAAACAATAGAAAAAGGGGGCAGCCCGTTTTGCCGGGCTGCCCGTTTATTTAAATAGAAATTTATTCAAGGCAAACACCATGAAAACAAAATTCACATTACCGCTGGCGGCAATAATTCTCTTGTTTCTCTCTTATAATCATGCTGTCGCTCAAACCGCGTCTCCCAGAGCAACGGTCGAACCGCAAGCGTATGATTTTGGCGATATCGGAGGCGATTCTACCGTTACCGCATATTTCTTAATCAAAAACGCCGGAACAGACACGCTTCATATATTGAGCGCGCGAGCTTCATGCGGGTGTACGGCTGTTTTACCGGATAAACGCAAGCTTGCCCCCGGCGAAACAAGCAGTCTTAAAGTTTCTTTCAACCCAAAAGGAAAATCGGGTAAGCAACTAAAATACGTATATCTTGAAACGGACGACCCTCTTAATAAGAGACTGAAAATAACAATACATGCAAACATTACATCCAATTGACGTTTTAATAATTTTTATGAGAGGTCTTTTATGATTTGTAACAACTGCGGACTCAATAATAACGACGAAAACAAATTTTGCACTAATTGCGGCGTCAAACTTGAAAAAGCAACCGTCTCTTGCAACATGTGCGGCGCGGACAACGATTCTTCAAATACATATTGCGTATCGTGCGGAGCCAAAATCAAGGCGGCTGTGCAGCAGGGCGAACTTCGGCCCAAGAAAAACAAACGCAATCCCTCAAAGACTATCAAAGGGAAACATCGCTCGAACAATTATAATATCGAGAAAAGACTGAATTTCAAACCATTAATAATAACGATAGGGGTTTTCGTCGCCTCTCTGGCAATATACACTATCATCGATAAAAATATAAATAAAGACAATCTTTACAAGCCTGCTAATTTTGAAATTAAGAGCGGCAATCCCGCCGTAGAAGCAAAAGTTTACGAGATCGCTTCTAAATTCGTTTGCTCTTGCGGCACCTGCGGCGAAGAATCGCTCGAGCTTTGTACGTGTCCCCGCGCCGCCGAGGAAAGGCAGTTTATCAGAGAATACGTCGAAAAAAATGCGAATTCATCCGACATAATAATGGCGCTTGCAAATAAATACGGATACCTTAAGTCTGAATACGCAAAAAGTTACAATGTGGATAAATCGCGAGTCTGGAATACTACGGAGATAAAATACCCTTCAAGTCCGGCTAAAGGAATTAACGCGAGCGCGCAAAGCGCAACTTTTGCCGACATAAATAATATTTATTCGGCTTTTAATTGTCCTTGCGGTCAATGCGGCATAGACGAACTTAAAGATTGCAATTGCAATCATCCGAACGGAGCGACGGAAGTCAAAAAATTCATTAGAGATAGGATTGCCGAGAACAAATATAGCGTCGATCAAATTATTGAGCTTGTAGATAAACGATACGGCGGAAAAAAAATATAATTACGCATTTGTCTTTAATCAAGAATAACAACGGAGTTAACCATGTCGATTAATAATTACTGTCCCGAATGCGGAAACAAGATTAACGAGTCGGTTATTTATTGCCCAAATTGCGGAAAAAAAATTCATAATGACGAGAGCAAGCGCGATCGTATTATCGGTAAAACGAGCCGTCGCGGCAACAACCTGTACATCGCGGGAATTATAGTTCTTTTCGTAATATTCTTAATATATTACTTCAATTCCGAACCGAGCAAAGCATATTCAATTATAAAAGAACAACCTCGAGTGACCGACAATGTCGACTATCCTCAGAGCCGTTTCGATCATATAATAACCGTCGCCTTTGAAAAAGACGGAAAAATAATCATACCGCTTGAACTCGTTAAAGAGAATAAATTTGCGCGTTTTCAGGTGGCAGGTTTGCCTGAATCAACGCCGCCGATACTGGCTTACTTAACCGAAGACGGAAAAGTAGTAACCGCAATCAGCATGTGCGAGCCTTGCAACTCTACGGAGTTTCACATACAAGGCGGCGACCTCGTATGCAACTCATGCGGCACCACGTGGGATCTTAATAATCTGGACGCAATAAGCGGATCATGCGGGAAATATCCTCCCGACCCCATTCCAAGCAAGATTGTCGGGAATGAAATTCAGATTGAGAAACAATTTGTAACAAACTGGAGAAGACGGGTCTGAATATGAAAATATATTCCATTGCATTACAGAGTATAAAAAGGAAAAAGTCAAAAAATATATTATTAATCGCGGGACTTTTGCTTTCGGTCGCCTCAGTAATAACAATTATGACGGTAAGCAAAAACATCAACGAAAATGTAGCCGCGGCGCTTGACGAATACGGGGCAAATATACTAGTGACGCCAAAATCGGACAATCTTTCATTAAATTACGCTGGCATTTCGATAAGCAGCACGTCGTACGAGTCCCACGAGCTCAACAACGAAGACATTATTAAAATAAGAAACATAAAAAACAAAAAGAACATAAGCATTGTAGCGCCCAAACTTTTTGTACTCACAGAGATATCAGGGAAAAATGTAATTGTAGCGGGAATTAAAACAAATGAGGAATTCAGACTAAAAAAATGGTGGAAGCTGCGCGGAAAAAAACCAGACGCGTCAGACGAAATCTTTATCGGGGCTAATCTGGCGGGATTATTGTCCCTTAGAGTCAAAGACACGCTTACCATATCCGGCGAAAAATTTATAATAACGGGCGTATTAGAAAAAACCGGGGCACAAGACGACGGTATGCTCTTTATGTCGGTCGATAAAGCTCAATCGCTTTTTTCGAAAGGCAATAAAATCAGTCTTATTGAGATAGCTGCGCTATGCTACGATTGCCCAATCGACGAAATTGTCAGCCAAATTTCTGCGAAGCTGCCGGGCGCATCCGTTACGCCCATCAAACAAGCTATCGAATCCAAAATGACAGCCATTCATCGCTTCGAGCACTTTTCCCTCGGCGTATCGGCAATTATACTTATAATAAGCATGTTGATTGTATTCACAAATATTAACGCTTCGGTAAACGAAAGAACGCGGGAAATCGGAATTTTTCAAGCTGTCGGTTTCAGAAGAATTCATATTATGCAGATTATTCTGCTTGAAGTGATAATGATAAGTCTGACGGCGGGCGCGCTTGGCTACATAACCGGAATTTTAGCGGCTAAATTCATCGTTCCAATACTCTCAATGAATTCAAACGTCAGCGTCGGTTACGATATTAATATCTTATTTCTATCACTTATTTTCTCGGTCTTACTCGGTATGCTCGGAGGATTTTATCCCGCCTACAGAGCGACGAGATTGGACCCAACCGCCGCATTCAGAGCATTATAAAGGAATATGGTTATGAATTTTATTGAAATTAAAAATCTTGTAAAACAGTATTATACGGGCGCTGAAGAAGTGCGAGCCGTAAACGGCATCTCCATGAATATTCAGAAAAATGAATTCATTATATTGCTTGGACAATCCGGGTCGGGAAAAAGCACGCTTTTAACGGCTATCGGAGGACTAAACAAACCGACATCCGGCAGCGTTATTGTCGATCAAATAGATATATACCGTCTTAACAATTCGCGTCTCGCCGACTTCCGTAAAGAATATATCGGATTCATATTCCAAAATTTCCAATTGATGCCTTACCTGACCGTAGAAGAAAACATTATGATGCCCTTGTCAATTACGGAATTAAGTTCCGAAGAACAAAGAGCAAGAGTAGACGCCTTAATAAAAAAAATAAGTTTAACGGGCAAATCCAAGAGATTAATCCACGAATTAAGCGGCGGAGAACAACAAAGAGTCGCTATAGCAAGAGCGCTCGTAAACGATCCTCTGATAATATTGGCGGACGAACCGACGGGTAATTTGGATTCCCGCACCGGAGCGGCAATTATGGATTTGTTTTCGGAACTAAACGACGAAGGGAAAACGATTATAATTGTCACTCACAATAAAGAATACGTCCATTACTCAACGAAGTGCGTAGAGCTGCACGACGGCTCCGTCAAAAATATTGAAATCTTCAAAAACGCTATGGCGCCGGCGGAAATATGAAAGCATGTCTTAACATAGCGTTCATTTTTGCGCTTCTGGCGTATTCCGTCTTCACTTACGCCCAAATTCGACCCGACAGCGCAAATAGTTCAACCTCAGTTAACGATTCGCTCCTCTTTAATACGAACAACTCGGCGGCTCGCCCAAAAGAAAACGATTCAATATACGTTCAATCAGGGAATTTCTTTTTTGAAAAAAATATGTATCGCGAAGCAGCTGAACAATATTACGCCGCATACAGACTCAATCCCGAAAATAAGCCCTTAAAATTCAGACTGGCAGAAACCTATTATCTACTAAACGATTTTAAAGCGGCGAAAGAATTATTCGAAGAACTTCAGTATGAAACGGAAGACAACGCGATAATACCGGAATATCTGGGACAGATTGCAATAGCCGAAAGAGATTATCCTTCTATAAAAAAATATTTTAATCGTATCCTCGAAATAGACTCTACAAATATGGACGCCCTGAATACTCTGGGAGCGCTGGCAATGTTCAACGACGATAACTATACGGCGGAAGTTTTATTGAGGAAATCGGTTGAATTCCATCCGAGAAATATCAACGGACTGTATAATCTCGGAACGCTTTATTTATTAAATAATCGCTTTAATCAAGCGGAGGAATATCTTTTAAAGGCGTATTTTATTGACAGTCTGGATTCGAAAATAACGTACACGCTTGGATTGCTTTACATTGGCTTAGAAAGATACATAAAAGCCGAGCGATTTCTTAATATTTCTCTTTCTCTCCTGCAAAATAACCCGGACGCCTGGATAGCTCTGTATATTACGCAAAAAAAACTTAACAAACTCAAGGACGCCCGAAACGCTATCGAAAAGATAGAAGAACTTTTTCCCGACAATGCGCACATAAATCTATTGAAAGCCGACTATTATTATTCAACAAACGACTTAAACGAAGCAATCTATTACGCCGAAAAAGAAATTAAAAATAATCCCGAACAGATAATAGGCTATCAAATCCTTTCGACTCTATATAGACTGGCGGGCAATCCGGAAAAAGCCGGATATTATAAAAACATTATAAACAATAAGCCGCGATTATTGGATTCGATAGCCGTTCCTATAATAAATTATTTAGACATAGCGCTGATAATAACAAATTAACTTGAGGTAATCTTATGAAAAAACTAACGCTAATATTAACCGTTTCGCTTTTATTTCTGGCTGGCTGTATGGCGCCGGGATTTCATATGATAGGGATGCACTCGTCCGATCACGAAACGGCAGCCGTCGCTCCTATTTTCAAAGAAGTTATTTATAACGAATATAAGTTCAGCGCGGAATTTTCAACCGACTTCCAAACTAATCAGTCACATTACAGCCTGGAAATTTTCAATCTTTCCTCCGAAGATTTGGTAACTGATGCCGAAGCGCGGTTTGAAGTATTAAAGATTAGCGAGCCTCAGGAAACGCTCTTTGCAAAACCGTTATACCCCGACGGCTTAAAAAGGTTTTCCGTCAGCCGCCCCATTGAATCGGATCGTCAAATCGTAGGGCGGTTTTTAGTATACGCCGTCGAAGGAAAACAATTAGAAACTCCGCTGGAAATTTCTTTCGATTTTGATAAAATTCATTATAAACACAATCACGTCGGGGAGAACGGAATAAGCGAATGGTGGTATATAGGCGCCGCCGGCATGGCTGTAATGATGTTTCTATGGCATATATTTTAGAGCTCTTTTATCGATGCAAAGCGTAAAAATCACATATTTATTACCGTTTCTATTCTTTTTCATGTTTTTTTATCAAATAGCGGCAGTCGCCCAGAACGGGTGGTCGTTTACAACGCAAGTGGAATACACAGGTATTAGAAACGGCGTTATTAACAATACTATTCGAATAAGCGGCGCAGGCAATTGGAATATTGCGCATTCTACAGAACTAATATACGCCAGGGATAAAATCAACTCTTCAGCAAACGACGTTTTGACGGCTCGGAATATCTTTTACAATTTCCCCGCAAGCTCATTATATGGAGACGCGGAATCCAACGGCGAAGACGAAATGAATTCCGTTACGACAGCGATTAATTCCTATGCCAGGCTTCCTTTTGCGTTTTGCAACGAATATCGAGGCGATTATGAATATGGCTTTTCATTTACAATCCGAAAATATTTCGCTCATATGTACGGATTCGGAGGCGCCGGCTACATAATAATCAACAGCGCATCACATCCCGAATTCAACAGGGCGGCTGCATACGGAATCGGTATCGGCAAACGTTTCTACGATAAAACAATTAACGTCTATGTTTATCTGCACGGTTATAAAGCATACGACAATTTTTTCGATAACGCGGAATTCATATCTTGGGGAATAAATTATAATTTTTCGTTACGCACGACTTTTTTCCTCTTAAGCACGCTTGAAGTAAGCGAAATCTTCTCCGAGTACTCGTTTTCATACGGTCTTAAATGGAGTTTATAATAATTACAAAAAAGGAGCGTTTATGAATAAATTAAAAGTATTAATTATTTTACTGGCGCCAATATTAATAACGGCGCATGAAGGACACCAAAACAGCAAACCCGACACCGTCACAACTGTTAACGGGGACACAATCGCAATTAACGGGAAGCCCGTTTCCGCCCTCGCCGAAAAACCTAACGCGAACGGCTCCGAAGCGGAAGAGAAAACTTTCGAGTTGGATATTAGAAAATCATTATTTTCGCACCTGCACAACAAATTAGTTCATTTTCCAATAGCCTTTTCTCTTGCCGCACTTTTACTTATGTTTTTTTATCTAAAAGACGAGCGTTATAGACCCGCTTTGCTTGCGCTCGTATCATTGGCGTTCTTAACGGCTGTGGGAGCCTATTTTACAGGCGAACAACAGAAAGCGGCGTTTGAAAATACAAGCCGGTGGTGGGTAGCCGATTTACACGAGCTGTTCGGAATCATTACGTCCGTAACAATATTATTTTGGTTAATTTCTCTTTTATCCGTCAGATACAAAAAGATAACTATAATTTTATCTTTAGTCGTCGCCGCTCTGGTATTTGTAACGGGCTTTTTAGGCGGAACGTTAGCGCATTAAACATACATTCTAATATACGACATAACCCGATGGAACTAACATATAAAGACAAAAGCGAATTTCTCAGGGGCTTTTTAACGCTAATCAGAAAAGACGGCGCCATTTGCAATTACGAGCGAAAGATGGCTTTAATAATCGGCAGACATTTCGGTTTCGCCGAGGATTTTTGTATTGAAGCGTTGGACACTCTGCTCGAAAACGAATACATTTCCGAAGCCCCTCCTGTTTTTTCCAATAGGGAAGTCGCGCGTTATTTTATAAGCGAAACATACAATATCCTTGAGCAAATACACGAGCTGAGCTTAGCGGAACTAAAATGGCTCGATTCGGTATCGCAAGCAAATCACATCGACAGGCGCAACTTCCCATTTTTGCTTCAACTGTCGGAAAATTACTAAAAAGTCTGCAAACGCCGGAAAATTTATTTTTATGCGAATATCGCTTGCCTATATCGATCTACGATATTATGTTTCGATAACAAAAGGAATTTATTATGGAAGACAAATTATTAAAAGATTTGTTTTTGGGTTTTATCAAAGCGCATATTCTTCATCACGCAAATAAAGAGCGAATTTATGGACAGGAGTTTAGCGAAGAGTTAAAACGACACGGCTACCACATTTCATACGGAACTTTATACCCAATATTTCACAAACTTGAAGAGCAGGGATATTTAATATCCGAAACCGAAAATGTTAACGGGAAAATACGCCGTTATTATTCCATTACAAAAAACGGCAAAAAAATTTTAGAAAAAGCCAAACAACAGGCAAAAGAACTTGTTGACGAATTATACGAAATATAAAAAGGGGGATAAATGAACGCTTACAAAGCGCTCGAAATATGGACGGCTCAAACGCTGCTCGATTTAGGAATTCTTTTTTCAATTATCTCGGCTTTTCTTCATATAGGCAGACCATACTTTGAACGAATCTTATCAAGAATGACTTTGAGAGTAGCCGCCGATCTCTGGTGGTTAATCTACATTATTCTCAGAGACGGACTGCTGTTTTTTTCCGTACTCTTTATTTTCTTAAATGTGAATCTCGATTTGATGGCAGATATAAAAATCGGTTTGCCATTCGTACCGTTTGGTATGGTTGTCTTAGTAATTTCTCTAATTATAAAAGTATTCAGAAACACTGAAGATTATAATAAGCTTTCGAAAATAAATAACTACATTATAGCATTCGGAGCCTTTCTGAATTTTATTGGTTATGTGTTGGTGATGGAAGCTCCCGGAGACGAATATCCGGCAGCCAAACAGCCTTTCTGGCAAACGACGAAATCACTTCGTTCAAATCTTAATCCCGAACTTTCTACCGTAGTTTTTTACATAACCTTTGTATTGCTAATTCTAACATTTACTGCGGCGTTATATTATTTCTCCCGACAATTTAGAAGTAATACTACTGACAAAATAAAGGGAAAAGAAAATGTACAGGCTTAAGTTAAACGCAAAAGACTGCATCTCCTGCGGAATATGTACGGATGTCTGTTTAACAAAAGCAATTGATATGAGAATTCACAGCGGCAAATCAATTGAAGGTAATTATTTGTCATTTCTTGAATTCAACGATAAAACCAATAAAGAATCATTGCCTGAGAAAATGATGACATTCCCTTTCATGAAAAATTCAGAATTGTGCAACGGCTGTATGGTTTGCGTTGAGGAATGTCCTACTTCCGCAATTGCTATCGACTTACATATTAAAGCATATAATTCGTTAACTCACTGAAACGGCACTTAAATGCCTTTTTTCTTATTTACGTCCGGTATTCTTCCGAGATAATTTGATAAAAGACGCTCGACTTATCAAATAAACGCAAAATGCATAAGCTCTTATTATAGTAAGATCCTACGCCTTACAGAGGCAATTTCTTGCCGAAAAGCAATACATTCAAATGTACATTTAATTTATTCAAATAAAAATTAGAATACCAGCGTTTTATCCGAATCCACTGTCCATGCGGTTAATTCTGCCATTGCGCTTATTTGACATCCTTCAATTAAAGGAAGATTTTTTATTCCACGCGCATCGGCACAAGTGCCGCAAATTTTTACTTTTCCGCCTTTTGAAATAACGGACTTTAACATTCTTTCAATATTGTAATAGCCATTTGGCGTAGTTTGATTTGGCAAAGCGCATGTTGCGGCGTCTGCCATCAAAAATATTCTTACTTCCGCATCTTGATAATCTTTTTGAACTTGCATTGCAAGTCGAAGCGCATTGTATGCTTTTTCTGTTCCATATGGAGCGTCGTTGATAACGATTAAATACTTCATTGTTTCTCCTATGATTTACTTGTATGCAATAATTCCATAATGATATGGAGGCAGCGATATTTCTTTATTAATGATTTTAAAATTTGCCTTCAACAGCCATTCAATGCATTGAAGAGGCGTTGGACGTATCTCCAGCGATGGACCGCGCGGAGTATCCGTAGAATGGATCCAATGTATAACTCCAACTTTACCTTGTGATTTTATAATTCGATAAGCTTCATTTAAAAGAATTAAAGGATTTTCCGCATGAAGAATATTAAAGAGCATAACATAATCAACCGAGCTATCTTCCATTCCAGTTCCTTCATTTACAAAATCACGTTTTATTACTCTTATATTTGAAATATTTTCTGCTGTAATTCTTTCTTTCAACCGATTAATCATTTCATCATCGATATCAATAGCATGCAAAGTACCTTTAATAATTTTTGCCGCGGGAATTGAAAAAGTTCCGTAGCCCGAACCAAATTCAACCACGTCAAAAATTGTTTCATCTAGATGAAGCTTAGAAAGAATTAATTGCATATCAAAAAAAGATTCCCAATAGGATTCTTCCGGCATTCCGCTTTCTCTGATTTTCATCAAAGTCTTCAAACTCTCTTATATTTAAGCAACAAAAGTAACTATTTCACAATCAACTTCCCTTTAACCATTCCCATACCGCACTGAAAAACGTACTCGCCCGGTTTGTCTATTTTTAATTCAACCGGGATGGTTTTAAATGGAGTTAAAGTCGCGCGTTTATTGAAATCGGAAAACACAACTTCTTCGGTACAGCTGGCGGTTTCTTCTCTTATGAAATTGAGTCTGATTGGTTTACCGGCTTCGAAAATTAAAACATCGGGCGTGTATCCGCCTTTTACATTTATTACGGCTTCCTGAATTCCGGATTCGCTTGCTTCAACTTTAACCGCCTTTTTCTCGGAGAACCAGAAATACCAGGCTACAAGCGCGGAAAGTCCCAAACCTCCGAAAAGTACAATTATCTGGTCGATAGTCATTTTATTTTCTCCTTATAATTTTGGTCTAAATCTTCTCAGACGGTTGGCATTTGTAACCACCGTTACTGAACTGAAAGCCATTGCAGCGCCTGCTATAATAGGCGATAACAATATACCGAAGAAAGGATAAAGCATTCCGGCAGCTATCGGTATTCCGATCCCATTATAGAAAAATGAACCGAATAAATTTTCTTTAATATTTTTCATCGTCGCTTTCGAAAGTTGAATAGCCGTAACCACGCCTTTAAGACTTCCTTTAATAAGCGTAATATCCGAAGCTTCGATTGCAACATCAGTTCCGGTTCCAATTGCAAGACCGATATCTGCCTGCGCGAGAGCGGGCGCGTCGTTTATACCGTCGCCGACCATTGCGACTTTTTTCCCTTCGTTCTGAAGTTTCTGAACATTAAAAGCTTTGTCTTCCGGCAGAACTTCCGCAAGCACTCTGTCGATACCGACCTGTCGCGCAATAGCGTTAGCCGTTCGACTGTTGTCGCCGGTTATCATCACAACTTCAAGTCCCATCTTTTTCAATTGAGCAATAGCTTCTTTAGAATCTTTTTTAATTACGTCGGCTACGGCTACGATTCCGGCTGCTTTATTGTCAATTGCGACATACATCGGAGTTTTGCCTTCGTCAGCCAGGCTTTCGCTTACGGATTGCAGATCGCCCAGATCGATATTGAATTTCATCATTAATTTCAGATTGCCCAAAAGAACTTTTCTTCCGTTAATCTCCGCTTCGATGCCATGCCCGGGAATAGCATTAAAGTTTTTCGGATCGTACAATTCAAGATTTTTATCCGCTGCGCCTTTGACAATCGCTTCCGCAAGCGGATGCTCCGAAGCTTTTTCGGCGCTGGCGCTCAACGCAAGAACGGTATTTTTGTCAAAGCCGTTAACGGCGATTACATCAGTTAACGAAGGCTTTCCTTCGGTTATTGTTCCGGTTTTATCGAGAACAATCGTATCGAGTTTTTGAGCTGTTTCCAACGCTTCGCCGCTTCTGATCAATATTCCGTTTTCCGCGCCTTTACCTACTCCAACCATGAGCGATATAGGCGTTGCCAATC
This sequence comes from Melioribacter sp., assembly GCF_049325435.1. Lineage (NCBI taxonomy): Bacteria > Pseudomonadati > Ignavibacteriota > Ignavibacteria > Ignavibacteriales > Melioribacteraceae > Melioribacter > Melioribacter sp. The sequence continues at coordinate 163,842 of NZ_JBMOLD010000002.1, read as the reverse complement.
CCAGAGCGCAAGGGCATGCAATTACAAGAACAGTTACAAATACAATCAAAGCGTAGACTAATTGAGGCTCGGGACCGAAGATATACCAGACGACAAAAGATAAAATTGCCAGTATAATTACCGCCGGCACAAAATAGCCCGATACCTGATCGACTATTCTTTGTATAGGAGCTTTAGAACTCTGTGCCTGTTCGACCATCTGAATTATTTGAGCAAGCGCCGTATCCTTTCCAACTTTTGTAGCTTTGAATTTGAACGAGCCTGTTTTGTTGATTGTAGCGCCTATAACTTCGTCGCCCGCATGTTTTTCCACGGGAATCGGCTCGCCGGTAATCATCGATTCGTCAATTGAAGAAGAGCCTTCAATAACAATACCGTCGACAGGAATTTTCTCTCCCGGTCTTACGATTATTATGTCGTCCAGAACTACTTCTTCAACGGGAGTATCGACTTCTTTGCCTTCTCTAATAACCCGCGCTGTTTTTGCCTGAAGACCGATTAATTTTTTTATGGCTTCGGAGCTTTTTCCTTTAGCTTTAATTTCAAGCGCCATTCCAAGCACAACCAGAGCCACAACCACAAAGACGACGTCATAGAATTGATCGGCCAATTCCGCTTTGGGAAAGAGAGAAGGGAAATAAGTAGCTATTGTAGAATAAATCCACGCGGCGGAAATTCCGATTGCAATCAATGTATGCATATTTGCAGATCGATTTTTAAAAGCCGACCAGGCTCCGGTAAAAAATTGAGAACCCGACCAGAACATAACCGGCAAAGCAAGCAAGCCCATCGCCATCCATATGTAACGCAGAGTTTCGCTTCCGCGCTGAAATTCGGCCGGCAATCCCCACAGAGTAGGATAACTAAAAAACACAACCGGGATTGCCAGTATGCCTGCGAATATGAATTTTTTCATTAACGTTTTATATTCTTTTTCGCGGGCAATCTGATTTTCGTCAACCGGTTCTCCTTCTTTAGCCTTATCCGGTTTTACCCCTGCGGTATCGAACGTTTCATATCCTAATTTTTCTATTACCTTCTTAATGTCCGAGACATTAATCATTCCTGGTATATAATTTATAACCGCCGATTCGGTCGCAAGGTCGACGCTTGCCGAGATTACGCCTTTTGTTTCATTCAACTCTTTTTCAATTTTAGTGACGCACGAAGCGCAATGCATTCCGCCGATTCCCAACTTAAGTACGGAGCGGCCTGTTTTATATCCCGCTTTTTTGATCGCTTCGATTATATCGTCCGTTTTTACGCTTTCAGAATCGTAATCGACGTATGCAGTAGCGGTAGCGTAATTTACTACCGCCGATTTAACGCCGGGGAGTTTTTTAACCTCTTTTTCGATTGTAAGGGCGCAGGTCGAGCAATGCATATCAACGATTGGAAGTTGCGCTTTTTGAAGTCCGTATAACGTAGATCTGTACGAAGGCCCGTCGTCTTCGGATTTATTTATATAAGACTCCGGGTTAAGAGCAAACTTTTGCCGGCAATCTTCCGAACAAAACTCAAATATTTTTCCACTTAATTCCAGGTAAAACTGCGAAGGGCTTTTAACCTGCATTCCGCAAACGGGGTCGTAAGCAATATTTTTTTTCGTGTTTCGAGAGCTTTCCATTTCGTTGCCTCTACTAAAATAGTTTTAGGAAATATCTTTTTTAATGCGTTCGTATTCTTCTTTCGAAATTTCTCCCTTAGCGTAACGTTTTTTCAGTATTTCAAGGGGCGTTTCTTTAGGATAAACATTTTCCGACTGTTTTTGGTTGGTAGTTTTAATTATCAAATAAACAATAATCGCAATGACAATCAGCCAGAATATCCATCCAAATCCCATCCATCCAAATCCCATATCGTGAAACATGACAGTCTCCTTAATTATTTTTTGTGGTGTTTTTCGTGTTCGGATTCATTCATAACTTTTGTCGAATCCGATTTCATCATATCGTGATTCATCATTTTGTCTCCCATCATGCCCTTATCGCCGCGCATCATTTTCATCATCATCATATGCATGTCGGGGTTATCCATCATCATCTTACACATCTGCATCATGCCGGTGGAATCGCTTTTTACGTGTTCCATCATTTTCTGCATCATCATGCCTCTCATGTGTTCGTCCGATGCGATTTTATCCATACATTCCTGCATGTTTTTGTCCTGCATCATCATGTGATCTGTTTTTTTCTCTGCAGGTTTTTCCTGCGCATATAGCGCGATTGAAAAGATCATAACCGTTACGGTTACCACGGCGAAAGAAATTCTTTTTGTTAACATTTTTTACTCCTTTTGTTTTAATTTAGTTTATGCACAAGTTGCAAAAACCCTGCCATAATTTTTTGTTTGATTTTCATCGGAAATCAACGATTTAACAAACTATTAATTAACAATTTTAAAAAATATTTAGCTTTCTTAAATTCAACGCTATAGATTTCCATGTGCATGCTTTCCGCGCCTTTTTGTCGAAGTATTTTGTACGCGCCAAATTCACATCTTTATGAAGGTCGCGCTGAAATTCGATCATCGTTTTGTTTCGGCACGCAGGCGCGCCTGCACCAAACACAATTGCAATTAACGTGCATACATTGTTTATCAATCAACCTCGATTTATACCACATTTTTGCAATATGATAGAATATTTTTTTTGAAAACGAGGGATTGTAATGCTTTCTTAACGGCGGAATAATGTCGTCTAAATTTTGAAGTTTTTTTAGAATGTAAGAATATCCGGAATTCGTAAGATGAGCAAAGAGCCACCTGTTTGCTAAGGAAGTTCGAAGTTTCGGGAATAAATAATTTTTACATAGTTCGGCATAATCTTCATTCTTTATTATACTTTGAGCGGCATAGTAGCCTGAAAGCATCGCATATTTGATTCCGAACCCCCAAAGCCCATCCTGGAAACCGGCGTTCTCGCCTACGTAGAGTATTTTATTCTTTTTTGTTACGGGAGTAAAATAATTTACAAATCCGCCAAATTCTTTCGGGGAATTAATATCGATATCGATTTGAGATTTCAGAACATTTAGAGCCCGTTCGAAATAACGTCTCTCATTTTTAAAATCTTCGAACATACAAGTAGCAAAAGTGGCTCTGCCGTTATTAACGAGCAAGTAAGCGTAAGCTTTGGGAGCTATCCTGTTGTCTACAAAACCAATAAATTGGTCCTTAACCGAAGCGTTAAATATTATTCCCTTGGCAATAGCGTCAGCCGCTTTGGGTCCAGTGCCGGCTATTGTAATATTATCGGCAGCAGATTCAATTTTTTTATTCCAGACAATATTAACGCCCGCCTCCAAAGCCTGATGTTTAAGCCCCTGGTCGAGGGAATTTTTACCGCTTCCTCTTTCAATTAAATAAAACAATGGGCGTGATGTTTTAACCTGAATCCTTTCTCTTTTCGGACCGACAAAACACCCGTCGTTACCGCTGTAAGGGCGACATAAGAAATTAATTTCGACGCCGATATTTTTCAGCAATTCCAGAGTATCCTGTTCATCCGACCAATTTTCTAATCCCTGGTAGTCGCCGTTGAATCTTAAGCCCACATCGGAATTTTGTTCATACACATCTACATTATAACCGGCTTTTTTCAACGCAATTGCGGCAGTTAAGCCTCCCGGACCCGCGCCGACGATTGATATAGTATTGTTATCGCGCATAGCGCCATCTTATCATTCAATGATGATGCGAATGCCCCGGTTCTTCATCTTTTTTTATATAATTCTCCGGCTGCTGGTCAAATTGTATTCTGCATAAATCCGAACAGAAATAATATTTTTTCCCTTCGTAATGAGACGCCGGCGCTTTGTCGATGTCTTTAATTACCATACCGCATACCGGGTCCTGAATTTGACGCGTATCTTTTGTTTTTCCGTGTTCCATTTTATCCTCCTGTTTTATACGACTATTTTAAAATTTCTACGGCTTTCTATTTTAGCTGCAGCATCCGTGGCGTCTGCCCGAATGATTATGTCCATGTGATTGCTCATGTCGATGTTCTCTCATATCGCTATGAGGGTCAGCTTCGACTTTTCTGTTTCTGAAATAGCCGATTAAGCCGAAAACCGCTATTAAACCGAATACAAACAGCAAAAAATCCATTTTATCCTCCGTTCCGTTATGATACGTTCAATATTGCAAAAAGCATACCCGAATATTATTATCGTAAAAACGTCAAATTTTCCGGTTTTCGGTTTATTCGTCGAAACAAAATTTAATTTTCTTAAAAGCGAATTAAGAAAATTAATTTAGAGGCTGTCGATTACCTTCCTTAATTTTGCTTGAATTTCTCCCGCTATCGGACTTAGCGATTCATTTTTAATCGCCTGCATCGAAGCTACAGGGTCTACAGCCGCCACTTCTATTTTGTTTTCTTCCTGTTCTATTACAATTACATTGCACGGCAGCATTGTCCCGATTTTATCTTCGGCCTGAAGAGCCTTGTATGCATAAGGCGGATTGCATGCGCCTAATATTTTATACTTTTTGAAATCGACGTCTAATTTCTTTTTTAATGTTTCCTTAACGTCAATTTCCGTAAGAACGCCGAATCCTTCAGACTTGAGCGCTTGCGTAACCTTTTCTATTGCGTCTTCGAAGTTGGCTTCGATTGTTTTTGTGAAATAGTAACTCATTTTTTACTCCTATTTATTTGATGTAACCGTGTTCCAGATTTAATATCGACTCTCTGTCGTCGAAATGTTTATTCCAAACTTGTTCGATTGAATAGACGATCGAAAATTGAATTCTGTGCTCGTTATTCGTAATAAGGCACGCCGTCCATACGCCACGGCGCATGCATACCATGCCAATGGATTGTATGGTTTAACTCGGTCTTATTCCTGAAGATAACTCTGACATTGTCGCCTCTGTTTACACGTATTTCAGGTCCGGGAACCGAATTATTAAAAGCGAGGGTGTGAATAACAAACCCAGGCGCAATTTCGCGCCGTGCAATATCAATAAAAAGTTCATATTCTTTTAGAATCCCGTTATTTCTGACGGGCTCCAGTACATTGGGGAAATTTTTCTTATTACGCTCAACGGCTTCTTTCCCTAACAGGTCGGCCGGCATAAATGCGGCGGCGGAAATAATAGCGGCGTTGTTTATAAATTCCCTCCTTTTCAAGGGCGCCTCCGTTAATTTATTTTAAATACGCTTCATTCTATTTTTTATTATCTGCATGAATCGGGATTAATTTGGGAACAGTTTACATTATTCGTTATTTTGAAATTATTGCCCGCCGTGTCAAAGTAAAGTTAAAGAATTCTATACAATGAATCAAAGCTCCAAACAATCAGATATATATTATGTTCCCGAATTACGGTCGACGCTTATCATTGTTGACGCTTCTCTTTATTTTTAATTTTAATATATTTTTCCGGACTCAAATCGAATTTTGCTTTGCATGTTTCCGAACAGAAAAAATATGTTTTGCCTTTATAGACCGACTCCTGAGCCAGAAGTATATTATGAATAACAATGCCGCAAACGGGGTCGGCTATAAATTTACCGCTGTTATTTTTATTCGCTTTGCCATCCATACCCATTCCATCGTTAGATTCATCAAATTGCTTATCAGTACATGAGCGGAATATAATACAGGGCAATCAGAATCGATAACCTTTTATATAAAGCATCGACTTGTCGCAATCGCATTTATCCGGCTTTATGCCATTCAATTCGATTGACGAATCAAAGAAATCGACGTAACTTTCGGGAGCTTTGACGAACAACGATTTGCATTTGGGGCAGCAGAAATAGTACATCCTGCCATTATATGCAATCCGCGGCGCCGATTCGATGTTATTCAACTCCATTCCGCATACCGGATCGATTTCCATTTGCTTATTCTCCTTTTTCGAAGAAATAATTGTCTATCCAGTTATAAATAAGCATAAAAAAGAATCCCAGAACCCAGCCCCAAATAAACGCCGCAGCCAGTCCTCCCAATACCGTATAAATAGTAATTGAATCGACAAAAGGCATCATGGTTCTAATATAAGGCAAGGCGTCGATATCGGAAACGAGCGTTTTAATAATCGCCAAAAGGAACAACGCCGCTCCCGCTACGCCTGTAATGATACCGAAATAAACGGAACTATATTTTTTCATCTTCTCCTCCTACGATATTTCAGCGTTCTTGGACTTTTCAAAATAATTCAACGTCCCCGAAATTATTAAAGCAGTATAAGCGCTATATATAATAATTTCGACGATGCCGAGTAAGTAACTATAGAAATTCAAACTTTTGAATCCGGGCAACAGTATCTCCCATATTTTTATCATGCTGTATTGCGGCGGCATTAAAATATCGTAGACGACGCACAGCGTAAATACAAGAATCAGAAAGACTGCAAACGATAAGAAAAGACTTTTGAACCTGAGATATATCAACTTAGACTGGTAAGAATTCTTTTTGAATTTATCGCGCAGCAGATAATTGTAGATTGGAACCGTAATATAGCCGAATGCATAAGATCCGACCGACACTTCCAGAAGACCAATTAAAATACTGAGAGAATCGAGACCGTTAAATCCCGGTAAAAACAAAAGCCATATTTTGTGCATCTGCCAGATAGAGTTGCTTCCCGAGTCGGCTAAAATCAGACCGATGCTTATACAAATACCGTAGAATATAGTGAAAATAAAAAAGAGCGACACCGCTACCGGATACGGTTCTAACCTTTTCATAACTTCCCCCTTCTTTAAGATTTCAATTATCGGGGCGGACCTTAAATTGTCCGCCCTAATTAAATTACATATGGACTTTACTGCTTCTGAAAGCGCTTGTCCTCTTTTGGAGCGTCCGCTTTACGGCGATAACTTTCGCATTGTAAACGTCGAAACCGTGCCGTTTGGATTTAAGAAACCGGCTCGGTTTTTTAGCGGAATAAATCTCCGCCTTCGTCGAGCGATATTTCATTGCGTTAAAGTTTTTTCCGTAGATATCGGCATTAATGCCGGTAAGTATAAGAGCGGCTGCTAAAAAGGCGGCGGCTTTAAAGAACCTGAGTTTCATGTGCTCCTCCGTTAATTGTGTCCATACGCTAATATGCAACTGTCGTGCCATTGTCAATTATTCATTTTCTATCCATTTACAGCCATTTGTCGCCGGTCATTTAAATAATCTTAAATATTTCTTTAAATATTTTTAATGATTATTTCCGCTGACTTATCCGTTTTGCCGGATTTCCGTCGGGACTCAGTTTCTTAATTCCGGACTACAAACATTGCCGAGCGAAATAATCTTCAGAGCGTCGCTTTAAATTGCGAGCTTTTTAAGACTAAAAAAGCGTAAGTTTGTAAACTTATTCCGATAGCGGAATGTTTTTATTATGTCAACTAATTGACAATACATTTACAAAATAAAGATTATCTTTATGCAAGCGCAGATTTGTTTTAAAATCGATTGTAAAAGCGCATTATACAATCCAACCAACAACATAAAAAGGAGTACGCTATGAAAATCTTCAAATTAACCCTTATCGTTTTATTGACCGTTTTTATTACGGGCATTCAGGCTCAGGACAAGAAAGACGACCACGAAGCCAAATGCAAAATGATGGTCGAAAAAATACAAAAGACCGACGCCAACAAAGACGGCAAAGTATTCGCTTGTCCCAAGTGCGAAGTTTACCAGGATGAAGCGGGAAAATGTTCCAAATGCGGAGCCGAGCTGCACGAAATGACCGTCGACGAAGTTCATAAAGCAATCTGCGGAAAAGAGAAGGATCACAATCATAAAATGGAAATGAAATCCGCTAAGGATTACGACAAGAACAAGGACGGAAAAGTATTTCAATGCTCAATGTGCCCGAATGAAATTTCAGACGAGGCAGGAGAATGTCCTGCATGCGGCATGAAATTAAAAGAGGTTTCCGTAGACGACGCTTGCAAGAATTTAACGAAAGCGAAAGAAAAGATGGAAATGAAAAAGAAAGAAATGAAATAATTTATAGAGCGCCCGCCGTTCTTAAGTCCGGCGGGCTTTTTCAACATCCGCAAACGTTCGACATTCTAACCGATATTATAAATTTCGACTTATCGTATCTGTCGTTGTAAATACGTTCCATCAAAGCAAATATCTTGTCCGACTCTCCTTTAATAATGGTCGACATTTCGCCGATATTATATTCGAGTCCGCATTCTCTTATGATGTCAAGGACGGTTTCCACTTCGGCGATATAATCGTGAGATTGAACCGGAACGAATGCGAATTCGCAAGTCATTATTTTTTTTGCCATAGCGCCGCTATAAATCCCGGTTTGTTACTTTTAGCGTATATTTTTTCTTTTTCGACAGACGGTTCGCTTTCGTCCGGCGGAGTGAATAATGTTTTCTTTATTTCGATCAGCTCGCCCGGATGAATCGAACGGATTTCGTCAATATCGAGTAATCCGGCGTATTTAAAAACGGTGTTTTCCTTAAAATAATCCGATTGGTACAGTTCGCCCCAACCGCTGTTCTTATTAATGAATCCGATTACAATCTTACCGCCGGGTTTAACGACTCTGAATATTTCATCGATCCCTTTTTGACGATTGCCGAAGAATTCGACAGCCGCCACACAAATTGCCGAATCGAAAATATTGTCGTCGAACGGCAACAGCGAAACGTCCGCAAAAACAAAATTGATTTTTAAATTGCGAGAAGCGGCTTTCCATTTGGCAATTTCAATCATATTCTTGGAATTATCAACCCCGGTTACAATACAATCCCGCCCGGCAAGTTCAATCGAATAATTCCCAGTGCCGCATCCGACATCGAGAACGGTTTCGCCGGGCGACGGATTTAACAACGAATAAATTGCTTGCTTTTCAAGCAGGTTGACAAAATTGCCCAACGGCGTTTCGTACCATTGGTCGTACTTATCCGCCTCGGAATCGAAAACTGCCATAATATACCGTTTTAATTTTTACGGTCAAAAATACGATTTTATTGCGATAAAGGGATTACCTGTTGTACTCGTCGACCGCTTTTTTCTCCAACTCTTTTTTCATTTCTTTCGGGAGAATTACTGTTTCATAAAATTTTCCGTCTTTGCCCTTTTCGTTTGGAGCCGAAAGGAATAAACCGTTGGCGCCGTTTACCAACCGGAACCCTTTAATTACAATACCGTCGTCGGTTTGAATATCAAAAAACGCGACGGTTTTTCCCCCGCTCTGAACCTTGCTCATTCTGAGTATTTTCATTTTTAACTCCTGCTTATTAAAACAAATAATTAACAGGAAAAGACAATTCCGGGATGCGATTCAGCGGCTACTCATTTTTTGAATTATTCGCCCTGCATGCAAAAACAAATTAAATATTTTTTTGGTTTTTGTCCACATTAAATATTACCAAATTGCCAAGATTACCAAATTGCCAAGATTACCAAATTACCAAGATTACCAAATTGCAAGATTACCAAGATTGCAAGGTTGCCAAATTGTAATGGAAGATTCTTAAATATCCTTTTCAGAATAAAGTCTGTCAATAATCGAATTGAAGAGGCTTAGAGGCGCACACCGAGTTTATCGAAGCGTGGATTGAGTAAAGATACGAACACACACTGAGTCTATCAAAGTGTGAATTGAGTGAAGATGCGAACGCACACTGAGTTTATCGAAGTGTGAATTGAGTGAAGATGCGAACGCACACTGAGTTTATCGAAGTGTGGATTGAGTGAAGATGCGGGCGCACACTGAGTTTATCGAAGTGTGAATTGAGAGAAGATGCTGGCGCACACTGAGTTTATCGAAGCGTGAATTGAGATAAGATACGAGCGCACGCTGAGTTTATCGAAGCGTGAATTGAGTGAAGATGCGGGCGCACACTGAGTTTATCGAAGTGTGAATTGAGTGAAGATGCGGGCGCACACTGAGTTTATCGAAGTGTGAATTGAGTGAAGATGCGAACGCACACTGAGTTTATCGAAGCGTGCATTGCGGAAAGATGTTGACGCACACTGAGTCTATCAAAGTGTGAATCGAGTGAAGATACGAACGCACGCTGAGTTTATCGAAGTGTGAATTGAGTGAAGATGCGAACGCACACTGAGTTTATCGAAGCGTGCGGAATAATCAACATAACATTACCTGCAACTGTTGCCTCAACAAAAAAGATAATATAACCCTCCCCACTAGATAGGGACATAACACTTAAAGCGATTAACTTTTGATTAACCGTCGTTAAACGGGATTAAGGAGAACCGGAAAAACAACGCTGCTAAAGAACTTCTTGAAGATTTTTAATCCGACAATAAAATTTACATAGACCTGGAATGTATCGACAACCGGGAACTTTTTTCCGAAAAAAATTACGATAACATTATATTGTCTCTCGCTTCACCGGGACTAGATTTCAAAGAGAATGCGCTTATCGGCATAGACGAAATACAACTCCTGCCGGGTATAGTTAGCGCAATCAAATATTTATACGATAATTATCGAATAAAATTTATTATAACCGGCTCAAACAACTATTACATAAATAATTTATTCGGCGAGTCATTAGCCGGGAGAAAAAAAGTTTTCGAGCTGAGTACGCTTCGACAGGCTCAGCGTTCGTGCAAATGCTGTAAGAAAAGTTTCGTATTCAGTACATTGATTTTATCGCGAAATATTACTTTGTAAGCATTCAAACTGAGTGTACACATACTTCGCTTCGACAAGCTCAGCGTCCGGCAAAGCAATTCTATCCGCCGGAGTCGGGTACGATTAATCCCGCATTCTGCGGGACGGCTCTCTAGCCTATCGGCTAGTTCGCCAGACTCTATTTTCGAAGCGAACCCGTCCCTGAGGGTGAACGGTGACGCTTCGACAGGCTCAGCGTCCGCTAGAACTTAGCAGAAATACCGCTTCGACAGGCTCAGCGTCCATGCAAAGCTATTCTACCCGTCGGAGTCAGGTATGATTAATCCCGCATTCTGCGGGACGGCTCTCTAGCCTATCGGCTAGTTCGCCGGACTCTATTTTCGGAGTGAACCCGTCCCTGAGGGTGAACGGTAACGCTTCGACAAGCTCAGCGTCCATGCTAAGCAATTCTACCCGTCGGAGTCGGGCATGATTAATACAAATATCGCAAACCAATTTTGTAACATCGGATTTTCGGAGTGAGCCCGTCGACTGACGGACGAACGGAGACCCCGCTGTAAGCGGGGCAATTCTACCTGACGTGTCGGGTACGATTAATCCCGCATTCTGCGGGACGGCTCTCTAGCCTATCGGCTAGTTCGCCGGACTCTATTTTCGAAGCGAACCCGTCCCTGAGGGTGAACGGTAACGCTTCGACAAGCTCAGCGTCCATGCTAAGCAATTCTACCCGTCGGCGTCGGGTACGATTAATCCCGCATTCTGCGGGACGACTCTCTAGCCTTCCGGCTAGTTCGTCGGACTCTATTTTCGGAGTGAGTCCGTCGACTGACGGACGAACGGAGACCCCGCTGTAAGCGGGGCAATTCTACAATAGTACGATTAAGACTGTAAAGGATCGCAACGGCAAGGTAATTAGAAAAGCATTTCAATTCTACAATAGTACGATTAAGACATTGAAGATGATTCTTGCAGTCATACGGCACACATAATTTCAATTCTACAATAGTACGATTAAGACCCTACCCTGAAGACGTTCTTATTGAATACATAGAGATTTCAATTCTACAATAGTACGATTAAGACTCGCTTTTTATCCGCTCCCTCCACATCCCTTGCAAATATTTCAATTCTACAATAGTACGATTAAGACTGCTCGACCCTAACGCCGCCGATTATCAAATATATCATTTCAATTCTACAATAGTACGATTAAGACACGAATTAACAACGGTATTTTGGGTGCCATTAGAGGCAATTTCAATTCTACAATAGTACGATTAAGACGACCACTTACGGATATTGCACTATACTCGAAGATTAATTTCAATTCTACAATAGTACGATTAAGACGAATTGACCCTTGCCGAGTGTATTGAGTACGACAAGACATTTCAATTCTACAATAGTACGATTAAGACTTTTCTTTCTCTCCCTCACTCATCTAATTACCCTGAATTTCAATTCTACAATAGTACGATTAAGACTCGCAAATCTTCTCGTATAAGTTCAAGCTCCCAATATATTTCAATTCTACAATAGTACGATTAAGACGGCAATCGCCGGTTGTGGTATGGAGATATAGAAGTTAATTTCAATTCTACAATAGTACGATTAAGACTTCTTCTTTAACGGCCAGGAATCTGCAACTGAATTCGCATTTCAATTCTACAATAGTACGATTAAGACCCGCTAAATTTCATAATTTTCAGCCTGTTTTGCAAGTATTTTTTTCACTTTGCGTCGTCGACCTCCGATAGTGCAAAAATCCCGGGGGGTCGACGACTTTTTTGCATTCGAGCTTAATCAGCCCGTCATTTTTATAGCGTCCGACCGTTTTATATAAACGAATCGATTTCATTTTTCTCCACGCCTATTATTCCCCTGTCGTGATAGTTTTGCGAATCGAACCGGTAATAAATTACGCTGTCTTTCTTGTCGTTTATTATATCTTTTATACCGTGTTTCAGGTTTTCAAATCCGCTCTCGGTTAGTTCGCCCTCGAAAACGGAATTCTGAACCCAGTTCAAATGCTGTCGTAAAAACTTCATCAACTTTACGCCTCTTTTCGGCGCCGCGTCGTAAACCACAATTACATACATTTTACCACCAGATTGTAAACGGTTTATATTCTTTTTCGCCTATAATATGTTTAATTAACTTATAACATTCCAGTCTTATCAAATGCCTGTAACTTACGTTTCTTTTAAGCTGCCTGTGTTTTATAGTAGTTTTAAGCTTTTCGTCGAATTCTTTTAGAAATATTTTTCTTCCGTCTTCGGTCAAATAACACTTATTGAGTTCTTTGCTGAAATGTTTTTCCTGAATTTGATTTTTATTGAGCAAAGAAAAAATAATCCTGTCGGCGAGCAACGGCTTAAATACCTCCGCAATGTCCAAAGCCAGGGAAAATCTTCTTTCTCCCGGCTCGTGAAGATAACTGATCAGGGGATTTAACTGTGTTCTGTAGATTTCGCTCAACACAACGGTATAGACCAACGAATTGCCGAAAGATATGAGAGCGTTAATGGGATTGGACGGCGGACGTTTTTCCCGTTTTTCAAAATTAATTTCGGGATTTACTATTAAATTCCACGCCATGTAATAATCAGACCTTAAATTGCCTTCGACGCCCATCAACTCCTGCACGTCGCGGCAGTCGGGTATTTTTCGAATAGCCTCTTCGGCTTTGTCGATAAAATACGAAAGGTCTTTATCGCGACCGTTATAATACTGTAAATTTTTTTTGATGTTTTCCGCCGCTCCGATTATGAATTTTTTAGCAATCTCCAGACGCGCTTCTTTATCCAGATGCCTTTTAACCTGCTCAACCAATAGCCTGCCCGACAAATAAGGTTCGCGCGGATAAAACGAAGAAGTATAATATCCGTAGTAATTGAAAAGATGAAGTATAATTTCTTTCCGGGCGAGGAAGTTCAAGAATTTAGTGTTGAATTTTAATTCGCCGTAACAATAGATCGAATCTATATCTTCAACGGGAATCGGCTTGCGAGGCAACCGCGCGGGCTCTCTTTCTTCCGCGTCGTTTTCGGTTACCGACTCGTCATCGACTTCGATTTCTTCAGTGTCGTTTACTTCTTCCGGCTCCGACGATTCCCCCGGTTCGAAATAAAGCGTATTGTCTTTGCGAATCAATTTGCCTGAGCTGAATATGTAGTAATTTCGTTTCATTTTTTTATTACCAAGATTATCAAATTGCAAGATTACCAAGATTGCCAGGATTACCAAGATTGCAAGATTACCAAGATTGCAAGATTACCAAGATTACCAAGATTACCAAGATTACCAAGATTACCAAGATTGCAAGATTAATTTGTTTTTGTTTTTAAGTAGCTTATGAATTTTGAAATCTGTTTTATGATATTCAATGATTGTTCCAATGCTGTTTCGAATTCTTCTTTAGCAATGTAATGAAGATCGTAGGCTATATATAATAGAGATCTTACTTCGCCGGCAGAACCTTTTGCATATAAAAGAAATTTAACAAACTCTTTATTATTATCCCTTTCGAAACCTTCCGCAATATTATTCATTATCGAAACCGACGCTCTTTGAATCTGATCTTTTAATCCGTAGTCTTTTCTGAAGACGTCGCTATTTGTCAAATTGTATACTACATTTACGAACATCCTCGCGTCTTGCCACACTTTTAAATCTTCAAATTTTCGTATCATTATTAACGTCCCTTTGAATTTATTAACTTTTTTCAGCGAGTCAATTTGTTAATTTGCAATTTGGTAATTTGGTAATTTGCAATTTATTAATTTGCCAACCACCACCTCCCCTCATACATAACACAACTCATAATACGCACATTGTTTGCAAAACGGTTTATTGATTACTTCCGGCGGAACGTTTAGTTCTGCTATTTTTTTGACTTCTTCTCGTATTTCTTTTAGTTTTTTTCTGTCGCTTTCCGTCAGCGTTACTTCCGCCTTTTGTTTTAATTTCGGATAATTAATCTCACCTCTTACATTATCAATGCCCATTTTTTCAAGCACGTAAATATAAAATTTTACCTGCCAGACGTGAGTTTCTTCCATTTTGTCTGATTTTTTTACTTCGTGTATAGTTTTGGTTTTCGAGTCGTAAAAATCGAGCGCAATATCGTCTTCATCGTCTGTAATATGAATTTCGTGAGATTCGCGTTTGTATGTTGTATCTGAAATTAATTTACCAATCGAGACCGTATCGCTGTCGTGCTCCATTTCGATATTCCTTAGAAACAACCAGAGTTTACGTTGACAGATAAGATAATATGCTATTTGTGTGCCGGTCATGATTTTGCTATTGCAAGATTGCAAATTACAAGATTACAAATTGCAAGATTGCAAGGATTATTAGATATATTTTTATATAAACGAACTATACTCAGTAAATTCATAAGAGTTTACTCCTTTTTCATCATCATATTCCGTCTCAACAATAAAAATATTTTTACACCATTTTTTTAATACATTTAGTTGATATCCGGTAAAATTATTTTCACTAAATTCCAGCCAATAGCTGAGTCTTATGTCTTCCCTAAATCTAATAGTATCATATTTCCACTTGTTGAATGGAACATTTAGAACATATTTATTTAATATTTCCTTTTTAAAATTGATATAAAGATTTTTCTTCCCATCGTTCTTTGAAAAGAAATCATACAATTCATTTTTAATATCATCTAAAAGTATTTTAGGAATCACCGTAATGCTCGAAATTTCCCTAAAGATACGATGCGCCTCTTCCTTTCTTTCAGCCATAAAACCTGCATCAAGTATATCGAGAGTTTTGTAAAAATCCGAGATATAACTACCAGACACAGCAAACAAATCTTTATTATATAATTTTTCTACCAATTCCCTTTTCTTTGCCTCGGATAATAATAAATCATTGGCTTGCATTTTTTTAATTGTCTTGAAAAAAAGATCGATCGTTTTGGCGCTGCGCCAATCTTTCTTTTTATATTTATCATCACACCAATTCGCCAATTCATTTGTATCAGAGGATAATAATTTCATTGTAATTCCTATTAAATCATCAGAATAGACTCTATAACCTCCCGATTCTACGCCATTTTCAAAAACTGTAATGAAAACATTTGGTTTGTCTAAAGATGTCGGGGAATCATTTTTGTAACGGCGTAATACTCTCCCCATTCTTTGCACCAACGAATCCATTGGAGCGAGTTCTGTAAAAAGAATGTCTGCATCTAAATCTAATGATGCTTCTACAACTTGCGTAGCTACAACTATTTTGGGTTTATGTTCGTTTTCTGGTTTTGGGTTTGAAAATTCTTCCTCAATTCTTTTTTCTTTTTCTCGACGTTTTTCATAAGTCAGTCTTGAATGGAGCAATTCAATATAAATGTCATTTTCTCTTTCAATTATCTTTTTGATCTTGTTAAATGTGTCAATTGCAAGTTTTACGGTGTTTACAACAACAAGTACTCTGTGACCATCATTTTCTTTAGCTTTTGCAATAATGTCTTTTATTAATTTATCTGAAAATCGGTATTCTTTCTCTTTGTTTTCTTCTTTTATAAAAGTTAATTTATGTTTTTTTAGTTGTGCATAAATATCATTTTGTTTATAATAATCGACCAGCTCAAAATCCGGCGAACCTTCATTATCTTTTTTAATTCTACTTTTTAACTCTTCTTTTATAAATGAAGGCATTGTTGCCGTAACTAACAAAAACTTACCACCCATTTTATAAATGTGCTCAAGATATTTTACGACAATAGCGGCAGCTTTTGGATCATAAGCTTGAACCTCATCAATAACCAAACGGGAATAAGAGAATGTTGCATAGATTCTTTCGTAAGATGGTGGTCTCAATGCATAAGGGAAAAACTGGTCGCCGGTCGAAACCATAAAAGGATAACTTAATTGTCGGGATAAGCTATATGAGTCAATATTTTCAGATTCATTACCGTCGCCAAGCAAGTAAACATCGGCATCGGAATGTAACAAGCCGGTTTTATCTTCACCAAATAGTTTAATTGAACGGTCGTATATTTGATTTACCGCTGAACGCAATGGCAACGTATAAAATGTTTTTTCGCCCTTCGACCAGATATAAGCGAATTCGGTTTTACCGCTTCCTGTGGGCGCGATGAGTATAACATTTTTGTCACCAAGATTATCTTTTTCAACTAAACCGGCTTGCCATAAATTTATAACAGCGCCTTTACCTAATTTTTCTTGAATACCCGCTATAATTCTTTCTATTATCAAAGAATATTCTAATCCCGGAATTTCAATTTGGTAATCATAATTATTTTCACTTTCACAAAAAGAAGCAAAATGATCACAACGCATTAAGAAGCCGGCAATTTTAACCCAATGTATCAGATTTACTTCTTCATAAGAAACACGCATCGGCAACCAATATAAATTATATGGCGGGATGGCATAATTTTGAATTTGTGCGCCATTCAAAATTTCCTTTGCCATAATTTTATTGAACTCTATTAAATCAATTCTGCCGTTAAATAAATCTTGTAAATCTTCTTTTAAATTTTTTTCAATCTCTTGTAATCGATCGGAATTTAATAACTTGTCTAGATCACGGTTTGAATAACGCACTACCTCTTCAAAATTATTACGCCAATGATGATAAGCAACGGCAGATAATACAAATTGAGTATACTCATCTGCTTTTTGCCGAACTAACTCTTCAACTAAGTCTTTCAATTTCTTTTTATTAATCAAGAATAATGAAAAGATTGAATGCGGGATATTGGCAGATACTTCAAAGGGTTCATACCCCTTGTTGCCGACACTTCTAATTTGAAAATATGGCAACGCTTTGCCTAAATCATGTAACAGTACAGACAATTTTACGAGCTCATAAATTTTATCATCATTGATGTATGGTTTTATTTTGTCAAGATTATCTAGAACATCCTTAATATGCTGGTAAAGCGAAATTCCTTTTTCGTTATCTCCCGATGGACTTTTAGCCCATATTTTATAATTAGTTTCTGTCATTTAGATCACCTAAAAAAAATGGTAAGTTTAATTCTTTATCAATCATCAGTCTTTGACCGATAATTAATCCGTCATTTAATTTTGTTCTCACATACTCAAAGGTTCTTTTGCCATGCCTGTTATAGTTTTTCTCGTAACCTTCAATAGTACTGAATGTTGGTAAATTATACATTAGTCCGTCATAGTTAGCAAATTCATCATCGCTAATTAGGCACCAACTTTCATTTTCGCGTATATAGAATTTCCGAGGTATCCAAAAGAAATATTTAAAGTTACCGCCGTATCGTTCGTAAGCTATTTGTGAATCATCAATTAATTTTGGTTCTTCTTCTAAAACAATCCAGTCTTCGGCACGTCCGAGATGAAGGATTTCCAATCTATTTATAGGATTAGAAATTTCTTCTCTTATTCTTTTCAACACATCAATGTCTTCGTGTCCTAAATATATCAGCAAATGAACATCGTTTAACACATCTATCCTCATCGGAGATTGTCCGCCGGGATGTTCAACAGTTCCATTGTTTTCTCTATTTTCAAGATAACTAAATCTACCAAAATGAGCCTTCTTGCTCATATTCCTGAACCAAATGTATTCGGTTATCTTGCTGTCAAATTTTCCTGCAAGTGATATTTTTAATTCTCTAATCCCTTCTTTGTAGAAAGAATCCCTTTGATCCCAAATTCCCATCGCATTTATTAGAAAACCGATTACTGTTGAATAAGGAGGCAATGGGTAAGTATGCCTCCTTTGATACGCAAAAGGCAGTCTATAATGTGCATTTGGTTGATAAATTTTAATTCGTAGTAGATGCATTTTTGTCCTCTTCTTTATTATTGAGGCTATTAATAAATGTATCCCAATCTTTAGTTACTTTTCCATCTTGAATATCTACCGGAATTCTTTCGCAATCTTTTATGTATACTTGACCATCTATCCATCCGTTACTCAAACAATCTTTAATGCCGATTATTTTGAATTTGCCTTCTTCTTTTTTAACGTCAATATAAGAATGAAAAATGGGGGAAGGGATTTTTACACCGCCTGCAATAATAAATAATGGAACAATTGTATTAGCTTCGCCACTGGATTGGGCGTAAAGACCATTTTTGAGCACCTCAAGAATATTTTTAATTCTTTTTTGTTTTTCATCGTCTTTCAATGAAAAAGTTATTTTAAAAGGTCCGTTAGATGATATGCTCTCAATTTTAATTATTCCTCTCTCTATTTCATATTCATTCCCATTTTTGTTTTTTATCTCGAAAGATTTTACAGCTCCTAATTCTAAAGTTAAAGTTTTATCGCTACTGGAATAGATTGGCTTTCTTGATACAGAGAAAGCATAAGTTTTTTCATCTTCATTCTCTTCATAGTCGGTTATTTCAAAACCGTTAGAAGCTTTTTGCTGTTCCTTTTTTAGTTTTTCTTTATCCTCTTTTTGAGAAACTTTTACGATTGCCGGGATAAAGTTTAACTTCATGTCTTCGGACTTTTTAATTTTACTTTTTTTCATTAAATCATAATCAACGATTATTTCATTCCCATTAATAATTATCTTTCTGTTTTGTTTTTGAACCTGAATCTCATAGAAAATATCACCATTTTCATCTTCTTTGCTCTCAACATTTTCAAGAATAATTGATTTAGGAGAAGCAATTTCGATATTTAAAAAGTTTTGAGATTCGGTTGGCTTATTTTTCATAATCCATATATCTTCTCCAATTTTTTTTGCATCAAGCGTTACACTAAATTTATAAAGAGAGGTATGTTCTTCTTTATTATAAGGATTTGGTTT
The DNA here is from genome assembly GCF_049325435.1 of Melioribacter sp. Taxonomy (NCBI): domain Bacteria; kingdom Pseudomonadati; phylum Ignavibacteriota; class Ignavibacteria; order Ignavibacteriales; family Melioribacteraceae; genus Melioribacter; species Melioribacter sp. The sequence goes on along the minus strand of NZ_JBMOLD010000002.1, from coordinate 144,464 downwards.
AACGCTGTTTCCTTGTTTTATCGCTCTGCCTACTAAATCGTGATTTGCATAAAAGGCAAGATCTTGTTCATAGGGATATGTAGAAATAGCTTTTGTGATACCCACAGGACTTTTTCTTGTAATAGAATTATCTCCACTAATTGTGTACATATAGCCAAATGCATCTAGTTCTGATTTTGATAAAATATCATCTTCTGCAATATCAAACTGAACAACTTGTCCTTGACCTGTTAGCTTCGCTCCATCCCAATTATCAGAAAAAGCTTTTTGTAATGTTTCAAACAAATAATGCCTGATAGCCGGTTTCCCTATGTACGATTTGATTTCGCCGTTTACATTCATTTTTTTAATCGAAAGGATATTTCCGCCAACTTTTTCGTCGCGGTTCAATGCCGAACCTTCAAAAATCATTGTTAATGTTATATTTTTCATTTTATTGCTCCTCTTTTAATTATTTTCAATTCGATTTTCTTTCCCAATTATTCCGCTTAAAAAAGAAAATATGAATACTTTGAATATTTCATCTGTATATATTGGCTTGAAAGCCTCAACTAATTCATCGGGAAATTTCTTTTTATTTGCGACGAATATTCTTAGGATACCATAATAAACATCGTCTCTTTTACCAGCTCTTGTTTGTTCGAGTAGTCGGTATCCCATATTTTCGAATGCATCGCCGAGTTCTTTCTTCAATGCGTGACCTCTACGACTTAACTTATCAACCAAGTCTGATGCGTTTTTCCCGGCAACCCGCTTATAGAGATTTTCGAACTCTTTTTCGTCTTTTTTAAGCTCGGAAGCATATTCTACGAGTTTTTGAAACTCATCAAATTTTTGATTGAGTAAATTATAATAGTCTTCAAAATCTTTGAGTACCGGCTTGCAATCTTTTAATTGGTTATTTAGTATTTTTAATTTTTCTTCCATAGCTAATTTCCTTTTAGTTTATCTTCTATTAATGAATACAACTTCAGAATCTTGTTTGCGGTTGAAACTAAGTTGCTTTTATTTTTTCGCTGATACAATAGAGCATTAATAATGCTAATATCGTTTGCAGAAAGTGATTCTTTAGTCGAAAGCTTTAATAATCGTTGTGCCAAGTCTATTAGATCATAATATTTTTCATCAATAATTCTGCTATAAATTCGATGTTCCCCTAAGTCAGCTAATATTGAAGAAATGCTTCTATCTGTGATAATCTTTATAACATTATAAGGGAGAGTGAAGAATTCTATAAAGTCGTTTCTTTTTGTTACTATCTCTATGTTCATTTCTGTCCAAACACCTAATGAAGTATTAATTTTATTGGAATATTCCACTAAGGACATAGCGAGTATTTCTCGTTTTGTTTTCCGTTCATAGTTATCCTTATTCCCATAAACTTCTTTAGCGAGTTTGTTAAGCTCGTACATTATTTTAAATGAAGGTGCATTAATGAATATTTCAGTGTTATCATTGAGTCTGATTCTGGAAAGATGGTTGCTTAAGAGTATAAACGAACAATAATCACATACTGCTATGCTATTTTCTTTGTTCATATTCCAAAAAGAATTGGGCACCCCTTTATCTCCACTGGCTGCGCCTAATAATTTTGAATGCTCAGAGGTAAAAGTATTTTTAAGAGTCGCATTTGCTTCTCTTAAACAAAATGTACACTTTGTTACTGCGGGCTGTGATGTAGAAAATGAAGAAATAAATTCTTCGAATTGTTCGATAAGAGCTTTTGACTTCTTAGACGAACTATAAAATAAATTTGTATTAGCGTTAAAAAAACCTCTATAGTATACGTTAAATAATATTCCCCATGCTCTTTTTATCTTATTTTTATCTTCGTTTTCATCTCTCGGCGCGACTTCTTCCCAGCTCTCTAGTAACCAGCGAAGACCAAATTCTGAAATTTTATAACCATTTATCTCGAGCTTTTTACCGTTACTTATGTAATTAAGGTCAAGCAAAAATGTACCATCGTCTTTCATTGCATTATAAATATCATAATCCAGTGCTTTAAACACCCTGATAATTCCCACTACTCCCGCATTATACAGCCAATTAGAAGGATATAATGTTATCATCTTTTTTTCTTCGCTCATCCCACCACCTCCATCATTCCGAAGCCTTGAGAGCGGTGAACTCCAAGACCGACATCATAAATCATTTGGATTATCTCCGGTTTTGATTTAATTTCAAAAATTCCAATGGTACTTGGCATTTTTTTGTAATGATACAGCACCCTTCTTTTCCATGCCTTTACCTCAATTTTAAACGGGAAATTAGATTCATCTCCCAAAAATTCCTTTGCACATTCACGGACGGAGAATTCCAATCCTTCTAAAAATCCCTCTTCTCCCGGAAGCAAAAATTTATTGGAATCTCCGATGTTATTGACAAGCAACGGTGAAAGCGTTTTTACAATAATTTCTTCTTTATAACTATATTTATTCGGTTGAAGATAAGCCCTCAGCGGTTTGAAATTAATTGAGCTCCCGCTGTTTTGCCAGGTGTGCTCTTTCACTTTCAAAAAGCCATTGTAAATATTTGTGGCAAGTTGAATGGACGAAGTAGAAAAATTTACTTTGACAATATTTCCCACATTCAATTTATCGCCTTCGTTCCCCTGCAGCTTCGGGAAATATGTTCCGAAAGTAAAAGGTTTTAATTTGTGTTGCTCATAATAACAATTGAAAAGCAACGGATCTGTTTTTTCAATAAGTTTTTTAATTAGAGAAATAAATCCTCGACCATAATTTTTCGGTATTATATCGGGACTTATTTCATAATCCAGTGTTATTCTCACATTCCGCCTCCATTAAAAATTTTGTAATCTTGCAATCTTGGTAATCTTGGTAATCTTGCAATCTTGGTAATTTGGTAATCTTGGTAATAAACACCCCACAATACCCTCTATCATAGGACATTCAAATTGTGCTTCAAATTAAATAATTTTTTCTTTTTTATCTATTACATTCAATTAATTAATAATATTTTTTCTGAATCTCAGCTTAAGTATTAATAAATTAGCGGTGTAAATATGACCGGGACAATTTAATGCCTGGCAAATCGGAAAATACAAACTACGTCAATTACCTAGTAGAGCTTTCGCAGGCGGGCAGAAAGAACGCCTTTTTCGACCTGTGCGAAATCAATCTGAAAAGCGTTTTTACTACTGTCTATCGTTTAACCGCGGATTATAACTCAGCGCGTTCCGTTACGGTTCAGGCGTTTTTGAACGCATGGGAAGAAATTAAAGAGTACGATTATAAAATTCCGTTTGCGCTCTGGATAAAACAAATTGCAGTTAATACAGCCATACCCAAAATCAACAAATCGAGCATGATAAAACTGCCTGACGAACTCCCGGACGACAATAAAAAGAAACTCGAAACGCTTATTATGAATCTCGATTACGTCCGGCGCACAATATTCGTACTTCACGACCTCGAAGGTTATGACTACAATAAAATTGCCGAATTTCTATGGTACGACAACACCGACGAAATCATTACCGCTTTGATGGAAACCCGGGTATATCTGATGGAAGCGGTGTGCAAAAAATGAATTGCAACGATATTTATATTTATCTGCACAGATATATCGACGAAACGCTCGACGAGAAATCGCTGCGCGAACTTAAGATTCATATTGAAACATGCGCGGGATGCCGCGAAAAACACGACAAGTTCAATCGGTTTTTCGAGCTTCTTAAATCGCTGCCTTATTCAGTGGAACCGCCCGCCGATCTGATCGAATTGCTTTCGAAAGAATTGCTGAGAAAATCTCTCAATCAAATTAACAACGAACGCAAGACGAAAATTATCGACGACATTAAAAAACGGCGCGAGCAATCCCGGCAGGAAAAATTATTGAACGAAACCCGGGGCTTGACAAAAAAGAGCCGGATGAGCCGGTCGCTGAAAACCCCGCATTCCCGGCTCTCGTCGGGTAAAATAATATTGTTTATTGCGGCGGGCGTTTTGATTTTCTCCGCGCTCGCTTATTATTTCTATCTGAACAGTCTCGCAAATTCGCCCTGGACTGTTGAGAGTGTCAAAGGAACATTCGAATTAAACGGACTCAATTATACGGACGCTTTCTGGTACGAAGGCGAAAGATTAATCTGTTCCGATTCCTCCCGCCTCAGAATAATTATACCCGGAGAAGGGAGATTCGAACTGGAAGGAAAATCCGCGGCATTGCTTAAACAGGCTCACAAGAAGAGCAATATAATCTTTCTCGAATACGGCGCCGTTAAAACCGACGACAAGCTCGGACGACTCGGATTGACGGTCGAGTTCGAAAACAACGAATTGAAAGGCGATATAGCTTCGTACGAATTTTATTTAAATAACGGCAACGGAGAATTGACGGTAACAAACGGCGCGGTTTATATCAACGACCGGATTAAAATCAAAGACGGTTACTTCGTAAAATTCCGCAATTTTTCTTCCGGGACGCCTTTGAGGATCGGCGTCGACAGGGATTTCGAAAACTTTGTAGAACAATTCGACGCGGATTACATAACTCCGCAGACGATGTCGGGCATAACAAAAAATGCAAAACGCGAAGACGCGCTTTCATTGCTTTCGATTCTCGAAAATTCGCCATTGACTTACAGAGGGGAATTATTCCAGGCGGTCGCCAACTTCTTTCCTCCGCCTCCAAACGTTACATACGACGGAGTTATTCGGCTCGACAAAGAGATGTTAACAAGCTGGGAAAACACGATCGAAAAATCATTGGGCTCTCAATAAGTAAAAACAGGCACGCTGACGGAACGGTAGATTTTCCAATTGCCTTCGCTGTTTTTTACCAGCACTTTCATACTTCTTTCGGAATAAATCGGGTTGCCTTGCGCCTCCACCGGATCGGGCACGACAAAACTGCTCAATAAAATTACGTATCCGATACCGTCCCTTACAAAAAGCTCTTCCAATGAATATTTCCACCTGCCTTCGGGATATGCGGTTTTGTATTGAAAGAGTTCTTTTCTGTAATTTTCCACGCCCGATATTTCTTCGGCTTCGGAAACAATTCCTTTGTAATTCTTCGAGACCGCCGTCAGCGCGCTGTCGATATTCCCTCTGTTGAAATTATCATAAAACGTTTCGATCAGTTTAACTATTTTCTTTTTTTCCGTAGTTTGAATTATATTTTTGTCGGATTCGGGAACTTCCTTTGTGCAAGCGAGCATAAATAAAATCAAAGCGAGCATTGACAATTTTTTCAACATAATAATCCTGCAATTTTTATGAATCATTATATAATTGACGGAAATAATTTAATCGGAAAAATACTGAAAAAAAAGAAGACCGAAAACAAAGGGTCGGACAGGGAAGAACTGGCGAGGATATTAAACGCTCATTTCGCCGGGAAAAAATACAAAGTTTCGCTTCACTTTGACGGTCATGAAAACATCCCCGTCTTATTTACAAAGGGCAAGATAATTTATTCCCGCGGCAGAACTTCAGACGAAAAGATACGCGAAGAGATAGACAATACAAAGTCGAAGCGCAAAATCATATTAGTCACATCGGACAGGCAGCTTGCCGAATACGCCAGAGTAAACGGCTGCAAAGTAATCTCGTCCGAGGAATTCGGAAAGGAAATAAAATCGAAACGCAGGAACGACGAAGAATCCCTAAAAATAAAAGAAATGGAAAACGATATTGAAGAATTCAGGAGGTTATTCGGAATAGAATAAAAATGCCCGCGGGCGCGGGCATTGTAAGGGGAGTGTGTGGGATTAAGGGATTAACCGACATTGAGGAGCCTGGGTTGAGAGACATCGGATACAGCGTCTATTTTGAAGCGCGTTACTAACGACTGGAGATTTTCGGTAAGATACCTGAGATTTTCGCTTGCTTTGGCAATTTGTTGAATTCCCATTGCCGATTGACCGGTAACATTATTAATGAATTCGATATTCTTTCCGATTTGTTCGACTGCAGCCGATTGCTGTTGACTTGCCGCAGCGACTTGCGATGCAATGTCGACAACTTCTTCCGCGCCGGTAATAATCGCTTTGAGCGATTGACGGGCTTTATCGGCGGAAGCTTTGCCTTTTTCCACTTCCTGCGTTCCCAGATTCATCGATTCGACCGCTCCGCTCGTATCTTTCTGGATTTCCTTAATCATCGAAGCGATTTCCTTTGTGGCTTTAGTAGTTCTTTCGGCAAGTTTACGCACTTCGTCGGCAACCACGGCAAAGCCGCGTCCCTGCTCGCCGGCGCGCGCAGCCTCGATAGCGGCGTTAAGAGCCAGCAGGTTTGTCTGGTCGGCAATTTCGTCGATCACCTGGATAATTTCGCCGATCTTATCGCTGTTCAATCCGAGTTTTTGGACCGTTGCCGCGGATTTCTGAACAACTTCCGCAATACGATTAATGCCGGCGATGGTTTCTTCGACTACCACACCGCCGTTGCGTGCGGTTTCGCCCGATTCTTTAGCCGCCTTTGCCGCAAAATCGGCATTCTTAGTCGTCTCAAGTATCGTTTGGGTTATTTCGGCTACAGCTGCGGCTACTTCGGAAGACTGGGCGGATTGTTCCTGCGCGCCGGCGGCCATCTCTTCGGCGCTTGCCGATATTTGATCTGCAGCGCTTGCCGCAGCCTGTACGGATGCAACTACTTCATTGAGAATATTGTTGAAAGAATGACTCAATTGATTAATACTGTTCTTAATAATCGTAAAATCGCCTTTATAATCGCTGTTAATTCTCACCGTAAGGTCGCCCTTTGCAATTTTTTCGAGTGCGTCGGCTCCTTCCTGAATCGGCATAATGATGGCGTCGAGCGTCTTATTGAAGCCTTCGATAATTTCCTTGTATACTCCGTCGAGTCCTTGAACATTACCTCGTACGTTCAAATTTCCTTCCAGAGACGAGCTGATAAGTTTAACGGTTTCTTCTCTGAGGCGCCTTAAAGTCGTAACAATTTTATTTAAGCCCGGAGTAAGTTCGTCTTTGGCATCGAGAATTTGAGCTTCTTCGCTCAGGTCGCCTCGAGAAACTTTATCCATTATTCTGTTGAAATTCTTCAACGATTCCGCGAAATCGTTTATAGCCGCCGAGAGTATACCGACTTCATCTTTCGATTTGACGTCGAGACGAACATTTAGATGGCCTTTTTTAAGTTCGGTCATCAGGTTGGTTGCCTCTTCGACCGGTTTGCCGATTGAACCGAAGAGCAAATATCCTCCTATAAATGCTATTAATCCGGAGAGCAGCAAACCGATTACAGTTACTGTAGTGGCGGTATTATAAGATGATACAGCGTCTGCGCTTTCCATCGAAGCCACGCTTTCAATTTGTTCGGTGAGTTTGTCGATGATATCCCTGGCTTCTTCGAAAGATTGATTCCCTTCCCTGAACGACAGTTCGATTGCTTCGAGTCTGCCTTCGGGCGTATCGCTTTCCCGCGCGGCGACAATTCTGTTGGAATAATCGATCCATTTTTCTTTTGCGGCTTCGTACTTTTCGTACAATGATTTGTCGATTCCGTCGACGTCGATTTTCTTAAATTGCTCCCATCGATCGGCAGCCTGTTGAATGTTTTCCTGATTATCCTTTTTAAGATTTTCGAATTGCTGACTTCCCACAGCCGAAAATATTATCGTCCTCTGAGCTACCAGCGCCTGCTGCATGTCCCTGTCAATTTGAATCAACAAGTCGGTACCTTTCAGCAATTCTTCTGCAAATAAATTCACGTGTGAATTAATTGTTTTCATATTGAGTAAAGCGATTCCGTTCACCAGCAGGAAAAGGATGATTATTGACGAAAAAGTTACTGTCAGTTTTTTCTTTATGGCAAGATTTAAGAACCAGTTTTTCATAATAAACCTCCGTTAATTCAATTTACCGGTATCCACTCCGAATGTTACCGTACCGATTGCAGTCCCGCCTTTAACCACCGGAACCGATACCTGAATTACATAAGTCTGAACGCTTTCGTCGAATGAAAGTTTTCCGTAGTGAATTTTACCGCGCCCGTCATTAAAGCACTTTGTGAATTTATCTTCGTCGCCCTGCCAATAATCGCTTGTTTTATTGCTCATAGCAACGTTAGCGCCTTTGTTGTCTGTTACGAATATTTCCACCAGATACGGATGCTTTTTAACCAGGTCTTTCAGATATGCGGAACATTCGTTATTGAGTATCGACTTCATAATATCATTGAGTCCCGAAGTATTCTGCCATTCATCGTCTATCTGTTTTATTTTGGCAAGGGACAGATTCTTATTATTCTGCGCTTCGACGGTGGAAACGACAACGGACGAATTGGCGTATTTCGTGAGTTCCCTTTCGGCAAGCGTTTTCACGCCGTCGGGAACATTCTGCGCCCTGATAACGGTCAGAGCAAAGCCTAACAGAAAAGCTGTTATTAAATTTATTTTATTCATAATCTCCTCCTCTTAAAATCTTGTTTGTAATTCAATGAATAATTTATTCGAATTATCTTTGCCGTCTTTGTAATTATATAGTTCGTAATTAATTCTAAGCTGGGCAAAATTAATTTTGGCAAACTGGAACGATACGCCTCCGGTAATTCTTTCGATTTCATTTCCGGATACCGAATTATTGGGTTCATAATACTCGTAACGGACGGCGGGCATCATGTACGAAATCGCCGAGTTATCGATCTTAATCGAATATACTCCGTAGACAAAGAAGGCGTTGGATGTCGTTGTCGAGGAGTTCAAATCGGTATTGCGTTGTCCGAATTCTCCGTTGAGCGTAAAGTTCTTATATTCCACGCCTGCGCCGAGGTCGAATATGTTTACTTCGGCGTCGTTCAATCTGCCTCCGTAATAATTTGCAGACAGCTCGATTCCCTCAAGCACTTCGGCAACAGCCCTTACCGAGTAATTAACCGTCTTATCGTCTTCGCTTTTATTTTGTCCGGCTCCGTTAAAAACTCCGGCGCTGAGTTTCAGAGGAATCGTTGCGTCGAATTTATACTCGCCCATAACGCCCACGTCTCTCAAGCCGGGAGCAACGCTCGTCAACATCGGTCTGTTTACAAATTCGATTTCGGCTCCGCTTTTCAGGTTATCGGTGCCGAAAGGCACTTTGTACTGTCCGAGTGAGAGCGTGAAGTTCTTTGCGGGTTTAAGAATAGCCTGAGCGTCGAGCAGCACGTCGGAAAACGAGGCGCTCGCCGAAGAAAGAACCCGCTGCCCGTTTATGTCCGTATATGATGTTTTCAGTTTTCCGAGTCTTGCAAAGTCTACAAAGACCCGGTAGCCGGCATATTCATTTACGTCGCCTTTGACGCCGAAACGCGCCATTTTAACTTTGAAGCCGCCCTGATTCTCGGTAAGATCCGCTTCGTACCAGCTTCTTACATAACCGAAGAATTTCATGGAGCTTGCCGATTTATCCTGTGCCGCAACCGAAGCGGCGATTAACAAGAAAAGTATTATTTTATTTTTCATAGCCTTCTTCCTTAGTTTGTTAATGAGGTTAAGTAATTACTTTCTTCGGCCGATAAAACTTTTTCAAGGTCGAGCAATATCAGAAGGCGATCTTCCAATTTTCCGATAGCCCGGATAAACGAAGAATCGACTCCCGCTACCATAGCCGGCGGTTGCTCGGTAATGCTCTCGGGAATGCGGAGGACTTCGCTTACTTCGTCGACGAGAAATCCGATTGTCTTACCGCTCAGTTCCACCACTACGATTCTCGAATTTCTGTCGGCTTCCTTGCGTTCCATACCGAGTTTGGCGCGAAGATTTACGATAGGAATAATTCTCCCTCTCAGATTTACAACCCCGTCGATATAAAACGGAGCGTTCGGCACCTTGGTCAAATTGAGCATTCTGTTGATTTCCTGCACTTTGAGGATATCGATGCCGAATTCTTCTTTCCCTATCTTAAAGCTTACGAGTTGAAGTATATCGTTAGAGGTTTGCGTTTCCGCAGCCATAATTTCTCCTTTTTTTCTAAGTTCATGAGAAATTATCGCCGGGTTTAATCCATTTTTGAACGATTTTCTACTAGCGATAAGTTAAACTAAAAAGCGGGTTTTTAAGTAAATAAGCGAGTTAATGTCTTGTTTAATTAGCTGGATTTAAATTATATACCGATTTTATCTTTTATTTTTGCAATGAACCGCTGGCTGATTTCGATTTTTTTGTTCAATTCCTTCAAAAGAACAAAATATTTACGGTAATTTATTTTTTCTACCTGGTCGATAAAATTCGTATTGATAATAATCGATTTTCTTATGCGAAGGAAATGCGACGCGGGCAGGAATCCTTCCCATGCCTTAACAAGTTTATTCGTATAATATTTTCTTCCCCCGGTCAGGAATAAATTCGTGCCGCTGTTTTCGGATTCGATTAGCGCAATTTCTTTTATTTTTATCAAAACCGGAGTGTTTCCCGATTCGATAAAAAGAGAATCCTCGTACGAAAATTTATTGCCGTTTTTGCCTCCGCCATTGAATTTTTTCAGCGTTTCGTATTTGGCCAGTCTCAATTCGATTGTACTAAGTAGATCCGCCGCTTTGAAAGGTTTATAGATATAATCGTCGGCGCCCAGATTCATGCCTTTCCGTAAATCTTCGTAGTCCGCTTTGGCGGTAAGGAAAATAAAAGGAATAAAAGCCGTATTCTCGTCTTCTTCCAGCCGTCTTTTAACTTCGAAACCGTCGATTCCCGGCATTAAAATATCGCATATGATCAAGTCGGGTCGGTCTTGTTTTGCAATATTTATTCCTTCCTCCCCGTTTGACGCAATCAGCAATTTGTAATTTCCTTTATTCAATAAATACTGGAGATTCGTACGAATCAAAGAGTCGTCTTCGATTATCAAGATGGTTTTCATTAGTCTCTCCTTCGTATGGGAAATGTTACGGTTACAGTCGTTCCTTTGTTCAGTTTGCTTTTAATTTCAACTTTGCCTTTCAGAGCTTCGGTCCAACGCTTAACAATCGCCAGTCCCAAGCCGGTTCCATTATAATTTACGGCATTCGACGCTCTGAAGAAAGGGTTAAAAATATCTTTGAGATCGTATTCGGGTATTCCGATGCCCTCGTCTTTTACGGTAAGAGAGAATTCGTTTTCGCGCGCGACCAAAGTTATCCACACTTTATTTACAGCCGGCGAGAATTTAACGGCGTTGCTTATAATATTGTATGCAACCTGTGAAAAGAGTTTCGGGTCGAGTTCCGCCGTAAATCTGCCGCCTTTTAAATCTACAATGACATCTTTGTTTTTAAGGAGCTTGAAATTTTCCGCCAGTTCGTAGACCTTTTCATATACGTCTATTGATTCATACTTAAGCTGTACTTCCTGCATGTCGGACTTGCTCAAAGAAGTTATGTCGTTCAGCATCGAAATCATCGAATCGATCGACTTAAAAATATTGTTAAAATGAGTTTCGGTTTCTGATTTTGTCAATTTATTTCGATAGAGTTGGAGTATTTCCGCGGAGGTTTGAATAGTCGTCAGCGGAGTTCTTATTTCGTGCGAAACCATCGAAATAAATCTCGATTTCAGTTGATTGAGTTCGATTGCTTTGTCGAGGGCCTTTTTGATTTCCTCTTCGACTTTTTTGCGTAAAGTGATATCCTGGGCTATACCGGCCACGCGGTAGCTTCCGTTAATTTTTGCAATCGGAAAAGCCTTTGCGTAAATCCACTTGATATCGCCTTTCGCATCGACAAGTCTGAATTCCTTTTGAAAGATTCCCTCTCTGTCGTAATCGTGATAAACAAACTCTTTAACCATCACACGTTTTTCGTCGGGATGAATTTTATCTATAAAGTCGTTTGCGCGCTCGTAGAGTAATTCCCTCTTCGAACCCCAGATTCTCTCGTAAGCAGGATTAATATAGAGAAATTTTCTTCCTTCCTGCAGCCAGATTACGTCTTCCAGATTTTCAGCCAGCTCTCTGAATTTTTTCTCGCTTTCATAGAGCTCCTTCGAAATATCGGTCAGTTTCTGATTCAGTTTTTTCATTTCCCTATTGCTTTGAACCAGCTCAATGCTTTTGAGAGAAAGTTCATTGTACTGCGCGGTAATTTTATCGTCGGATTTTTTTCTTTGAATGGCGTTTGATATGGCGTGCGTACTGAGCATCAGCAATTCGATATATTCTTTGTCCCAGTTTTTATTTTCGTTTTTCGAATCGTAGGCCGCAAAACCGATTAATTTTTCGTTCGACAGGAGCGGCAGGAAAATTACTTTGACGGTGTCGAAAGCGTTTTTCAACGGCGATTTCCAGAATGCCGTATTAACTTCGATATACGCGCCGTTTCTCAACGTAACGAGAATATCTTCGAATTGGCCGGTCTCAATGCGCGAGATTTTTTTACTGAGCGGGACGCAATTTGGGCATGCGTATTCGTTTATCAATTCGAGCGATTTATTATCCGATTCCGTAAAAATATATCCTCTCTCGGCGCCTATCAAAGTTGCAATCATTTCGAGCGTGCTTTTTATACGCAATTCAATCTGGAGCGGATGAATATTGATGAAATCGGAAGAAATTTTAGTAATAATACGTATGTGCTCGAGCTTTTCGACGAGACGGTTTTCCGCCTGGTTTTTGATGTTTATTGCGCTGCTCAAATATTCGTTTTTTTCTTGTAATTCACGGTTGACCTTTAAGAATTTTCTCTGAAACGTACCTGCCAAACCGACCACTACGGCAATAACCAACTGCAAAAAGCCGGCAAACACATCGGGCGTCTGAACTTGACTAACATTGATCAGAACAAAGAAGTTGATATAATTCAGGAGAAAAAAGAAAACGGAGACAATAACAGAGGGGAGAACTCCATAGTACCAGGAAATTGTCAAGATTGGCAGCAGCGAAAAAAGACCCGCGGAGGTTTTGATTTTATATGCAAAAAGCACAACCAACAACTCGTATAGAAGCAACGAGAGTATAATTAACCGATTCTTATTCTTTTCCAACATATCCTGAGTTTTTGATTAACGAATATATCAATGATTCGGGAAAATCGACACTTTACGGTAATATTAAATAATTACAGATTGATAAAAAAAATGCCGATAATCCTACTCTTATAATCGGATTTTGCAGTAAAGTATTTAAAAAATACACGAAATTCTAATCCTCCGGATTTTCTGTTAAGCTATGATTTATACTATAGGTAACGAAATGAGAAATATATTTTCGAGCAACCGAATTTTATCAACCAACAACCCGAAGGGTTAAATTATTGCAAAACGCCGTAGGCGTGAGATAATTGTAACAACCGCGAGCCACGTGCGCCCGAACCCCGAAGGGGTGATATTATTGTAATACGTCAAATCCAGACAAAAATTAAGAACCCCCGAAGGGGTGACAAGCAATAACCGCAAAACATTATGTCACCCGTGCCGGGTTCTGTCTATGATTGATAAATCTGTGTCTATAGTAATGTCAACCCTCCGGGTTTTAAGTTACGCCCTGCGCAACTACCGGAGGATAATGAAATAAAAAAATTTTTATTGGCAACGAAAATTTATGATCCACCAACCCCGAAGGGGTGACATTATTACAATGACACCGGACGCCATACATCGGGAGCGAGGCGCTGGGGTTATTTACTCTTAAGTTCAAAAAGCCTATTTTTAATTGAGCAAACGACGGATTAAATGAAACAAAAGAACAGATATCTTACAACGTTTTATTTCTCAATTACGGCAATCACTTTTTTCGCCGTGTCGGTTTTTATTTTCACAACGCTGTTCGGAGATTTGCTCGTAACCGACAACAAAGAACCGGTAAAGATTTATTTTGCCGACAATATATCTCCGAGTCATAAATCCGCCATAGAAAAATTCAACAGGCTTTACAAAGGCGAAATCGAAGTCGTCCCCGTTGACCTTCCGTTCGAAAAATTTACGACTAACGAAAGGAAAGAATTACTCATTCGTTATTTGCGCGGGAAAAGCGAACGACTCGATATTTTTTCGGTCGATCAAATCTGGGTGCCGCGATTCGCTAAGTTTGCGACGCCTCTCGGAGAATATTTTACTTCGATCGAACGTGAAGAGATAGTGCCCGAAGCGCTGCAATCGTGTTATTACAACGGACAGTTCATTTCCGTGCCTCTCTTTTTTGATATCGGCGTGATGTACTATCGAAAAGACAAATTGAAAAAACTTCCCGATTATCCGGAAATAAAAAAAAAGCTCGACAGTTCCATTACCTGGAACGATTTCATCGCGCTCGGGGAAAAGATCTCCCAAAACGGAGCGCCCTATTATCTCTTTGCCGGCGACGCATACGAAGGGCTTATGTGCAGTTTTATGGAATTGATTGCGTCCCAAAACGGATCGCTGTTGGAAAACGGCAGAATAAAAATCAACACAATCGAGAGCCGAAGAGCGCTTACATTACTAAGAGATCTTATCTACAAATACAAACTTACTCCTCCCGAAGTAGCTAACTTTACCGAGAACGAATCATACGCATATTACGTGCGAAACGACGGCTTTTTCCTGAGAAGCTGGCCCGGATTCGTTACCTGGTACAGGAATAATATCGACACGGCTAAAGACACTCTCCTCTTCGGAAGAGCGCCCATTCCGAGATTCAACGGCGGTAAATCGAGAAGCACAATCGGCGGCTGGTACCTGATGCTTTCCATATATTCGGAAAAGAAAAAGGAAGCGGCTAAGTTTATTAAATTTCTTTTGAACAACGACGTTCAAAAAGAGTTTTATTATTCCGGTTATCTGCCCGTTACCGAATCGGTCTATTCGGATTCGTCGTTCGTCAAAAAGAATCCCGACGTAAGATTTTATTATTCTCTGCTCAAAAATGCGGTGCGCCGACCGTTCGTCGAAAAATACACCCGTTATTCGGACGTGATTTCGTATCATATAAACAGAGCCCTCAAAAACAAAATTAGCGTTGACGAGGCGCTCGACGAAATCGATAAAATAATCAACTCGGAAATCGAGACCGGATTTTAAATGGAAAAAAATATCCTTTTCGATAGAATTAAAAAATATCACTTCGAGTTCAAACATCTCACAGTTCTGTTCGTAGGACTGATACTATTCCAATTCATCCTTTCGTTTATACACAAAGCTTCGATGCACAACTTCTTCGACAACACACAGGAATGGTATCAACGCAATTCCGCCGAACGACTCGCAAACATGAACACGACAACTATCGAGCTGCTTTATGAAATCGTAAAACTGCGGGAAGATATGGGAGCCGAAGAAAGGAGGCATATCATACAGTTCTTCGATATGATTCTTAATCAGCAGATACTCCATCAGAACATCGAGGAAATTTGTCTTCTGGTCAACAGGGGCGGCGACATCGTTGCAATCGACAACGGCAACGCCCTCTTTGCCAATCTTATCGACAATAGTAATTCCGCTTATAATTCGGCTTCGCACAAAAACGCCATCGAACTATACAGACAAATCTACGACACTATTTCCGGCAGCGAACAAATCATAAACCTGACGACAAACAACAAGACGTATCATATCTTTGTGCCTTTTGTGCCGAACGGCGAATTTGCCGGCGCCCTCTACATCAAAAACACTCCCGACTTCACATTCGTGCAGCGCGAAATGATTACAAGTTACGAAGAGACTTCCCTCATCTATTCGGCATTGTTTCTTCTCGGACTTCTGGCGATGTATTATATTTCCACCTACACGGTTAAAGAGCGCGACGAAGCTCAAAAACTGTTGCTGGAAGAACACGAACAAAATATCAAACATCAAATAGAACATCAGAAAGAATCGATGTTCACAAAACGAATTTATCACACTCACCACAAAGCCGAAAAAATAATGGGCTTTATAAAAGAGGATTTGCGGAATCTCTCCATTGAAAATATTGACGACATCAAAAACCGCGTGTTAAAATATTCGAATTTCATTTCGCGTGTCATTTACGACATGAAGTGGTACGAGCCGCCCCTTCAGACCGTACGCAATCCCACGTTCAGAACAAATATTAACGAAGTAATCCGTTTTATAGTGGAAAATATTTTCAATCGTACGGCACGAAAAACCGGCTCTTTCAAAATCGAACTCGATTTGGACGAAAACATGCCGCCCGTGCATGTCAACGAATTTGTCGTTTGGGAAATTATAGAGCCGCTGATCCAGAACAGCGTCGACCACGGCGGCGACGATTTCTTGAATATTAAAGTAAGAACTAAATTCGACAGGATGACAAACTCCACATCGATAACCATCGAAGACGACGGAACGGGGATTAAGCCCGAATTGCTCGAAACCGACGAGAACGGTGTCAAAAAACTTTTCCTCGAAAAAGTAAGCACAAAAAAAATATCGCACACAAATTCCGGCTACGGCTGTTATATTGCTTACGAGCTATCCGTTCAGCGCTGCGGCTGGAAAATCGACGCCGAAAATTTACCCTCAAAAGGATGCAAATTTACTATATTAGTTCCTCATTAATTTTTTTGATATGGATAAGAATCGTACAATCAAAATATTACTCATCGAAGACGAGGAATTCGACGTACGCCGCGTCGAAAATACGATCGCGCCGTTCAGTCAGAGAATCATTATATCCGAAGTAGTGTCGGACGGGAAATCGGCGATCGAACTTCTCGAGAAAAAAAAGAACGAGTTCGACATTGTAATTATGGATTATCAGATTGCCGGCGGCATTCGCGGCGAGTATCTGATAAAAAAAATCAAGGACACCGACCCCTCGATTCAGATAATCGTCATCACAAAAATGACGATTAATCTGACCGATTACGAATTCGCTCAAAGTTTGATTACAGCCGGAGCTTTCTGGTATTGCACAAAATATCCCGTCGACATCGAGGAATATATTTATCAACCGACCGATTTTGTGCTTTCGATTTTCAACGCCTACGAGAAGAAAGAACTGCTGAGAGAGCGAATCAATTCAAAAGCAAAGATTAAAAGAAACGTCGAAGGAATTCTTACCAGCAAACAAATCATCGGCGTTTCAGACCAGATTGTAAAACTGAGGGAACAAATTAAAAAAATTGCGGACAGCAACGCTCCGGTTCTCATAACCGGCGAATCAGGAACCGGCAAAGAACTCGTTGCATATAACATACACTACAACAGCGTCCGGAAATATGAAAATTTCGTACCGATCAATTGCGGCGGAATTCCGGAACAGTTAATTGAGAGCGAACTGTTCGGATACGAAAAAGGCGCTTTTACGGGAGCCGACAAAGCAAAACCGGGATTGTTCGAAGTCGGCGACAAGGGCACGATTTTCCTGGACGAGATTCCCGAGCTGCCCCTTACTTCGCAGGTTAAACTGTTGCGAGTTTTACAGGACGGCGAAGTCGAAAAACTCGGCAGACTCGACAAAATAAAAGTGGACGTAAGAATTCTTTCCGCCACGAATAAGAATCTCGACGAAGAAGTTAAAGCCGGTCGATTTCGGGAAGATTTATTTTATCGTTTGAACGTTCTCCCGATATATATTCCCCCTCTTCGCGAGCGCAAGGAAGACATAATTTATTTGACCGATTACTTCCTGAACCATTACGCCCTGGATATCGGCAAACCGATGCCCGCTTTAACCGAAGAAGCAATGTCGATGCTGGTAGAATACGATTGGCCCGGCAACGTAAGAGAATTGAAGAATCTCGTTCAACGCCTTTTGTTTTACGGCGAGAACATAATTACGCCCGAACAGATTGCAAACGCAATCGGTAAATCGACATCTTCATCCGGCGGCTTTTCCCGAGACGACGGCATCTCCTTCAAATCCGGAAACGGATATCCTACGCTCAAAGAGATGGAAAAACAACTGAGACTAAAATACTTCCAATACATAAGGAGCAAAACCAATTCGGACGCCGAAGCCGCAAAAATTCTCGGACTGGCTCCCCCTAATTACTACAGAATGTGCAAAGAACTCGGACTCAAATAAAAAGAGCAAAAATGAACGCAATAGAAATAATCAAAAAAAAGAGAGACGGCGGCAAATTAACGAGCCGGGAAATAGAATTTATGATTTCGAACTTTACCGCCGGTATAATTCCCGATTATCAATTCTCCGCTTTTTTAATGGCGGCTTTTATACGCGGACTCGATAAATCCGAGACTTCGTATCTGACCGAATCGATGCTCAACAGCGGCAAAATAATCGACCTCTCGGCAATCGAAGGCTCAAAGATAGATAAACATTCGACGGGCGGCGTAGGAGACAAAACTTCGTTGATACTTACTCCTGTCGTAGCGGCAGCAGGCGTAAAAGTTCCGATGATAAGCGGCAGGGGGCTCGGACATACCGGCGGCACTCTCGACAAGCTCGAATCGATACCGGGATTCCGCACCGACTTGAATTTATCGAAATACAAATCCGTTTTGAAAAAATGCGGCGCGGTTATGATCGGCCAGACAAAAGATATCGCTCCGGCGGACAAACTCATCTACGCCCTGCGAGACGTAACCGCCACGGTCGAATCGATTCCTTTTATAACCGCCAGCATAATGAGCAAAAAACTTGCCGAGGGCATCGAAGGACTCGTGCTCGACGTTAAAACCGGAAGCGGCGCATTTATGAAAAAACAATCCGACGCCCTTGAACTTGCCGCTTCTCTCGGAAATACGGCAAAAGCATTCGATAAAAAGGTAATTGCATTCATAACAGATATGAATCAACCGCTTGGGAATTACATTGGCAACTGGCTCGAAGTTTACGAATCGATACTTGTTCTCAAAAACGAAATAAAAAACGATTTGTACGAACTGAGCGTTACATTGGCGGGCGCGATGATTTATTTGGGCGGCAAATCGAAAAATATTGTTGAAGGGAAAAAAATCGCCGCAGAATTGATTTCGAACGGGAAAGCTTTTGAAAAATTCACGGAGATAACGGAACTGCAGGGCGGCGACGTTTCGTTCCTTTTAAAACCCGAAAAATATCCCGCGTCGAAATACAGAAAAGAAATACTCTCCGATAAAACCGGATTCATAAAAACAATCGACGCTTACAGAATCGGAATGACGTCAGTTATGCTGGGCGCCGGCAGGTTGAAAAAAGAAGACAAAATCGATCCGAAAGCCGGAATAATTTTTTATCCCAAAATAGGGATGAAAATTAAAAAGGGAGATCTGATTGCCGAAATCTTTACGGACAACAAAGACGTTCTCGACGCAGCCTCCGATTCGATTAAAAACTCTGTTGAAATCAGCCGCGAAAAAACTCCGCCTCCGAAACTTGTAAAAAAGAAAATCGAGTTTTAATTTTTTCTAAAATTGGAAATAAATAAACGGCTGAATATCGGCTGATTTAAATTGAGCCGCCAGCCATATAGCGGCGGTCAACAGTAATATTTTTCCTGCCAAAGGAAGCCTCGATACAAGAGTTACGCTGTAATCATACAGTTTCGACGGCAGAAAGTGAAATAAAAATCCCAACGCCATCAATCCTGTAATCAAAGGCATCTTTTCTATAAATTGAACGAAAACTTCCGCGTGGAAAAATTCGGTTATCTGCGAAAGCATGTCGAACACCGTCTGCAGGTCGTAACTTCTGAACACGGCAAAAGTCAATGCAATAAGGTGAAATGTGATTAACGTCTGGAAGAATCGTAAAAACTTTGTATTTTCGATGCGCAGCATTTTATATAAGCCGGCTCTCGGTTTTTGAATTAAAAGCGAGAACGACATCATAAAACCGTGAAGCGCGCCCCATAAAATAAAATTCCAACCGGCGCCGTGCCACAGCCCGCAGAGTAAAAAAGTAACGAAGATTCCGATCATATTGCCGAAAACTCTGAGATTGCGGTATTTCATCTGCAGCGGACGGAAAAGATAATCGAGCAGCCAGCGCGATAATGAAATATGCCAGCGGCGCCAGAAATCCGCAATGCTGGTAGCTTTGAAAGGATAATTGAAATTCTCCATCAAACGGAATCCCATCAACAACGCCACGCCGATTGCCATATCCGAGTAGCCCGAAAAATCGCAGTATATCTGCAGCGTGTAACCGTAGATTGCAAGTAAATTTTCGACGCCTGTATAACGGAGCGGAAAGTCGAATATGCGGTCTACGAAATTCAAACTGATGTAGTCTGCGATTACCACTTTTTTAATTAGACCCGTCGATATCAGAAGAACGGCCAGTCCGAGTTCCTTCTTTGTAATAAACGGTTCTTTATTAATCTGAGGCAGAAAATCCGCCGCCCTGTCGATGGGACCTGCAAGTAAATTCGGAAAGAAGAAAAGGTAGAGGGCGAAGTCCCTGAAACTATCAGTCGGTTTCAATGTGTCGTAATAAATATCGAACACATAAGTAAGGGCTTTGAACGTGTAAAACGAGATGCCGATCGGCAGGAAAATGTCGAGCGGTTCGATATTTCCGTCGCCGATTCCGTTAATAATCTCTATAACGAAATTCGTGTACTTGAAGTAACTCAGAAGTCCCAGATTGACAATCAAAGAAACAATAAGAATCAATCTCTTATAAGAAAAATTTTCCGTAGCCGAAATCCATTTGCCGAAGTAAAAATTAATCGCCGCCGAAACAATTAATATCGACGCATAATATCCGGCGGACTTATAATAAAAATAAATCGAAAAGAAGATTATCAGCCCGATTCTGAACGCATTGTTTTTAACAAACGCGGTATACAAAATCATGAAGAAGGTAAAGAGCGCCAGAAAGAGCGCCGTACTGAATACGAGCGGATCTCCGGGCTGATATCTAAGCAGTTCAATAAGTTTATTGAAATCGATAATCGACGTCATAACGATTATTTGTTTAATTTGGAATCGAGAAGTTTTTGCAGATCGCCCACGCATTTGAGGCGCAGCAATTCATAGCTTTTGAATTTCACTTTGAAATGCTCTTCAATAGCAAGTATTATATTAATATGGTTAAGCGAATCCCACCCGGGAACTTCAGGCGCCGTCGTTTCGTCCTTAATGTCGAAGTAGTCCAGATTGAGCTGTTTCAATATAACCTGTTTTAATTCCGGTGAAATCATTTTATCTGCTCCATACTTGTGGGTCTTTATTGCCTATTAATCTTTCTTTGTTTGTTCTACGGCTCGGCTTGCCCGAAGAACTTTTTATGAGCCACCTCGGCGGAACCAAATAGACTTTATGAATTCCTACGTCGATACTCATTCCCGCTTTTAATATTGCCAGACGGAGATTGTTTTTCTCTTCTTCCGTCCCGGCTTTTGTTTCGGCAACGACGCTAATAAATTCCGTACCCAATTGCGGGTCTTCTTCGCCGAATGCAATCACTCTGCCGGGGATAACTCCTTCCACCTGATTGACCGCGTCTTCGATATCTTCCGGATAAATGTTTTTTCCGGCGACGATAATAATATCTTTTTTTCTGCCGATTATAAAAAACTCGTCTTCGTATTTGAAACCGTAATCTCCGGTGAAATACCATCCGTTTTCAACGACCTCGGCGGTTTTTTCGGGATAATTGCGGTAACCGTCGAACATCGATATGGATTTAACCGCTACTTCACCGACTATGCCGTCGGGAACGTCCCGCCGGTTGTCGTCGACGATTCGCGCGTCGCAGCCTTCAATCAATCTTCCGGACGAAACGCAAATTCTGACGGAAGCGTTTTCGTCCGCTAGTTTAACCTTTCCCTTCGCAAGTTCGTCCCGATCGGCTTTTACTTCTTTAATCGGTTTTCCCAAGTCGGTTACGGTCACTGCAAGAGTGGTTTCCGCCATGGCATACATTCCCGCCAATGCAAGCGGGTCGAGGTTGTATTTTTTGTATCTCTCTATAAATTTAACGTGACTTTCGTGGCGTATCGGTTCGGCGCAGTTCACAACGGCTCGCAAGCTCGACAAATCTATTCCCTCCAGCTCTTCCTCGTCGATTTTTTCCGCGAGAACGTTGTAAGCGAAGTTCGGCATATACGTCATTGTGGCTTTTTCTTTGGCGGCCGCTTCGAGCTGCAATATCGGCGCCAGGACCCATTCGAACGGATCGATTTGTATAGTCGTAATGCCGTATGCCAGCGGAATATGAAACGCGGCGATAAGACCGAGATCGTGATAGAGTGGCAGCCAGCTTACGACTTTGTCATTCCGGTTCATCCCGAGCCGTTCGCCGAGATATTTAACATGATAAAGAAGCGCCTTGTGCGAAAGCACAACGGGTTTTTGCAATCCGGTTGTGCCGGACGAATGCTGCAAAAACGCTTCTTCTTCGAATTTGATTTCGGACGAGGCTTTTTCGATTTCCCCGTTCAAAACCGGATCGAAATCTTCTTCCGGATTCCAGTCGAGCGGGAAGAAGATATTTTTTATTGTGCTTCCCTCTTTGTCTATCAAAGGTCTGATTAACGGATCGAGTTCCTTTTCCGTCAATACATAATCGAGTCCCGATCGCTGGGACATTCCCTCCAATCCCTGGCGAAATTTGTCCGGATGCAGCCTCGGGTTAGGATAAGCAAGAATTGCCGGCAATGCGCCCAATCGTACGACTGCAAAATAGAGAGGATAGAGAAATTTATTATGCCTGATAATGATTGCGCAAACTTCGCCTTTTTTGATTCCCTGCTTTTTCAAAGCCACGGAAAATTTTTCAGCCGCTTCGATTAAATTTTTGTATGTCCATCTGAAAGGTTCTTCTCCGGCAATCCAATGAACCACAGCTTCTTTATCCGGATATCTTTCCGAATTAAGCTTCCACCTTTTCCAGAGAGTGTCGGCTTCCTCGATATTGAATTTTTCCATTGTTATTTCCTCTTGTTGTATTCGTCGAGCAACGATTCGACAAAGAGTTCGGCTATTCTTTCCGCTCCTTGATTATTGAAGTGGATATAATCGCGCGAAGCCAGAGGCGGGTTTGCAGTTACCCAGCTGTGCATCGAATTTTCGCCGCCCATTGCGTCGAACAAACTCCACAATGCCACGCCGTTGTTTTGCGCTATCTTTTTCTGAGCGTCGAGCAATTTGAATACCGCAGGATCCGTTTCGAATTTCGAGCCGCTTTTGCGCGCTTTGTCGTGCACGCTTATCATTACAATACTTGTTCCCGGAAAAGCTTCTTTCAGATTTTTTATTACTTTTCCCATTTCTCTTTCGTACCAACTGTAATCGGTCATTCGCGAGCCCAAAATATTCAATCCGAACTCGAGAATAATGAGTTTATAATTAAGATACTTCGAAAATTCTTTGAGAGTCGCAGGGTCGATCTGCGCGATATCGACGCCGGAATTGCCCCGGAGCGGAAAATTATCTACGTATATACCGGGCGCGCCTTCCAGACTGACGCCGTAAAAATGAGCCTGCTCTTTTTGAGGGAATTCAATTCGCGCCGACTTGACGGTTTTCCCTGCATCGAGAACCAATTCCTGAATTCCGATTCCGGGATTAAGACGCGCTGACTTTTTTGAAGAATTGTCGAACGAGTAATAGATATCGGAACTTTTAGCGTCCGAATAAAAAATTCTTACTTTCGAAAACCCTTTGAGCGATCTTCTCAATCGGCTTACTTCGTACTCAACCCAGGCGTTTCCCTGAGGGATAAAAACTTCGCCGCTGATTCCGAGCTTTAATGATTTAGGATTGCTCGTATAGACCGACGCAGTTTCCCAATTGTCGGAGAACGTATGTTTCGTAGTGGTGCGGAAAGCGACATCCTGGGAAACTATACCGAGCCATCCGACAGCGTCGCCGCCGAATTTCTTTTGAAGCAGTTCTCGTATATCGGCGGTTATCAGGTCGCCTTCTATAACCGAGTCGCCGTAGTGGGCAATCCTAAACGGTTTCGTTTTTGCATTCGAAAGAGCGTCAAAAAAATATTTAAGCTGTTCAGTATTTCCATAAAAGCCGGTTTTTTGCCCCTGATAAGCATAATTTGCGTTGTCTTTTTCGGCGGTAAAAAATTCGAGAGGCTTTAAAAAATCGAATCCCGCAAATAACGCTTGCGGCTCGATTGCTACGCGGCTATTGTTCGAGAATTCTTCTTCCGCCGGGTCGGATTTAACGTCCATAAAAAAATCGATATTACGAAACGTAAAGCCCGCGATAGTATATTCATAATTTACAAACGAAAGCAGATATAAAATCAACAGAGCGCCGGCAAGTATAACGGCCGGCTGTCTTATATAATTTTTTTCCATATTGCACCCTTCATAATTTATATTTTGATAAAATTTTTTCAATTTCCGCAGCCCAGATTTTATATCCTTCGGCGTTATAATGCAATCCGTCCCACGTATATTTTTCATTGATGAAACCGTCGGCCTTTGCCATAAGTTCATTCAAATCGATATAGTCGATTTTATTTCGGAGCGCGTAGTTCTTCAGCATTTTATTGAGCTTGTCAATTTCGCGATTTCTGCCCGCATTTACTTCCGGCGTGCCGCCCCAGTCTTTGGCGTAATTTTTTGCGGCATAAGTTACCGACGTAATAACGGGGATGATATTTTTGGATTGGAGTCTGGAAATTATTTTAAGATAATTAAAATAGATTTCGTCGACGGGAGTCCAATTATAAATATCGTTAACGCCGCCCATGATAAATACAATTTTAGGTTTTAGACGAATAATGTCGTCGAGCCTTTCCAGAAAGCCGGGAATAATGTCCGAGGGTATGCCTCTTCCGACTGCGTTGCATCTGCCGACAAGCTCGCTCCAATCCACTCCCGCGGTAAGAGAATTTCCCAGGAATACGATGTCCGCCTGCTTTGTTTTATAAATATCGAAGAGGGCGTTCATTCTGTCGTAATTGGGATTTTTCTTGAATCGAGGCAACGAATCCGATTGCCCGTAAACGAGAGCCGTCGTAGAGAGCGCAAGCATTAATATAGCGGGAAAGAATATTTTTCTCAAATTCACCCTTTAATCCGAAGTGTTGTCTAATTGTTTTTCGAATTCGGAAATTCTGGTTTTTAAACTTTTTTCCAGAGCAATTAATTCCGAAATTCTCGCTGTGTATTCCTCCTTTTTCAATTCTATATCCGAAGCTTCCTGCTTCAGTTTTTTGTAATCATTCTTCAATTGTTCGTATCTGTTCTCGAGTTCGATTAGTTTTGTCCTGGCTTCGTTTAAATCCTGCGACAATCGGTATTTTGTTTCGTCGAGGGAAGAATACTCCTGACTCGACTGTTTGAGCAAATTCTTTATCTCTTTTTCAACCGATTTTTTTTGTTCTTCCAGAACCAGAGTTTCCGATTTGAGCGATTCGATTCTGTTTTTGATTTCGGAATATTCAGACTTAATTGCATTGAGTTTGTCATTCAATTCGTATTCTTCGTTCCGCAAGGCGCGATTCGACTCTTCGAGAATTTGTTTTTCTTTTTCGAGCACTTTAACGGCGCCGTCGAATTCGGCAATAGTCGATTTTTTTTCGAGCAGCAATTTTTCCTTTGCCGAAATTTCCTTTTCTTTGTCCAGTATTTCCTGTTTCAATGAATTTAGCTCTTCGTTGAACCTTGACAGCGTTTGGCTAACTTTATTTTCCACGTTGAGAGCGTGTTCCTCGAGCTCGAATTTTTTCTTTTCGTACTCTTCCAGCGATTTCTTTTGCTTGCCAATTACTTCGAAAAGAGCCTCGTTTTCCTTTTTGAGTTGAAGGATTCCCTCCTGCAGCTGTCTTTTTACATTCTCGAGCTTATTTATTTCGTTAATAAGATTTTGCCTGTCGTTTTCACGCGCAGATATTTCCTCTTTGATTTCATTGAGTTTCTTATTTTCCGATTCGATGCTCAAATTCAATTCGTCGAGAAGGTTTTTGTTCTTTCTTATTTCCTCTAATATTTCGTCCCTGTTGAATAAGAATTCCGAATAAACCTGTTCTTTTTCATGTAGTTGATTTAGAATTACACTCAACGATTTTTCGAGGTTTGTTTTAATTTCTTCGCTCAAAGAAATTTGTTCTTCAAGTCTGGCAAGTTGTTTTTTCTTTCGGGTTTCTTCTTCTTTCAGTTCTTCTATTCTTTTTTCTATGGCCGAATAAGACTCTTTGAGTTCCGCGGGAACGTCTTCGCCGTTCATACTATCCGACGCTCTGTTTTGAAGTTCCACGAACTCCGATTCGAGTTTTAAATACGCCTCGTTCAATTCTTCGTATTTTCTGTTTAGCTCTTCGAGCTCTTCTTCTTTTTTCTTCAGGAGCTCTTCGGATTCAGCCGGATATTGCGGAACCGTTTCGGAAGTTTCCTGCTCGTAGACGATTCTTTTTTCTTCGAGCTCGGTAAGTTCGGCTTTCAAATTTTCGAGGGATTTATTCTTCGATTCGAGTTCGTTATTCAGGGCTTCAACCAGGGACGAGAGTTCTTCGTTTCGCTTGGTAAGTTCTTCAAACTCTTTTTCGGCTTCGGCAATTTTTCTTTCGATGTCGTTCAGGCTGGAATGTCTTTGAACAAATGCATGAAGCGTATTTTTCAGTTCGTCGTTTTCCTCGCGCAGTCGGTGCAGTTCATCCTTTATCCCCCGGGAAAATAGCCCCATAGGATTTTCTCCTTGATTGGTATGATGTATAAATCTTGCGATAAAAATAATAAACTTTGAGAAAATTTACCTTATTTAAATGACGTAAGGCTCAAAATTAATCGCTTTCGGCAACGTCGACGGTCTTTAACGAAAGCAGATATGCAATTACTCCGAAAGCAATAATTGCAAGTATAATTCTCAACGTTAAGCTGGAGGTAAAAAAGACAGCCGAACTTCCGATAGTCAGTATAACCATTGTAATTGCAATAATTTTCGATTTGCGGGGAATGCCTCTCTGCTCCATATAGCTCTTTACGATCTTTCCGAACCTCGGGTGATTGATCAGCCAATTATAAAATTTTTCCGAACTGCGCGCAAAAGACGCCGCCGCAAGTATAAAGAATACCGTTGTCGGCATCAACGGCAAAAAAATCCCGATTATTCCGAGTCCTACAAATATCCATCCGAAGACTATCAAAATTCTTCTGTAAAGGCTTTTCATGTTAGTGTATGTTGAATATGAATAAAATTTATTGGGTAAATATAATAAAATAGGGGTTAGGGGTTAGGGGTTGGGGTGTTTGGGGGTTCTTGTTTTTGGGGTTCGTGGTTCTTGGTTTTGGGGTTCGTGGTTCTTGGTTTGGAGGTTTTGAGGTTAATAATTTTATCGCCGGCAGTCTGCGCGGTATTCTGAAAAGCATTTTAAATCTTTTTTAAATACGACATGATGCTTAATTTATTCTTCCAGAACGCGCTCCAAATAGTCGCGGTACAAACATTTCGGAATGCTTTCGATTAATTTTTGAAATTGATTTTTGTCGATAAAATTTTTCTGGTATGCAATTTCTTCGATGCACGCTACTTTTAATCCCTGTCTGTCTTCAATCACGCCGAAGAATTGAGAAGCTTTTAGCAGAGCCTCAGGAGTGCCGGTATCGAGCCATGCGACGCCTCTTCCGATTCTTTCGACTCGCAATTCGCCCCGCTCCAAATATGCTTTGTTCACATCCGTAATTTCGAGTTCGCCTCGCGCCGAGGGCTTAAGATTCCTGGATATCTCGATTACTTTATTATCATAAACATATAATCCCGGCACTGCAAAATCGGATTTCGGTTGTTTCGGTTTTTCTTCGATGCTAATCGCCTTCCCGTTTTCATCGAATTCCACGATGCCGTAACGTTGGGGGTCTTTAACCTGATAGGCAAAGATTGTGGCTCCGCCGTTGTTTTCTTTAACGGCTTTATAAAAGAAGTCGAGCTTGCCGTAAAAGATATTGTCGCCGAGTATAAGGGATACCGAATCTTCGCCGATAAATTTTTCTCCGATAATAAAAGCTTCGGCAATTCCGTTTGGCGCCTCCTGCACCGCGTATTGAATCGACAAACCCAGATGAGAACCGTCTTCGAAAAGTTTTTGATAGAGCGGGATTGTTTCGTTGTTGGAGATAATCAAAATTTCTCTTATCCCGCCAAGCATTAGTACGGACAAAGGATAATAAATAAGCGGTTTATCGTAGATAAGCGTCAATTGTTTGCTGTAGACTCTCGAGACGGGATACATCCTGGATCCGGAACCTCCCGCTAATATTATTCCTTTCAAATCCGCTCCTCTTTTTATTAGTAACTTTCTTCCGTTATTTCCACTTTCCCCTTGAAAATGCGATAGACATAAACGGTATATGCAATTACGAGCGGCATTCCTATCAGCGCTATAATCAGCATTGTTTTTAACGTATATTGGGAAGAAGACGCGTTATATGCCGTCAGGCTATAATTCAAATCGATGGAAGAAGGCGTCAGATAAGGAAAAAGACTGACCGCGCTCAAACCGATTACCGAAACGACAATTAAAGACGAAATTAAAAACGACCGGAAATATTTCCCGCTCTTTAATTGAACCGGCAGCAAAGCAATCGAAATTAGAAGAGTCAGGAAGAATATCCAGAATAACGGATTCGACGTAATGCCGTCGAACAAATATTTTGCATAAAAGAAAGTAGCGAGGGTTGTAATCACATAAAGCGAAATAAAAACAATCCACGCGCCGTTAGCCCATTTAATCATTCTTTCCTGTTGCAAGCCTTCGGTTTTGGCAGTCATATAAACCGCGCCGTGCATAACGAACAACGCAACGCCCGTTAATCCGACAAGGAGAGCGTAGGGATTCAAAAGACCGATAAACGAACCGCGAAAAATTCCGTTGCTATCGATCGGAATGCCTTTGAGTATATTTCCGTACGCCACGCATAACAATAACGAAATAAACAAACTTCCGTACCCGAAAGCGGAATCCCAAATGTTTTTATACGATTTGCTTTCGACTTTTCCGCGGAATTCAAAAGAGACCGCCCTCATAATCAAAGCCGTCAAAAGCAGCATCAAGGCAATATAGAAAGAGCTGAAGACCGTAGCATAGACCATCGGGAAAGCGGCAAAGAGAGCTCCCCCGGCAGTTATCAACCAGACTTCGTTACCGTCCCAAACCGGTCCGATGGCGTTTATGTTGATTCGTTTTTCTTTTTCGTCTTTTGTAAAAAGATGGATTATTCCCACGCCGAGGTCAAAACCGTCAAGAACCGCATATCCGACAATCAACACCGCAATAAGTATGAACCAAATCAAATTCAGATCGATCACGCTGCCACCTCTTTGTTTTGAAGCGGCTCGGGCCCGTGTTTTACTTCTTTAAATAACACATAAAGGAACAACGAACCGAGCAAGAGATAAATTACGCCGAATAAAATGATCGAAAATAGAATTTCGCCCGCGCTTACGGTAATCGAAGCCGCTTCCGATGTTCTAAGCAGTTTATAAACAATCCACGGTTGCCTTCCAACTTCGGCGGTAATCCAGCCGAGTTGACATGCAATTACGGGAAGCGGAACCGACCAGACGAACGCTTTTAAAATTATTTTCTTATCCCACAATTTTTTTCTCCAATACAAATAAACCGCCATACCGGTAATAAAAATGAAATACATACCCAGAATCACCATATTATGGTACGACACAAAAGTAATGAAAAGAGGAGGAATTTCGTCTTGCGGGAATTGGTCAATTCCCTTCAGCTCTGCGTTTATGTCTCCGAATACCAGCCAGCTTAATAGTCCGGGAATTTCAATGGGAGCTTTAAGCTCCGGAGGATTGTCGACCGGGATTGCAAAGATGGCAATCGGAGCCCCGCTCTGCGTAGTATAAAGACCCTGAGTGGCTGCAAACTTTTCCGGCTGCGTTAAAGCCACTTGTCTGCTGTGTTCGTGTCCGAACGGGAAAACTTCCAGCGCCGAGACAATCAATCCGAATATCAAAGCGACTTTAAAAGCTTTTTTTGCGGTTTCCACTTCTTTGCCTTTCAGAATAAGGTATGCCGAAATTCCGAGAACGAGAAACGCGCCGCTAATCAGAGATGCGTCGATTGTATGGAAAAAACGCGGCAATGTGGAAGGATTGAACACCGCAGCCCAGAAATCGGTCAATTCGGCTCTGCCGTTTCGGATTACATAGCCTGCGGGCGTCTGCTGCCATGAATTGGCAACGAGAATCCAGAACGCCGATATAGTGGCTCCGAGCGCCACCATAAAAATCGAAAACCAATGTATGCCTTTCGAAACTTTATTGCGCCCGAACAAATAAAGTCCCAGGAATGTCGATTCTATAAAGAATGCAAAAATTCCCTCTGCAGCCAACGGCGCGCCGAACACGTCGCCCACAAATTTCGAATATTCCGCCCAATTTGTCCCGAACTGGAATTCCATAACAATTCCGGTAGCGACTCCCATCGCGAAAATAAGTCCGAGAATTTTACCGAAGAATTTACCGATTTTAACGTAGGCTTCTTCTTTCTTTTTCCAGCCAAGCGCTTCGAATATTACAAGCAGCCATGCCAGTCCGATGCTCAACGGCGGAAATATGAAATGGAAACCGATCGTCAACGCAAATTGCAGCCTTGCCAATAATAGAGCGTCCATTATAAAATCCTTCTATTTTCCCTAGAGTGTCATAAATATGGGACTCTATAAAACGTCAGTTGTTTTTGAATCCGTCGTCTTTCAGATTTGTCGTAAAATAATTATAAATATAGTTAATGATTTTATCAGACTGTTTCTTGTTATAAAGCAGAAATTCTTCTTTCCTGAAAACTTTATAGAGCGATTTAACCGTTTCGGTAATTATCAGAGACAGATTCGACTTTTGTGTAATAATATCGACGGGAAGCAGAAATATCGTATCGAATATTGCCGCTTCCACAATTTTAATCTGGTGTTTGTAACTTAAGTCCTCGAAGCGGGCAAACTTGCTTATGTCGTTCGATTTGTGCCGCATTTTCATTTCGACTTTGATTCTGTCGAGCAACAGAGCCAGCGCCGCTTCGATTGTAATTTTTAATTCGATCATTTTAAATCAACCTATTACCGCCGTTACTTTTTCCGCAGCTTCTTTCAACGAAGAAGCGACTTCGAAATTAAGTCCGGATTTTTTCAGCATATCCTGCGCGATGTCGGCATTAGTTCCTTCGAGACGAACTACGACGGGAATGGTGACGTTCACTTCTTTAACCGCGTCGATAACGCCCTGAGCCACTCTGTCGCATCGTACGATACCGCCGAAAATGTTTATTAAAATGGCTTTAACATTCGGATCGGAAAGAATAATCTTAAAGCCGTTGGCGACCGTTTCTTTATTAGCGCCTCCGCCGACGTCGAGGAAATTAGCCGGTTCGCCGCCGGCAAGTTTAATAATATCCATTGTCGCCATAGCAAGTCCGGCGCCGTTTACCATACAACCCACATTGCCGTCGAGTTTTATATAATTGAGATTATATTTGGAAGCTTCGATTTCGAGCGGGTCTTCCTCGTCGAGGTCTCTGTATGCCGCTATTTCAGGGTGGCGATACAACGCATTGTCGTCAAAATTCATTTTGGCGTCCAAAGCGACAATTCTTTCGTCGTTTGTAATTACCAACGGATTTATTTCGAGCAACGAAGCGTCGGTTTCTTCGTATGCTTTATAAAGTTTCATAATGAACGGAATAAAATTCTTGAATGCGGCGCCTTTCAAGCCAAGCCCGAAGGCTAATTCTCGCGCCTGAAAAGGCTGGAATCCGATTGCTGGATCGATCCAAACCTTCAGTATTTTTTCCGGAGTTTCTTCGGCGACTTTTTCGATTTCCACACCGCCTTCCGTTGAAACCATTATAACGTTTTTTGAAACCGTCCGATCGAGTAAAATCCCCACGTACAATTCTTTTTTGTAGTCAAGTCCCTCGGTTATATAAAGCGTTTTAACCTTTTTGCCTTCCGGGCCGGTTTGATGCGTAACGAGAATATTTCCGAGCATTTTTTCGGCGTATTCTCTTACCTTGTTTTCGTCTTTTGTAAATTTAACCCCGCCTTCGAGCACAAGTTCGTCCCGATTGTCGGCATTATAAATTTTGCCTTTTCCCCTGCCTCCGGCATGAATCTGAGATTTAACCACAAACTGATTAATTCCGGCGGCTTTCAAACTTGACAAAGCCTTGTCGAGCTCCGATAAATCTTTGATCGCATAGCCGTCCTGAACCGGCACGCCGTATTTTTTGAGGGTTTCTTTCGCCTGGAATTCGTGTATTTTCATAAAACTTCTCCGTTTTAATCGGCAATTATTATTCTTTCACCCGAAAAATTAAGTCATTTAAATAAGAGATTCAATGAATTTCCATTATGCGAAATTTGTTTAACGAATTAAAAGGAGGAATGATGAACAAAAAGCAGAAGTATTTGATAATTATTTCCTTCTCGTTAATATTAATTACTTTCGCAATCTGGCTCTTCTACGGAGGCGAAATTTTTACAAAAACTCAGGCGCTGGTAGAAACAAAAGACGATTTATTCGGCTGGACGGAGCGCAAGTGGGTCGACAAATTCGTGTGGGGTCTGGACTTAAGCCTTGTACTGAGCGGAATAATAATTGTATCGACTGCGTTTCTCTTCTTTTTTTTCAGGAAGAAAAACAACCGGAGCGCATCGTAGAATCATTCCGCGTCGAATATTTTTATCGGTTCTATAATTTTGTTGAATTTGGCGTAATTCTTAAGTTTAATCAACGACACCTGCGATATTTCGCATCCTTTTCCAATCAATACTTTATTGTACGAATCGCAGATATCGTCCGCCAGAACCATCCCGATTTCGAGTTCGTTTAATCTGATAGCTTTTATGACAAGTCCGTCATAAATTCCGACCACTTCGGCGTGGAGAGCCGCCAATATATCGTCGTTATACTTGCCGTTTTTTTTCATCAATTCGAGAGCGTCGGCAGGTTCGTTCCCTTCATTAATCAAAGTATCGTAATCGTTAACGGCTGCAAGAATTTGAGAGGCTGTAGTATTGCCGCCCCCCGATATTATTTCGGCAACTTTCTCAAGACGGGGAATATTTTTGAGCAGGCTTCCGCTGACTTCTATATATGACTTATAAAGCTCCTCTTCTTCAGGGGAGAGAGATTCGCCGTTATATTTTTTCGTAATAATTTCATCGGGTATGGCAACCAGACCGATTTGCATCAGAATGGCAGCCATTTCGATTTCCCACATTTCCTCACTTTTAAGAACGGAGGCTACATTATGGGCTATATTCCGGAGTTTATTTGCTCTTTTAAAAACCTGCGGATTCAAATGGGAAAGTATATCGATTAAGATATTTATACTGCCTTTAAGAGTTTTTTCGAGCAGCTCTTTTTCGGAATTAATCAGTTCATATTGACGCGCCCCGGCTTTGATGGCGTTCAGCAACTGTTCCGAATTGCAGGGTTTGGTTAGAAATCGAAATACGCTTCCTTCATTAACTGCGTCAACGGCGACCTTCAGTTCCGCATAACCGGTTAGAATAATACGCGCCGTGTCGGGATTCGTTTCCGCAAGTTTTTTCAGAAATGTAATGCCGTCCATTCCCGGCATTTTGAAGTCGGAAACGACGACTGCAAACGGCTCCGAATTTTCTATAAACTGAAGAGCGGCTGCGGCATTTTCAGCAGTATAAACCTCGAAATGCTGCCTCAGATTTCGTTTATAACCCGCCAGCGCGACTGCATCGTCGTCAACCAGTAAGACCCGTGTTTTCATCCTTTCCACCGCTGTTTTTTAGACTTTCGATTAATTCCCATACGAGCTCGTTTGAGTTCATTGCGTCTAGGACGTATGGGTCTTCGTATTTAAGACCCGCGAGCGAATTGGCAAGCTGCACGGCTCCGTGAACGCTCATGTTGGCGCTCTCGATAACGGGAGCTGTATGGTGAAGCAGTACGCCGTCCACAATTTCCTTCGGCAATCCCCACAGACTCAGCAGATAGGCTCCCAATTCGCAGTGATTCGCCCCGAGTAATTCTTTCGATTCCTTATCTTCCATCGGATACATGTTTTCTTTTCCCATTCTTAGCAAAAGCGAAAGTTGAATAATTTTGCCCAGATCATGGAGTATGCCGGCTATATATGCCCTTTCGCTTTTTACCCTGTCCTTAGTAAAGAATTCCATTATTTGTTTCGACAAAGAAGCGACCATAATACTGTGATTCCAGAGCTCTTCGATATAATTTTTAATCCTTTCTTTCTTATCCACAAAATTGAACACGTTGATGTATAAGACGAGCGATTTAATAATATTAATGCCTAGCATAGTAACCGCCTGGTGCAAATTTGTAATTTGCGTAACGGCGCCGAAATATGCAGAGTTTGAAAGCTGAAGTATTTTGGCGGTTAGAGCCATATCTTTGGATATGATATTCACGATCCGGTGAATCGATATGTCTTCCGAATTCAACTCTTTTTCGAGCTTGTAATAAATTTCCGGGAGCGCCGGAACGACCTCGCCGCTGTTGATAAGTTCAATCGTTTCGTTATTAACGATTAATTCTCTCAGTATCATTACCGGCTCAATTTTTTCGCGCAGAAGATTCCAGTTGCACGGTTTGGCAAAATATTGATGAACCGTATTGCTCGATTGAATTGTAAGCTCTTCTTCGTTAAAACCCGAAAGGGCAAAGCGAACAATATGCGGATAATTTTTCTTTACGATTTTCAGCAATTCGCCGCCGTCCATTCCGGGCATTTTTATATCGCTGATAATAATATCGCATCGTTCCGATTTAAGAAAATCCAGCGCCTCTTTTCCGCTCTGAGCAAACGACGCTTTCCATTTGAACTGAGAAGCGTAAAGCGATCTCTTCAAACCATTTAACACGTTTATTTCGTCGTCGACGAATATTATTTTCGGCTCCATTTAGAATGCCCCCTCTGAATTTGGTAATCTGATTATAAATTTTGTTCCTTCTTTATATCTGGAATTAATCAAAATTCTGCCTTTGTGTTTGTTGACGATAATATCGTGGCAAATAGCCAAGCCTTGTCCCGTCCCTTTGCCCACTTCTTTGGTAGTATAAAACGGGTCGAACACCCTGTGCATATTTTCTTCCTTTATGCCGATTCCGTCGTCCCAGATCACAATCTCTACGTCTTTTTCTCTGTTTTCCGTTTTGATTCTAATCGTACCTTTTTCATAAAGACCGGCTTTGATCTTTTCGTCGATTGCGTCGACGCTGTTGAGAATCATATTCAATATTACCTGATTAATCTGATCGAGACTGCAATAAACGTTCGGTAATTTCGGGTCGAGTTCCAGTTCGAGGTCGGCAATGTATTTCCATTTATTTCTTGTAATGTTTGCGGTTACTTCGATGCCGTGATTCAAATCGTAATACGACTTTTCTTTTGTGCCGGGATGGGCAAAGTCTTTCATCGAAAGAACAATTCTGCTTACTCTTTGTATTCCGATATGCGTTTGTTCCAGAGCGTTCGGCACTTCTTCTTTCAGATATTCGAGGTCGTATTCTTTTTCTTTGTCTTCGATGTTTTTCTTAACGCTTTCGGGAGGGTCGAGTTCATCGAGCGTTTTTTTCAGGAGCGCGGTATACTCCATAACATAATAAAATGAGTGGTCCAGAAAGTTTACGTTGTCGCTTACGTATTGAAGCGGAGTATTAATTTCGTGGGCAATGCCCGCCGCAAGTTGACCTATCGATTCCATCTTTTGAGACACGGCAAGCTGATTTTCGATAGCGACCAATTCGGTTTTGTCCTTGAATATGAACACAACGCCCTGAACGGCATCGTGTTCTTTTATCTCCGAGGAATTCACCTGCAGAATTTTTCGCTTTTGGTCTTTTGCGTTGATAATCATCTGTACGTTTTTCATCGAAATAAATTCGTCAAAATCCGACACATCGAAATATTTTGATTTAGCCTTGTCATTATCCTCAAGCATCGATTCGAAAAGAGCAACGAGCTGATAATTTTTGATATCTTCTTCTTCGATACCGAGAATATTTTCCGCAGCTTTGTTTACGAGGATTACGTTTCCTTCCAGATCGAGCGCAATTACTCCGTCTTCAATCGATTCGAACGTTACGCGGAAGTACTCTTTTTCCGCGTCGATGGCGGCATTCATTATTTCGAGCCGGCTGTTGAGATTCATCAGCTCGGCGGTTTTTTCCCGGACGGTATCTTCCAATTTCCTGTTTAATTCATTTATGGTTTTTACTCTCAATGCGTAAGCTACTCCCAGCACGCCAGCCACGATAAGCAATATCAACAAAAAAACGTTGATATCGCTTTCGAAAAACAACAGTCTTGCAATAATATTTAGCATAACGGCCAAATTCATATTCGCTTATAATTCCGATAGAGTTATCCGCTGTTATTATCGAAAAAAAAGGGCTTTTATTTAAACGGTAGGAGTGAACTGCGTCAACGCTAATATTGTTTTATTTGCACACAAAACAAGGCGATAAAAAATGAAAATCTTGTTGGCTATATTATTTTTTCTTTCGGGATTTATTTACGCGCAGGGTAAAACAACGTTTAACTTCAATGAAGAAACGGGTAAAAATCAAATCATATTTTTCAGCGCTACTCCGCTCGAGGATATCACAGGCACAGGCGACGGAATTTCAGGAGTCGCAGAGTTAAATCCGCAAAATTTGAAAGAAGGAATTAATGGCAGGATTGTTTTGCGCGTAAATTCAATAAAAACGGGCATTAATCTGCGCGATAAACATTTGCAAAGCGACAACTGGCTCGACTCCGAAAAATATCCTTTTATCACATACGAAGCGACCGGCGTCGAAAAAATTCTTTCGATCCGGGGCAATAAAACCAGATGCGTATTAAAAGGCGCGTTGACAATACGCGGTATATCCAAAGAAATTCCCGTTACCGCCGAAATAGCGTATTTGCCCGAAAGCGAAGAAACCAGGAAAATAACAGAAGGCGATTTAATCGGGGTCAGCGGCGCTTTCAGAATCAAGCTTTCCGATTTCGGCGTCGAAAATCAACTGGTAGGCAATAAAGTCGCCGAAAATATCGACATTAAATTCAATCTCGTAGGCAGCTCCAAATAATCATTTGAAGAATTCGTCTTTCAGTCCCTGATTGATTTTATAACCGGAATACGTAAGCGTTACTACGCCTTTGAGAGATTGGCGAAAACGTTTTTCTTCGTCCTGCTCCGGCTTGACTTCCCCGCTCTGATTAAAACTGACTACCACTTTAGAGGGCAGCGCATAAGCGGTGTTATTATAATAAAATTTGCTTGAAACATTGACGCCCCTTTTCGTTACCGTCTCGAGTTTTCTAACAAGATAATTTTCCGTATCTATCCATACGGTCGAGAGAATATAATCCGCCGTATCGCTAAGAGGAATTATTTTGATTACGTCGAGATTAATCTTTTCTTCTTCGTCTTTTTCATTTTTTACGTAAACCGCGCTGTATTCGCTTTTGAGAAATTTAAGCGGGTTAAGATTAACACCGTCTTTGGGAACCATCGCAAAACCTTCAGAAGAAATTTTAAGTTTGTCCGGCTGCTTGAAAAAAACCTTCAACTTCATGTCGGGCATTTTTACCATCTGCAGGTCTGCTGATATAGTGAGGTCGACTTCGTAGTCTTCGACTTGTTCGAATTTATTGATCACTTTATTTAATATATCTTCGGCGTTTTGCTTTTGAGCAAAAATGTTAAACGCGGCAAAAAGAAGAAGAATAGCGCTCCTCATTAGACCTCCTCAGGTTAGAATATCTTTTTTAATAAAAATTCCGGCGGCGGTCATAAAGAACAAAAGCGTATAGCCCGCCAGAAAGAGAGCTGATTTTGTAATTTCGGCATAATCAATTTCATCCGAAAAAAAACGGCTCCACTTTGGCATATGCGTCGTAAAGAAATACGGCTGAATAGCATTGAAAAAGTCAATCGGGATTGCCGATAAAATCAGTAGAATTATTATCAGCGCCATCGACCCGATTATGGGACCGATTGCATTTTCTACAAAAGAAGAAAACAAAAACGAAAGCGAAAATACGGTCGTCATACTTAGAATCGAATAGAGATAAGCATAAACAAAGCGCCATAATACGTCGTCGGAGGCGAATATGATTAATTTATCCCGGAAAGTAATCAATTCTCCGGTTCCGAAAATTAACAAACTAACTCCCAGGCTCAGAAAAGCCAACCATAAAATCAAGCCGACCACATAAATAATTCCCGCTATAAACTTCGACGTAATCACTTCGAAACGCGATACTGGTCTTACAAGCAGCATTCTGTATGTTCCGGCGGTCGCTTCGCCCGCGAGTATATCCCCTCCGACCAATACGATCAGAAAAGGTATGTGAATGAACAGCGAATTCAAAACCAGATTGGCGATGAAATATCCGTTGAGCAAATTTCCCACCATCATAAACGTTTCCCGAAAACCTCTCGTGACCATACTGATATAATCGTTGCCGGTGAAATAAAGCGCCGTCTGAATTATCGGCACGAGCAGTCCTATCGCGATGAATCCGATATAAGTTCTCCATTTGCCGAAAATTTTTACCAGCTCTATTCTTATCAGATTAATCATTGTTAGCCCCCTCCGTAATTTTTAGGAAATACTCTTCGAGGGAACGGACGGGAACAATCGAATAAACTTCAATACCGTTCTCGACTAATTTTTTATTTAATTCCGAAATTTCCTTCTGCGTCAAAGAGAGAGTTATTTTATTGGATCCGGGATGAAATTCTCCGCCTTCGGCAATTTCTTTTATTATCTCCGAGGCTTTTAACGGGTCGGAAACTTCGAAAGATACGTTCATTTTGTCCGAGCGAAGAAGATCCGCCACATTTCCTTCGACAATTTTCTTTCCTTTGTTGATAATTATCATTCTGTTTGCAATCATTTCAACTTCGTGCAGGATGTGCGACGAAAGGAAAATCGTTTTTCCTTTGCTTCGGCTGAGATAGAGAATCAGCTCGCGGATTTCTTTCATTCCCTGGGGGTCCAAACCCGTCGTCGGCTCGTCGAGTATAATCAATTCCGGGTCGTGAAGGAGCGCCTGAGCAAGTCCCAACCTTTGTTTCATTCCGTGGGAAAATGTTTTCACTTTACTGTTGTGTCTCGAAGCAAGTCCCACCAATTCGAGCATTTCCATTATTTTATTTTTGGAAATGTCGGCTCCGCTGAGTCTTCCAAGGATTTCAAGATTTTTATACGCCGTCAGATAGAGATAGAAGTCGGGCTTTTCGACTATGGCACCGATTCTTCTCATTATATTCTTTCGGTCGCGTTTAACGGAAAGACCGAAAATTTTGATCGAACCCGACGTGGGTTTTATAAGCGACAACAACATTCTAATCGTCGTGCTTTTCCCTGCGCCGTTTGGTCCCAGGAATCCGAATATGTCTCCTTTATAAACTTTCAGGTCGAGATTATCGACGGCTGTCAGCGACCCGAATTTTTTGGTAAGTCCGTTAATTTCGATTATAGTATCGTTCAATTTATTTCCTGTCTTTTTTTCCGAATGCCGGATTGAGCGGAATTAATTTAGCCGCGATAAAAGCGGGAATTGCGGCAATGCAAACCCATACAAAGAAAAGCTGATAACCCACGGCTTCCTGAATAATGCCGCTGAACATGCCGGGTATCATCATACCGAGCGCCATAAATCCGGTCGTAATTGCATAATGCGAAGCTTTATATTGTCCGTCGGACACATAAATCATATACATCATATAAGCCGTGAATCCGAAGCCGTAGCCGAACTGTTCAATAACCACGCACATATAGACGATCCAAATTTGATCCGGTTGCGCGTAGGCCAGATAAACATAGGCGATGTTCGGAATATTCATTGCGACGAGCATTGTGAAGAGTAACTTTTTCAAACCGTGTTTCGAAATCAAAATACCGCCGATAATTCCGCCAATCACAAGCGCCGCCACGCCTACCGTGCCGTATATCAAACCGACGTCCGAAGTTGAAAGTCCTAATCCGCCGGCGCTTTTAGGATCGAGGAAAAACGGACCGATCATTTTTATCAATTGCGCTTCGCCCAATCGGTAGAGCAGCAGAAAGGCGATTATCCAGACTATCTTTCGTTTTTCGAAAAACCTGAAAAAGGTTCTGAAGAACTCGCTCGTAATTTTTTGGAGTCCCGCAGACAAAACCGGTTTGTCGGTCTTCGGTTCCGGCAGGACATAATTATGATAGACGAAGAAAATAAAGAACAGCGCCGCGAGCAGTCCGAATGTAATTATCCACGCCAAAGGCGCTCTTACGGGTTCGAGTTTAAAGACGGCTTCGGTTTTTTCGTTTACGTACGGCTCGAGCTGAACGAGCGCAAAGGCGGGTTTGTTCCAGTTTGACGAATTGAAAACGAGTTTATTGCCCGCAATCACATTAAAATTTCTGTCGCCTTCATGATAGTTAAGATTGACAACTATCTCTTCATCGTCGTCGGGCTTATTAGAAAGCATGAACTTAACTATACCGATATTACCTACGGGTTCCATACTATCCGTCGTATCGGGAACAACGACGTCGGTTTTCGAAAAACCGTTTATAATATTCATCTTTCGGACAAAGTTCACGTAAAAGTCTACAGTTTGCTTTGTCTGAGGCTTTGTGCTTATTTCAAGAGTATCAGGTTGTGCA
The DNA here is from genome assembly GCF_049325435.1 of Melioribacter sp. Taxonomy (NCBI): domain Bacteria; kingdom Pseudomonadati; phylum Ignavibacteriota; class Ignavibacteria; order Ignavibacteriales; family Melioribacteraceae; genus Melioribacter; species Melioribacter sp. Next base: position 104,087 of record NZ_JBMOLD010000002.1, on the reverse strand, counting down.
ATTACTCTGAGTTGACCTTCCATCGGTTTAACAGAAGACGAATCGATAATAAGAGTATTCTCGAAAAATTTTTCGGGCGACGAAATTACCCTTATTTCCGCGGGCGAAACCGTAAGCGTGCTTTCGAGATGCCCCGCCAGAATAACCAAAATCCCCTGTCCGAAAATGATGGCAAACCTATAAAACGTACTTCTGATTCCGACGAAAAAACTCTGTTCGCCCTCGTCGAGCGCGTGCATATAAAACCCGTCCGCCGCTATGTCGTGTGTTGCGGAGCTGAATGCAATCAGCCAGAAGAAAAGCAGAGTAAACCTGAAGAAATCGGGAGCCGGAATTGTCAGCGCCACACCGGCCATACCCGCGCCGATAACCAATTGCATGGCGACTATCCAGAACCGCTTGGTGCGTATTAAATCGATAAGCGGACTCCAGAACGGTTTTATAACCCACGGCAGATAGAGCCAGCTTGTATAAAGCGCTATATCGGCATTCGAAATTCCCAGGCGTTTATACATTATTACCGAAAGCGTAATTACGATTACATACGGCAATCCTTCTGCAAAATAGAGCGTCGGAATCCACGTCCAGGCGCCGCCTTTATTTTTCTTTTCTTTATGCAAAGTTTTTTTTACAATCATCGAGTTTCCTTGAAGAATTTAAGAGCTATTAAAGCCGCTCCGTATTCGGGAGTGTAACGCGCATTCTTGAACAACAACCCGTTTATCTTTTTTATTTTACTCTTTATCAGTCGCTTATAAAATAAATTATTCGACAAACCTCCCGAGAAGACAATCGGAAGACTGCCGCCGGAATATTTTTTCAATGCGGTATTAATCAACGCGGCAACTTCCGCCGCTTCTTCGTCTATGGCTCGCATGCAAAATTTACTTCCCCCGCTAGCGCATTCGATAAAGCGTCCGGCATACCTCGCTATATTTTCTGCGTTTACAAAAGTAATTAATTTATCTCTTTGCAGAACGTCCAATTCTTCAGCCAATTCATGAAGGACGTCGTCTTTCAGTCTGCCGTCGATAAGTTTTGATATGGCGTTGAATCCTTTTCTCGCTATCGAGTAAGCTCCGCCTTCGTCCCCGATTGCTTTTCCGTATCCGCCGATTATAATAAATTCTTTGCCCGTATTCAAAAAGACAACCGCGCCCGTTCCGATAATCAACAGAGCTCCTTCTTTGCCCGCCAAAGCGCCGTAATGCGCTGTTTCGACGTCGCCTTTTATTTCAATCGGGAAATTGAATCTGCTCTTAATCTTATTCTTTAATTTTGCCGCCGTGTTAATATTCGAACATCCGGCAATACCCAGTACGGCTCCCGATAATTTATATTTTTCATTAATCTCGCTAATAAATTCGGAAAGCAGCCCGGCAGATTTAACGAAGCCAACCGAGTAGGGGTTCGAAGCGCCCGTTTCGAAACGCGCCAGGATTCTCTTTTTTTCGTCAATGCAAACGGCTCTGGTTTTAGTGCCGCCCCCGTCCGCTCCCAAGAAATACTTCATAAGCCGTAATTTTTATTGCTAGAAAAATAAAAAAAAGAAATCATTTGCCGTTTATTATTTTTGTTGAAACGGAACAATAATCTCATTACTTTGCGAATGTGCATTTAGAGGAACCCCATTTTTTCAAATAAATTTTTCAGGAGAAAAAAATGAAGAACTTATTAAAGTCGTTATTGGTATTGTCGTTATTAACGTTTACAGCATGCAGCGAGGATTCGAATCCGACATCCTCGGAACCGACTTTAACGGGCACATGGAAATTAACCGCGATTACAATTCATACCGGCTCGGGAGATTTGAATTTGCTGCCGGAAGCGATCGGCTATTCAATGACAGTCGTCTTAAATGAAGACGGCACATATCAGGCTACGTATACCGACGCAGACGGGCAGTACACAGAAACCGGCACGTGGACGGAAGCCGACGGGAAACTTACGATTACCGTGGACGGAGTTCCCGAAACCGTAGAGTATACATTATCCGGCAATAAACTTACATTCAGTACAACGATGGATATTGAAGGATTCGGCACGCAGAACGTGACATTGGAGTTCACAAAACAATAAGGAGGTGGTTATGCCTTCGAAAAAACTAAAGGAATTCCTGGACAAGAACAATGTTAAGTATGTTGCAATCAAACACTCCCTTGCGTTTACCGCGCAAGAGATTGCGGCTTCGGCTCATATCAAGGGAAAGAACCTCGCAAAAACAGTGCTCGTTAAAGTCGACGGCAAAATGATAATGGTCGTTCTGCCGGCTTCTTACAAAGTTAATTTCGATCAATTGCGCGAAGCCTTCGGAAATGAAAATGTAAGATTGGCAAACGAGCAGGAATTTATGGATAAGTTTCCGGAATGCGAAGTCGGAGCAATGCCGCCATTCGGAAATCTATACGGACTCGACGTCTACGTAGACGAGTCGCTTGCCGAAGACGAAGAAATTGCCTTCAATGCAGGAACGCATACTGAACTGATTCAAATGGCGTATGCCGACTTCGAAAGACTCGTTCAACCGAAAAAGATGAAATTTTCATTCCTGTCGAAAGTCTAAAAAAAATTTTCTTGCTAATTCGCTTGCAACTGAATACGTTTACGCCCAATTTTTTAATTGGCGCGTAAGATGGATATTTTCAGACTCAAACTTGTAACAACGCTGATAGATTACAATAATGAATAATTATTGCCGATCTTGCTGCGGGTGAATAGCAAATAATTTTAATCGAATTGCCCTCTAAATTTCGGAATTGATAAAAAAAGCAGCCTGCTTATTCGGCAGGCTGCTTTTAATTATTCAAAATATTTTGGATCGCCAATCACGATCTATCACCATCCACCAGTCCCTAATCCCTAGAATCTAATCCCTAATCTACTTCCTCTTGGGACGATACATATCAGTAGCTCTTCCGTAATAGAGCTCGGCGGCAAACATCATAGTTTCAGACAATGTCGGGTGCGGATGGATTGTGAGTTCGAGGTCGTTTGCGTTGGCGCCCATTTCGATTGCGAGCGTGCCTTCGGCAATCAGATCGCCCGCGCCGACTCCTACAATTCCAACTCCGATAATTCTTTCTGTCTCGGGTTCGATTATCAATTTAGTCATACCGTCGTTTCTGTCGAGAGTTGTGGCTCTGCCGCTTGCGCCCCAGGGGAATTTAGCCACTTCGTACTTAATTCCTTTTTCGCGAGCTTCGGTTTCAGTAATACCCGCCCAAGCCAATTCCGGATCGGTAAAAACAACGGCCGGAATTGCATTCGGTTCGAAGGCTACCCGTTTGCCCATAATCGCTTCTACTGCAACTTTTCCTTCGGCAGCGGCTTTATGCGCCAGCATCGGATTGCCGACAATGTCTCCGATTGCGTATATTTTATCGTCGTCTGTTTTCATCGTTCCGTCGACTGAGACAAATCCTTTTTCATTAATTTTTACGGATGTGTTTTCGAGTCCCAATCCTTTTGTTACGGGTTTACGTCCCACCGAAACCAGAACTTTGTCAAAAGTCTGAACGGGGTTATCGACTTTATCGCCTTCTAATTTTACTTCAATTCCCTTTTTGGTTTCCTTCAGTTCGACTACTTTCGTATTAACATAAATATTTTCGAACCTGGATTTCAATCTTCTTTCCAGCACGGCAACCATATCGCGGTCGGCTCCGGGCAGAATTCCGGGCATCATTTCGACCACCGTAACTTTACTGCCGAGCGAAGCATAAACCGTGCTCAGTTCGAGACCGATATAACCGCCTCCGACAACCAACAATCTTTTCGGAACGTCCTTCAATTCGAGAGCTGCGGTTGAATCCATTACCTTATCCGAACCGATCGAAAATGCGGGAACGGACGCCGGCACCGAACCGGTTGCCAATATGGCTTTTTCAAAAACCACCTCTTCCGTCGAACCGTCGGTTTTTTCGACCAGCAATGCGGTAGAATTAACAAACGACGCCCTGCCCTGAATGTAATTTACTTTTCTTTGTTTGGACAATTGTCCCAGTCCGCCGGTTAGTTTTCCGACGACGCCGTCTTTGAATTCTCTCAATTTATCTATGTCGATCTTGGGTTTTCCGAAATCGATTCCCCATTTCTTTGCTTCTTCCGCTTCGTTCAAAAGTTTGGCAACGTGAAGAAGGGCTTTCGACGGAATGCAACCTCTGTAGAGGCACACGCCTCCCGGATTTTTTTCCATATCGATCAAAGTTACTTCCATACCGAGGTCGGCAGCCAGAAAAGCTGCGGCGTATCCGCCTGGACCGGCGCCAATAACGGCTAATTGAGTTTTTGTAGACATTGAACTTCCGATTTTTTATTAAAAATTTTTATGATATATCATCCTTCAAGCGTCAGTAAAAACGGATTTTCGAGAGCTTCTGCAATCCATCTGAGGAACCGAATGCCGTCGGCTCCGTCGATAATTCTGTGGTCGTACGACAGCGAAAGCGGCATCATCAGTCGCGGCTCGAATTTGCCGTCGACATAAACGGGTTCGTAAGAAGACCTTGAAACGCCCAGAATTGCCACTTCGGGCGAATTAACAATCGGAGTAAAATAAGCGCCGCCGATACCGCCGAGATTCGATATTGTAAAATTGCCGCCCTGCATATCCTCGATGGTTAATTTTTTGTCGCGAGCTTTTTTGGAAATTTCCGCCAGCTCTACCGAAATTTCGACAATATTCTTTTTGTCGACGTCTTTTATAACCGGCACGAGCAAGCCTTTGTCGGTATCGACGGCTATACCGATATTAAAATACTTTTTATAGATAATTTCGCTCTTCTGCATATCGACGCTGGCGTTGAACTGCGGAAATACTTTCAAAGCCGACGCCGCTATTTTAATCAGAATGGCTGTAATTGTCAGCTTGCCTCCCGCGGCTTCCACTTTCTTCGAATATTCTTTTCTTACTTTTTCAAGATTCGTAATATCCGCCTTGTCGAATTGCGTTACATGCGGAATTGTCGACCAGGCGTACGATAGATGCTCGGCGGTCTTTCTGCGGACGTTGTTCATTTGAACGCGTTCGAATTCGCCCCATTTGGAAAAATCGGGCATCGGCTCCTGAACGAGTCCCGGCGCGGAAATTTGACCGGACTGCAATTTACGATTCAAATTCTTGGCAAATGCTTTAACGTCATCGACGGTAATTCTTCCGCCTTTACCGGAACCTTCCACCTGATGAATATCGATGCCGATTTCGCGGGCAAATCTTCTGACTGAAGGAGCAGCGGGAACAATATTCTTAACTATGTCGCGCGGTATATCGATCACCTGCGGCATATGAGTATGCTCTTTGACAGGCTGCTGCGGAGCGACTGATTTTTCAGCTTTTTCCTCCCGTTTCGATTCCGGAGCGGCTGCCTTAACAGCTGGCGACGATTGCGTTTCTATCAAAAAGACCGTTTGCCCGACTTTAACCGTATCGCCGTCTTTAACTTTCACTTCTTTAATAGCGCCTGCGTATTCCGAAGGCACTTCCACGGTCGCTTTGTCAGTTTCGAGTTCAATCAGTATCTGGTCGGCTTTAATCTTATCGCCCGGTTTGACCAGCACTTTTGCAATTTGCGCGGATTCGATATTTTCGCCTAGGACGGGCACTTTGAATTCCACAATGCCGCTTTCCTCTTTATTTACGGCTGATGTTTCCCTGGGCGTCTGCTTCTCTTCGGATTTCTCCGGGTGTTTATTCGTATCCGTGGCTTCGCTTTGTTCAACCGTAATTACAGGCTGACCCACTTCGGCTTTATCGCCTTCTTTAACGTGCACTTTCTTTACGATTCCGGCAACTTCGGAAGGCACTTCAACCGTAGCCTTATCCGTTTCGATTTCCAGAATCACCTGATCGACTTCAACGCGGTCGCCTTCTTTAACGAGTACTTTTACTACGTCTGCCGTATTTATATTTTCACCTAAATGAGGCAACTTAAAATCTACTGTCATATCAAAAACCGAATTTATTTAAAAAATAGTTTTTACGATTTAGCCGGATTTGGTTTTTCCGGATTAATACCGAGGTCTTTTTGAGCCTTTTTAACCAAATCGAGTTTAACTTTCTTTTCTTTATAGAGCGAATAGAGAGTCGCATAGACGATATGCTTAGCGTCGACTTCGAAGAAATCGCGCAACGAGGCTCTGCTTTCGCTTCTTCCGAATCCGTAAGTGCCGAGCGAATGGAGAGGCCCGGGCAGCCATTTTGCCAGAGCGTCTTTGATAATCTGGACATAATCCGAAGCCGCTACGAATACGCCCGACTCGCCTTTTGTAACTTCAGAGATGTACGGTGTTTTCGGTTTTTTGTCGGGATGGAACATATTCCATCTTTCGGTTTCCTGAGCGTCGAGGTGGAGATTTTTATAACTCGTTACGCTCCATATATCGGTCGATACTTTATAATTTTTCTCGAGGATATCCGCAGCTTTAATTGCTTCGTTAAGGATTGTTCCGCTTCCCAACAAATGCGCTTTTAATTTCTGGTCTTTCATTTTGGACGAACGGAATTTATACATTCCCTTGAGAATTCCTTCTTTAACTCCTTTGGGCATCGGAGGTTGAGGATAGTTCTCGTTCATGATTGTAATGTAGTAGAAAACGTCCTCGCGTTTTTCGTACATTCTGTAAATGCCGTCGCGAATAATAACGGCGAGCTCGTAAGCAAAAGCCGGGTCGTAAGCTACAAGATTCGGAACGGGATATGCCAGCAGATGGCTTTGTCCGTCCTGATGCTGCAAGCCTTCGCCGGCAAGAGTCGTTCTTCCGGCGGTGGCTCCGAGCAGAAATCCTTTGCAGCGCATGTCGCCCGCGGCCCATATCAAATCGCCTACGCGCTGCAGTCCGAACATCGAATAGAATGAGAAAAACGGAATTGTATTTATTCCGTGAACGGCATAAGCCGTGCCCGCCGCAATAAACGAAGACATTGCGCCGGCTTCCGTAATTCCCTCTTCGAGTATTTGTCCGTCCTTAGCCTCTTTATAATAAAGCAAACTGTCGCTGTCGACGGGTTCGTATAATTGCCCCGCATGAGAATAAATGCCCACCTGACGGAAAAGCGCTTCCATACCGAACGTACGCGCTTCGTCGGGGACTATCGGCACGATAAGATGACCGATTTCTTTGTCTTTCAAAAGCTTGGCAAGTATTCTTACATAAACCATCGTGGTCGAAACTTCTCTGTCGTCCGTGCCTTTATAGAATTCTTCGAACAATTCTTCCGGCGGAGTTTTAATCGGCTGCGATTTAATAACGCGTTTGGGCACATAACCGCCGAGCGCTTTTCTTCTTTCTTTCAAATAACGGATTTCCGGCGAGTCTTCCGGAGGACGATAGAAAGGCGCTTTCGTAACCTCGTCGTCGCTGATGGGAATTGAGAACCGCGTTCTGAATTCTCTCAGTTCTTCTTCGTTCAATTTCTTTTGCTGGTGAGTAATATTCTTGCCTTCGCCCGCTTCGCCGAGTCCGTATCCTTTAACCGTTTTTGCAAGTATCACGGTGGGAGCGTCTTTGTGTTCGACGGCGGCTTTATAAGCGGCATAGACTTTTTCGGGGTCGTGCCCGCCGCGTTTCATCTTCTCCAATTGCTCGTCGGTATAATGTTCGACGAGTTTAAGGAGTTCGGGATATTTACCGAAGAAATGTTCGCGAACGTATTTGCCGCCTCTGGTAATATAATTTTGAGATTCGCCGTCGATTGTTTCGTTCATGCGTTTGACGAGCAGACCCGTTTTATCCTGCTCGAGGAGCGGATCCCAGTCGCTGCCCCAAATAACTTTAATAACGTTCCAGCCGGCGCCTCTGAAAACGGCTTCGAGTTCCTGAACAATATTTCCGTTGCCGCGAACAGGACCGTCGAGTCGTTGCAAGTTGCAATTTATAACAAAAATAAGGTTGTCCAATTTTTCGCGCGCCGCAAGGGAAATGGCTCCCAGAGTTTCAGGCTCGTCGGTTTCGCCGTCGCCGATAAAAGCCCATACTTTCTGGTCGCTTGGTTTTTTGAGACCTCTGTCTTCGAGATATCTAAGAAATCGCGCCTGATAAATTGCCTGAATCGGTCCGAGACCCATCGAGACCGTCGGGAATTCCCAGAAGTCGGGCATCAACCACGGATGCGGATACGAAGAGAGCCCGCCGCCTGGTTTCAATTCCCTTCTGAAATTTTCGAGTTGTTCGACCGTCAATCTGCCTTCGAGGAACGCGCGAGCATAAATTCCCGGCGCCGCATGTCCCTGATAATAAATAATATCGCCGTCGTGATTGCCGTCTTTGCCTCTGAAAAAATGATTAAACCCGATTTCGTATAAAGTAGCGGCGGAAGCAAACGTGGAAATGTGCCCGCCGATTCCGTTTTCCTCTTTATTGGCGCGTACTACCATAGCCATTGCGTTCCATCTTACAAGACTTTTAATGCGCCGTTCGATTTCGCGCCCGCCAGGGAACGGCGGTTCCTTTTCTTTCGGTATCGTATTGATATGCGGGGTATTGGCGGTAAATGGAATTTCCACGCCTTTTTGATGCGCGTAGGTATCGAGGTTGTGGAGCAGTTCCTTAACTTTTTCCGGACCGCCGGTTTGCAATACATACTCGAGAGATTCGAGCCATTCTTGTAGTTCTATCTCGTCGAGTTCGGATAAATTTTTATTGTTATTGTCGCTCATAATTAATCCCGTTTATTCGCTGTTCTAAATAATAGTTAAACTCTTATTTTATTAGACAAATTTAATAATTCTCGGTCAACTAAACTAATTAAACTATAACGTATAACTAAATAAGTAAGTTCCTCAGTCGGAATGCCCTTCGGGTTCCGCGTGCACCATAACCGTAATATTTTTAATTTCTTTTGTAATTGCTTTTTCGACTCTGTGCGATATTTCGTGCGCTTCTTTTATGCTCAGGTCGTTTTTAACGTGAATATTGATATCGACGAACTTGTAGGGACCGGATTCTCTTATTTTAATATCGTGCGATTTAACTACATCCGGCAGCCGGTTTACGATGCCGTAAATTTTTTCGTAAAGCCCTTCGGGCGCTCTGTCGATCAAAGCGTCGAAGGAACGCTTGCCCAGACGATAGCTCACGCCCAATACGATAATCGCCACAGCGAGTCCGGCAATTGCGTCGGCATAAAAGAAATTAAAAGACGCTCCGATTAAACCGATCAGCACGACCGTCGAACTCCAGATATCTGTGGAAAAGTGGAGAGCGTCGGCTTCGAGCGCCTGACTGTTATGTTTGACAGCGGCTTTTTTCAACGCTCTCGAACGCGATATGTCGACAATTATTGAAGTTATAATCACAACAAAAGCCCATACGTTGACTTCGATTTCGACTTCGTTCGTAATCAAGCGCCGTAGAGCTTCGTAGATTATCCAGAAACTCGTAATAAACAAAAGCAGCGTTTCGATCAACGCCGAATAGTTTTCGATTTTTCCGTGACCGTAATGATGTTTGTCGTCTGCGGGCTTGTCGGAAATATTAACCGCAAGATAAGTGATGCCCGCGGCAATCAAATCGAGAGCCGAGTGGAGCGCTTCGGATATAATGCCGAGACTGCCCGTCATAACGCCGACGATTATCTTAAACGCTGTAATCAACAGCGCGGCAAACACCGACAAAAGCGCAACGCTCTTTTTTTCTTTAACAGCTTCGGTTTTTGTTTCGCCCACTGATTAACCTGTCTTTATCCGTGCGGATACTTATTGTTTCAAAAAATAATTATCGGTTTTTATATATCTATATAAATAATTTTTGTGTAATATTGAAATTTTCCCTGCATGAGACCGAATAAAAAACAACGGAAATTTTATGTCACCCGTCCCGGGTTCTTCATCTGCTTGAATGACTCCTCTCTATAGTAATATCAACCCTCCGGGTTTTTGTTTCGCACAGAGCTAATACCGGATGAAAAAAATCAATTATTATTATCGATACAAATAGAACGATATTTTTTACAATCAAATAATTTTAACAATTAACCCCGAAGGGGTGAAATAATTGTAACACATCAAAGTCAGCCATACCCCAACCCCGAAGGGGTGGCATCATTGTAATGCATACGACCCGAATGCGCATGCAAACCCCGAAGGGGTGGAATGAATGTAACAAATAACGCCAATCCGAAATCAACCCCGCAGGGGTGACATAGCAATCACCGTAAAACATTATGTCACCCGTGCCGGGTTCGATAACTGTTCAATAATTCCATTTATAGAATAATGTCAACCCTCCGGGTTTTTGTTTTACACAGAGATAATGAGATGCTAACGAAAAAGAAAAATTATTTTTGAACAATAAATTTCGACGCACAAACCCCGAAGGGGTGATATCATTGTAACACATCAAAGCCAGTCATATCACAACCCCGGAGGGGTGGCATCATTGTAATTCATACAACCCAAATGCAGAACCAAACCCCGAAGGGGTGAAATGATTGCAACAAACATCCCTGCCATAAACAGTGATCTAACAAAAAAATGTCAACAAAAAACAATCAACTCTTGACACAATGTCCTTTTATCCTTACATTCGCATCATAAAAATGAGAGCAAAAGAAATGTCTTACTCCGCAGAAAATATGATTTGTTGTAACAATTGTATGATGCGCCAGGTTACTTCGAGGCGGAGGGACTGATATAAATTTTTCTGCATATAAAATTTTTATACAAAGCCCTTCGCAGTCGAAGGGCTTTTTTTTTGAACAAAATCAAAAAAGGAAAAAAGTAATGAAGAACGTATTATTATCGCGGCGAAAGGAAAAGTATTCATCACAGACAAAAACTCTTTCTTACACCCTTCTTATGCCCTCCTCGATGCGCGCCTGCGCTTGTTGTTGTTAATCCCATAATAATAAATCCGAATAAAATATTAATTCCATAACCGACGGAAAAAGTCCGTTCAATCGGAGCAGTCTATGTATGAAAAACCGTACAGAAGCATACTTAAATCGATTTCGTGGCGCGTTACGGGAACTATCGATACGACGCTAATATCTTACTTGATTACCGGAAGCATCGAAACTGCCGCGTCGATCGGCATTATCGAAATTTTTACGAAAATGCTTCTCTACTTCCTGCACGAAAGACTATGGAACAAAATAAACATCGGAAAAAAATCGGAACCGGAATATCACATTTAGGAGCAATCAATGACTGAGAAAAAGAAACTAACCGAAAGCTTGAAAAACCTCGACGCATTTTCCGCATTAGAGAAAATAATCGGCGTCTACGGAAATCGAGCCGTCTTTTCCACTAGCTTCAGCATCGAAGACCAGGTTATTACCGACATGCTTTTTAAAATAACAACTCAGCCGAATATATTTACGCTAGATACGGGCAGACTTCACGAAGCAACTTACAAAACTATTGAACTTACGCGCGAGCATTACAAAATAAATATTAAAATTTTCTTTCCCGACTTTCACAAAGTAGAAGAGATGACCGGCAAATACGGCGTCAATCTTTTTTACAAAAGCGTGGAACTCCGAAAATATTGCTGCAAAGTAAGAAAGCTGGAACCTCTCGAAAGAGCGCTCAGAGACGCTAAAATCTGGATTACCGGTTTGAGAAGAGAACAGTCGATTACCCGCAGCGACGCCGAACTGGTCGAATACGACAATCTTCACGGAGTCATAAAAGTTAATCCGCTCTACAATTGGAGCGAAGCCGAAGTATGGGATTACATTCGAACTCATAACGTGCCGTACAACAGTCTTTATGATAAAGGATACGGCAGCATCGGATGCGAACCGTGCACGCGAGCCATTCATCCCGGCGAAGACGTGCGAGCCGGAAGATGGTGGTGGGAACATCCCGAAACGAAAGAATGCGGATTACATTTAAAACAACAGGAGAATTAATAATGGACTATCTCGACAAACTCGAAGCGCAGAGTATTTATATATTCCGCGAGGCATACCGCGAGTTCAAAAATCTTGCAATGCTCTGGTCGATCGGAAAAGACAGCACTGTCCTGCTGCATCTTGCACGCAAAGCGTTTTTCGGGCATATCCCTTTTCCATTGGTTCATATCGACACTTCATTCAAAATTCCCGAAATGATCGAATACCGGAACCGCATGGCAAAGGAGCTCGGGTTCAATCTTATAGTCGGACAGAATTCGGAAGCGTTGAAAAACAAAAGAACTTTTCCCGACGGAAATGCCGACAGACTTACGTGCTGCAAATTATTAAAGACCGAAGCCCTGCGTAATACGCTTTCCGCCAAATGGCAGCGTCTCAAATTCGACCACGAAACCGGAGCCTTCGTCGAAGACGACAATAAAGAAGCTTACACCGGAGTGATTGTAGGAGTGCGTTCCGACGAAGAGGGGAGCCGCTCGAAAGAGCGATATTTCTCGCCGCGCGACAAAAACAGCGACTGGGAAATCGGCGATCAGCCGCCCGAATTCTGGAATCAGTTCAAAACCGAATTCGCGCCCGGCACGCACGTGAGAATTCATCCGCTGCTCGACTGGACAGAGCTGAACATATGGGAATACATACGACGGGAAAACATTCCCGTTGTATCTCTCTATTTCGACATCGGAAGCGGCAAGCGTTACCGTTCGCTCGGTTGCTTCCCGTGCACTCAACCGGTCGATTCCGAAGCTAAAAACGTCGACGATATTATAGACGAATTGATGTCGGGTAAATTTGCAAATATTGCCGAGCGGGCCGGCAGACAGCAGGATAAAGACGGCGGAGGCACGCTCGAAGAGCTCAGAAGAGCAGGCTATATGTAGAAATCGGCAACCGCTAACAAACAAAAATTAAGGAAAATTATTCCAATGAAAGAAAGAATGAACATCGTTTTTGTGGGCCATGTAGACCACGGCAAAAGCACATTAATCGGAAGGCTTCTGGCGGATACCAATTCGCTGCCCAAAGGTAAATTAGAACAGGTAAAACGGGCGTGCCGATTGAATTCAAAACCGTTTGAATATGCATTCCTGTTAGACGCCCTTATAGACGAACAAGCCCAGGGTATTACGATCGATACGGCGCGCGTCTTCTTTAAAACCAAAAAACGCGAGTACGTAATTATCGACGCTCCGGGACATATCGAATTCCTAAAAAATATGATAAGCGGCGCCGCCCGCGCCGAAGCCGCCATTTTATTAATCGACGCTCACGAAGGAATCGCCGAAAATTCGAAAAGACACGCATATATGCTTTCGCTCCTTGGAATCGAACAGGTTGTCGTGGCTATCAACAAAATGGACCTTGTCGATTACAATCCGGAGGTATACGAAAATACTAAAAAAAGCTACTCTGAATTTCTTTCGGAAATCGGAATAAATCCGATTGAATTTGTGCCCGTATCGGCGAGGAACGGCATAAATCTTATTACCCGTTCAAACCTTACTCCGTGGTACAAAGGTAAAACCATCGTCGAATTAATTGACGGTTTTCGGAAAGTTAACGACGATTCCCGAAATCATTTTAGAATGTATGTGCAGGGCGTTTATAAATTTACGGATAACGGAAACGACCGAAGAATTATTGCCGGCGCTGTTAATTCAGGAATTATCGAAGTCGGCGACGAAATTATACTCTATCCCTCCGGTAAAACTGCCCGAGTGAAGTCGATTGAAATATTCGGCAGAAGCAATGTAAAACATGCGGAAGCCGGCATGGCAATCGGCATAACGATCGATACGGAGCTTTATGTAAAGAACGGCGAATTAATCTGCAAAAAAAAAGAGACTCCTCCGCATCTGAGCAATCGTTTCAAAGCTAATATTTTCTGGATGGGAAAAAACGATCTTCTCGCCGGAAAAACATACAAACTAAAAATCGGCGCTTTGAAGACGGAAATGCATGTCGAAAAAATCGAGACCGTTCTGGACGCTTCATCTCTGGCTGTATATGAAAATCCCGGGAAAGTAAGTCGTCACGAAGTAGCGCGCGTAATAATCAACACGCACAAGCCGATTCCATTCGATTTACAGGGCGAAATAAAGGACACAAGCAGATTTGTAATTGTTGAGGAGTACGATATTTCCGGCGGAGGCATAATAACGGAAGAATTGAAAGATTCCGAACCCTCATCCGCCGCCGATTTCAGGCAATTCGAATCGGAGCTCTATCAACTGATAACAAAATATTTCCCCCATTGGGAAATAAACATTAATCACCAATAAGCGAGGCTTTTATGTATAAAATAAAATCTTTACCGGTGCTTCTCCGCAATCCGAAAATACTTGTCATCGGAGGAGGGAATGTTGCCGGTCAAAAGATATCCGTACTTCTCCAAAACAACGTCGATTTCGTCGCCATTGCAGAGCATTTCCGGGAGGAATTGCAAAATCTTGAGTTCAAAAGACTGACAAAATCCTTCGAGAAGAAAGACGCGGAAGGATTCGACATAATTATCGACGCAACCGGCAATCCGGAAGTTAATCGTCAATTGAAAGAGTTAAAAAAAGAACGCTTCTTTCTGCTCAACACTGTCGACGTGCCGCAGGAATGCGACTTTTATTTTTCATCTCTTTTGCTCTATAATAATCTTAAAATTGCCATATCGAGCGACGGAGCAAGTCCTACATTAACGCAGGTAGTCCGGGATAGAATCAAAAATTATTTACCCGCCAAACTCGAAGAATTAGCGGAAAAAAAATTGAACGAGCGTAGCAGCGGCATAGTCGACGTCGAATCGACCAGGTCGGAAACCGAACGGCTTTTCGGAAAAGTATTTATTGTAGGATGCGGCGTCGGCGGCGTCGAGTTTCTTACGGTCAAAGCTTATCATATTTTAAAAGAAGGAATAGACGCGGCTGTATACGACAATCTAGTATCGGACGAAATACTCTCCATCCTGCCCGGCAGAGTGGAAAAAATTTACGCCGGCAAATCGAAAGGCTCGCATTCGATGACGCAGGAAGAGATAAATACACTTCTCGTAAAACTAGCCTCGGAAGGGAAACGCGTGGGACGCCTCAAAAACGGAGACCCGTATATATTCGGACGCGGAAGCGAAGAAGCGCTCCATTTGATAAACAACAAAATCGACGTCGAAATAATACCCGGAATATCGTCGGCCACAGCCGCTCCGTTGTTAGCCGGAATACCGCCGACGTCGCGTAATTTTTCTTCCTCGGTTTCAATAGTCACCGGCCATCTCAAGGGAGGAGAATTCGATTATTCGTGGATCGATTTACTAAAGAGGAAAAATCACACGACCGTTGTGTTGATGGGCGTCACTTATGCGGATAAAATTTCCGAACTGGCAAGAAAACAGAAAGTCGACGATTTTACGCCTGCGGCGGTTATTTCCAATGCAGGACGCCGCGATCAAAAAGTTGAAATCGGCGCATTATCGGACTTGGAGGAACTTGCGGCTCGCGCAGTTCAACCGTCTTTGATTGTTTTCGGAGATGTAGTTAATCTCTCACGAATTTTACCGCGCTACACGGTTAACGAATTTATCAATCAACAAGTTTGAAAGGAAAAACACCATGAACGCAATTTTGGACAAAATAGATATTAACAGCGGGTACGATATCTACAAAGAAATCGACGAATACGAAACGGTCATTCGGAATTTTTTCGATAAAAAAATTCACCCGGAAAGATTCAAAAGCTATCGTTTAATTTACGGCACATACGGAGTCCGGCATCACGAAGAAGGAACGCACATGCAGCGGATTAAAATTCCCGGCGGATTTATCCTTTCGGATCAGATGAAAACAATAGCGGAACTGACGAGGGATTACGCGGCATCTGGACACGCTCATATTACCACGCGACAGGATATTCAACTTCATTACGTAGCGCTTGAAAACATACCGGCGCTACTCAGGCGTTTGGCAAACGTCGGAATTACAACTCGCGAAGCGTGCGGCAACAGCATTCGCAACATTACCGCTTCTTATCTGAGCGGAATAAACCCAAACGAAATATTCGATATTGTGCCATACGCTCTCTATTGCACGCGCTATTTTTTGCGCCATCCTCTCTCTTCAACTCTGCCGCGCAAATTCAAGATCTCCTTTTCGGAGAGCGACGAAGATTTTGCATACGCACAAATGCACGATATCGGAGCCATTGCCCGAATCGAAAACGGCGAACGTGGATTTAAGGTTTATGCCGGAGGCGGACTCGGAGCGGTACCGATGACCGCTAATTTGTTGACCGAATTTATTAACGAAGCCGACTTTTTCCTTTTGATCGAATCGGCACTCAGAGTTTTTCACAAACACGGGAAAGCCGAAAGAGAAAACCGCAACAAAGCCCGAATGAAATTTTTTATTTCCCGGGTCGGTTTCGAAAAATTCCGTGAATTGACGTTTGCCGAACTTAAATTGCTCAAAAAGACAAGGAACATCGGCGGAGACCTGAAAAAATATATTGAAATCTTTCCCCTGCCTGCGCCAACTAAAAACGGAAGGGACGACGGACTTCCGAATAACAAAAGAATATCCGAACCCGCTATCAAAGAATTCATTGAATTGAGGGATAACCGCTACTGGGATATTTTCAACGAGGGATTAATCGAACAGCGACAAAAGGGTTATACCGCGCTTTTAATCAAACCGGAACTCGGAAACCTGAATCCGGAGGAGTTGAACATATTGGCGGAATTTTCGGATAATTACGGCGGCGGTTATGCCTTGCTTACGCCTGCTCAAAATATTTTAATACCGTGGATTAATAACGAATTTATCTACGACGCGTATAATTTCCTGGCTGAAAGATCGTTTTTCAAACAAGTTTCCGGCTCGACCCGCGATATAGTCTCTTGCCCGGGAGCATTTTCGTGCCGGCTTGCAGTAACCCATCCGTATAATCTTGCCCGTGATATCGGTCTTAACAACGAAGAATTAGGAGGTTTACGAATTCATATTTCCGGCTGCCCAAATTCATGCGGTCAGCATCACATCGGCGACATAGGGCTCTACGGGGCTTCGATTAAAAGCGGCGGCGGAATCGCTCCGCATTACGTTGTCCTGCTCGGCGGCAATATTCGTATCGGAAAGATAGGAAAGGTTATCGGAAAAATACCCGCCCGCCACGCTCACAATTTTATTGCGCGAACGGTCGAGCTCTGGAACGAAGAAAAAAACGGGAATGAACAATTCCACGAGTTTGTCGACAGATTGGGATTCGAACCTTTCAGAAAAATACTTGCAGATTACGCCGTTTCTAACAATACTTCCGACGATTTATACAAAGAACCCGGCTTCGACGAAAACTATAAGATGGAAGCAGAAAGCAGGGGCGAATGCGCCGGCAGCCTTCTCGATTTAATGGCTGTAAATCTGTTCGATTCCATTCGTAATATTTACGAAGCTCAGGACGACATTAAAGCGGGATTGATTAACGATGCCAAACGGAAATGTCTGGAATCGATACTTCTTTCTTCAAAAATGTTCGTTTTTTTAGAAGGAATCGAACCTGAAACAGAAAACGATATCCTCAGCGAATTCGTAAATCGGATAGCCGCTAAAAATTGGCTCTGCAACGACTGGAGCAATCTTAAGGACATATATTACGAGCTGAAAAACAGTCCGGGCGATAAAATTGACGAACTGTTTAATTATTCAAAGGAATTTGTATACGACTGCGATAAATCGTTTGTACGCTTGCAGCCGAACCTCAAAATCCAACAATGCATCAACAATTAAGGAGATTAAAACGCAATGAAAGGAAATTCTAATGCAACCGTGCATAAACTCGATCTGAGCGGAGTTGCCTGCCCGATTAATTACGTAAAGGCAAAATTGAAATTAGATGAAATTAACGGCGGCGAATATCTCGAAATTATTCTCGACGACGGTCAACCGATAAAAAACGTCCCGCTCTCATTGGAGCAGGACGGTCATAAAGTTACGGAAAAGGTGAAATTCGGTTTGCGCCAATGGAAAATAACAGTCAAAAAAGGGACATGCTGTTGATTTTAAACAGAGGATTCGGTATAATTACTACCAATAAGATTAAAATGGTAGTATATATGAAACTTTCAACGCGTAGTCGTTACGGAGTAAAAATTTTGCTCGAAATTGCATTAGCCGATTCGGAAACATCCGCAGGGGAAAATTCACCAGTAACAGTAAAAAATATTGCGGAAAGACAGAAAATATCAGAAAAATATCTGAGTAAGCTGATAATTGCGCTTAAGGGCGCAGGTTTGATAAAATCATACAGGGGAACCAACGGCGGATATTTACTGTCTCGGAGCCCTTCGGAAATCAACATGCTGGAAGTAGTCAAAACGCTCGAAGGCGATTTATTGATTTCGGAAATGCCTGAGTCGGACAAATACTGCCCTGTGGAAAATATGTGGGAAGGGTTGCGTTCGGTTATGGAAAAACACTTAAAAAATATTACTCTTAACGATTTGCTGGAAGATTACAAAAAGCACAACACACAAGCAATAACGTTTGAAATATGAAGATAGCCGAAAACATAACAAAATTAGTGGGCAGAACGCCGCTTGTAAGCATAAACAAAATTACGCGTAACGCTTACGCTCGAGTGGCCGCCAAACTCGAATCTTTCAATCCCGGCGGCTCGGTAAAAGATCGAATCGGTTTGGCGATGATTGAAGAGGCTGAAAAGAATGGGATTCTGAAACCGGGGAGTTTGATTATCGAACCGACCTCGGGAAATACCGGGCTGGCGCTGGCGTATGTAGCGGCGGCTAAAGGCTACAAAGTAATAATTACAATGCCGGAAAGCATGAGCATCGAAAGACGAAAGATACTCGAATTATTCGGAGCCAAAGTAATTCTCACTCCCGCCGACAAAGGAATGAACGGCTCAATTGAAAAAGCCGAAGAATTGCTCAGGGCGCATCCCGGCGCATTTATGCCGTATCAGTTCCGGAACGCCGCCAATCCCGATATACACCGCCGTACGACCGCGCTCGAAATCTGGAACGATACCGACGGTAAAGTGGACATTTTTGTGGCGGGAGTCGGTACCGGCGGCACTATAACCGGAGTGGCGGAGGTTCTCAAATCGCGGAATTCCGGAATAAAAATAGTCGCCGTAGAACCGGAGGGCTCTCCCGTTTTATCCGGCGGCAAGCCAGGTCCTCATATGATTCAGGGCATCGGAGCGGGATTTATACCCGAAGTTCTCAACACTCAAATTATCGACGAAATTATTCAGGTCAAAAACGAAGAAGCAATCGAAATGAGCAAAAGAATAATTTCAGAGGAAGGGATTCTCGCCGGAATATCGAGCGGCGCTGCGATGTACGCCGCCCTGAAAATTGCCGAATCGATCGAAAATAAGGACAAATTAATTGTGGCTATTTTTCCGGACACAGGAGAACGATATTTATCGCTTCCATTTTTTTCTAAAAACAACGGAGTAAATTATGAATCTGACAATCAACGGAAATAACGAAAATATAGAGAAAGATAAATTAACCGTATCGGAACTGCTCAAACTAAAAGACGTTGAAATGCCCGAGATGGTCTCCGTAGAACTCAACGGCGAAATTTTAGACCGCGACAAATACGACACAACAGAATTGAAAGATTCCGACGTAATTGAATTTCTATATTTCATGGGCGGAGGCGGCAATTGAATTTCGAAACCGCGGCGGTACACGCCGGTAGCATAAAAGACAGTACCGGAGCCACTCACGCTCCCGTTTATCAATCCGCATCGTTTGCCTACGAAAAAGCGGGCGAAATCGAGTGCGTTTTTCAGGGGAAGAAATTCGGCTACGTTTATTCAAGAATTTCGAATCCCACTGTAACTGCGTTCGAACTTAGGATGAATGCGCTCGAAGGCGGAATCGGCGCAATTGCAACCTCTTCCGGCATGTCGGCTATTGCGACGACTGCTTTTACTCTAGCGGAAAACGGCTCGGAAATCGTAGCTTCGAAATCGCTCTTCGGAGGCACCTATCTTTTCTTTAAAGAAATATTGGAAAGTTCCGGCGTTAAAGTTATATACGCCGATTTCAATTCTGCGGACGATATCGAAAGTTCGATATCCGAAAGAACGCGTTTTCTCTTTCTTGAATCGATAAGCAATCCGAAACTCGAAATCTACGATTTGAAAAAAATCTCGGCGACAGCCCGGAAATACAATCTTCCTCTAGTCGTGGACAACACTGTAACGACCCCATATTTGTGGCGCGCAAAAGATTTCGGCGCCGACATCATAATTCATTCAGCCACAAAATATATTACCGGAAACGGAACGGCGGTCGGCGGCGTTTTAATCGACACGGGAAATTATAAATGGAATTCGCATCAGTCGACAAAAATCAAGTCGTACGCAGGCAAAGCCGGTTCTTTTGCCTTCATAGCCGCGGCGCGTTCCAAAGTTTATCAACATTTGGGATTCGCTCCCGCTCCTCAAAACGTCTTTTTTCATCTACTGGGATTGGAAACTCTGGCTCTCCGGATGGAAAGACATTGTTCGAACGCTCTTAAATTAGCGGAGTTTTTCAGAGAACAGCCCAAAATCACATCGGTCAATTATCCGGGTTTGAACGACAACAGATATCGTCAAGCCGCACTCCGGCAATTCGGGGACAGGTACGGCGGATTGCTAACTATCGAACTGGAAGGCAGAGAAAAATGCTTCGATCTGATTGATAATCTGAAATACGCAAAAAACCTGGCTAACATAGGCGATACAAAAACTTTAATAATTCACCCCGAGTCGACTATTTATTCGAACTGCAGCGGCGATGAAAAATCGAACGCCGGAGTTAATTCCCGATTGCTCAGAATATCCGTCGGCATCGAAAACATAAACGATATAATCGAAGATTTCAGTTCAGCTCTCGAAAAAATATAAGGATTCAAAATGAACTTCACGGAAGAACAAATATACCGCTACAGCCGAAATATAATTTTGAAAGAAGTGGGAGGGAAAGGACAGGAGAAGCTGCTTTCGTCGAAAGCGCTGGTCGTCGGAGCGGGCGGCTTAGGCTCTCCAATTCTTCTCTATCTGGCGGCAGCCGGAGTGGGAACTCTCGGAATTATCGACAGCGACATAGTCGATTTAAGCAATCTGCAGCGACAAATAATTCACTTTACGGACGACCTCGACAAACCGAAAGTCGAGTCAGCCGCCGAAAAAATATCGCGCGTCAATCCGGACGTCAAAGTTATTCCGTACAAAGTCAGACTCGATTCTTCGAACATCGAGGAAATAATCGAGGATTACGATTTTATCATAGACGGAACCGACAATTTCCCGACTAAATTTTTAATCAACGACGCATGCGTGATGCGAGGCAAACCATTTTCGCATGCCGGAATACTCAGATTCGACGGTCAAACTTTCACACACGTGCCCGGCAGCATGTGTTACAGATGCATCTTCAAGGAACCGCCTCCGAAAGGAGTCGTTCCTACCTGCAGCGAAGCCGGGATACTGGGCGCGGTAGCGGGCGTAATCGGAAGCATTCAAGCGGTGGAAGCCCTTAAATTTTTGACCGGAGCGGGAGATTTATTGACCGACCGCCTCTTGACATTCAACGCTCTCCGGGGAGGTTTCCGCGAAGTGAAACTCAAAAAAAATAAAAACTGCCCGGTGTGCGGGGAAACTCCGACAATTAAAGAACTGAAAGATTACGAGCAACCCGCTTGCGATCTAAAATAAAGGAATAAAACAATGGCAAATAAAAAGAAAATATCGATTGTTCTTTTCAGCGGCGACTTCGACAAGGCAATTGCGGCATTTACAATCGCCTCGGGAGCCGCCGCCGTTAATTACGAAGTTAATCTGTTTTTTACTTTCTGGGGACTAAACACAATAAAACAAAAGAAAGGCAGAAGCGCAATCGGAAGAGGCTTCCTTGCGAGAGCCTTCAATTTTTTGATGGGCGGCTTCAAAAACCTTCCGCTCAGCCGTCTCAACTTCGCAGGCATAAGTCCGAAACTTATGACCGGAATGATGAAAAAAAGGAACGTAGCGACTCTTGCCGAACTTATCGACGCAGCCATTCAATTAAAAGCAAATTTTTACGCCTGCGAAATGTCGATGAATATTCTCGGATTAAAGAAAGAAGATTTTATTCCCGAAATTAAAGAAGTTCTCGGCGTGGCAAAATTCTTAAACTTATCAGAAGACGGAGAGATATTATTCATATGAACAGGTACAAACTCGACATAACAAAAGACCATTGTCCCATGACGTTCGTGAAAACGAAACTCGAACTGGAAAAACTCTCCAGCGGCGACATACTCGAAGTTATGCTCAAAGAAGGAGAGCCGTTGGAAAACGTTCCCCGCGCCGCGGAGGAACAGGGCAATAAAATACTCGAAATAAGACATCTTCAGGACGACATACATCTTGTTGTAATTGAAAAAGGATAAACATGATAAGCATACCTAAAAAGATTATCGAGAAGATAGCCGAACACGCCAAACGAGATTATCCGATAGAAGCGTGCGGATACCTTACCGGTAAAGACGGAGTCGTCAGCGACATAATCAAAATGACCAATACCGACAAGTCAAACGAGCATTTTTCTTTTGATCCGAACGAACAGTTTCAAGCGGTAAAGTACGCCCGCAGCCGAGGCGAAAGTCTGATTGCGGTATATCATTCTCATCCGGAAACGCCGGCGCGCATGTCGAAGGAAGACATCCGGCTTGCCAACGACGTTAATATGAAATATATAATTTACTCGGTAAAGGACGACGACATTAAGTGCTTTTCGATCGATAAAGACAAGAATGTTTCGGAAGTAAAAATAGCGCCGGTTTGATTTAAATCATAGCGCGGACTTGACTTAAAGGGTTTCAAGCCTTAATATTGAATCATCGAAAGAGACCATGTATGAATGTAAGCGCCTACATAGCGATTCATCCGCTGCACGAGTACGTTAATTCCAAACTCGACGCAAACAATGTCCGCACAATCAGCCAGCTCCAAAAGGACGCTCAATACGAGACATTTCAAAAATATATTTCCGCCGAAAAAGCCGGCAAAAAGATATCGGAAAAATCCGAAGACAAGAAATCGGAAGAATTGAGATTCAGGGAAAATTCGCCGATAGCCCGTCCTCTGGAAGGCTCTCAAATTTTCAACAATACAGTCAAAATCAACAAGAAAAAATTAGAAAGATATTTCTCTTTCAACAGGGACTCTCAATACGAATCCGAAGTGGTATCCGAGACAAAAGAAAACTTCGATTATTATATTGTTTCGGACAAAGATTTTAATTTTACTTCCGACTCAAAAAAACCGTTAACATACCTTCAAAGAATTGTCAGGAAGGCGTACCGGGCAGGTTATGTAAAAGACCCGGGCGCTCTTGTAAATTTATCCGCTTAATCCCTGTAATATCCTTTTTTATTGTAAAGTCGGGCGCCGTAAGTTCTTTCGTTGCCGATTTGGTTGACGATATAATGCTTTTCCGGTTTTCCGTTAATTTCCAGAACCTCGTATCCGACTATACCCCGTTTAATGAGCGTCGCCAGCATTTTCATGAATTCTTCTTTTTCGGCTTCGTTCAAATCGCCGATATCGAGTCTGTCCTTTCTGCCGAGGTTTAAAAACTTATCGAGTTTGTCGAATACTCTGGCGGTATTCGAAATTTCAGCCGAATCGGTCGATGCGACGGTTTTGTCGTTTGTCAAAGTTTCGTTTTTCAACTGGGCGAAGAGCGCGCTCAGAAAAAATTTATTGCCGGAAACAGGCTCCATAATTTTTTTATTTTATTATCGACGTAGGAGCGCGATTAGTTAAGCGTTTTTTTCAAAAAGCCGTCGACCCAATCGACTACCCGCTCCTGCCAGGGATGAAAAAGCCAGAAAGGATGCGGCGTATTTTCGATCGTATAGACTTCGGAATAAATACCGTGTTCGTTTAAAATATCGATAGCTTCGTCTCTGCCCGCATGAAAGCGCGGCAACGAACTGTTGACGAAAAGCATCGGCGGAGAAGCTCTGTCGACATATTCGAGAGGCGACGCTTCGACCCACAAATCCGGTTTTTCTTTGTATGTAAAACCGAGCCACTGTTTTGCCGCCGAAGGTTTGGACGGTATTGTATCCTTTCCGCTTTCCGAGGGGGTTGTCATATCGAAAACTCCGTCGATATCAATTAATGCTGCGGCGTTTATATTACACTCTCTAACCGATAATTTTTCCACATTGTCGCTAAGAGCGGCCATCGCCGCAATTTGTCCGCCCGCCGACATTCCCATAAGGACAATTTTCGTCGTATCGATTTTATATGCACCGGAGTTCTTTTTGAGCCAACAAACCGCTCTTTTGACGTCGAGTATAGCCGCCGGATAAAGAGCTTCAGTCGAAAGTCTGTATTCAACCGTTGCTGTAATATAATTTTTTTGCGCGATCCGGGATGCAATCGGATGTTCCATTTCCTTATGACCCGACCTCCAGCCGCCGCCGTGCACGATTACGATCAGAGGCAATTTTGTTTTAGGACTTTCGGGCATAAACAGGTCGAGCGCCAGCTTTCTTTCTCCTTCTTTGTAATAAACAATGTTTTTGAATATCTTCAATCCTTCCGTCTTGATTTCAGCCGGTTTTACGAACGGATAATCTTTTTTTACTTTTTCATAAGCGCTTCTTATAGTAAAAGACGTATCTCTGTTAATTTGCGCATAAGCCAGAATAGGCAGAAGCGAAATAAATATAATTATTTTTTTCATGACCCTGACCTTTTGTGAGATTAATTGCAAAAGATTTCGGATTTCTTTAATGATAAATTTACGGTTTGTTTTTCTTTATAATCAAATCCGTATGATTAAGGAATAAATCGCACAGGCGTTTGTTCGGAATTTCAAACAAAAAAAGAAAGCCCTTTCGAGAAGGGCTTTCTTCCGTTTAATTCATTTCAGCAGCAGCATTTTACGGGTAATGATTTTGTCGTTTGCCAATAACTGATAAAAATAAATTCCGCTTGCCAGTCCCGAAGCGTCGAAGCGGACTTCGTAATTGCCCGGATTCTGCATTCCGCTTACCAACACCTTTACTATCTGTCCGGTTATATCGTATATAATCAACTTGACGGAGCTTTGCTTGGGCAGAGAATAATTGATTTTGGTTTCAGGATTGAACGGATTGGGATAATTTTGCGAAAGTGAATAATCCGAAGGTATTTCGTTTTTGCCTATGCCGCTTTCTTCAACCGAGGTAATAATCTCCGGCATCCAGTTGTAACCGAAATTCGGATGCGAATCCTTCGAGAAGATATTTTCGATGGTATATTGGCTCGCTTCTTCGTCCGTAAGCTGTCGGGAAATCGACGTAAGCCGTTTGGTAGTGTCGGATCCCGGACCGTAGCATTTGTATTCTGCGTATAATGCCGGCGTAACATTCCACGTGGACCAGCCTGCCGGATTAAGCGACTCGGGTTCATAGCAGTTAATGAAAACCGTTCTCGGTTTATCCTGCCACGGTCTGCCCAGAATGAAAGAGGTAATCGGTCTTCCGTCGAAGCCGATAGAATCGGCAGAGATAATGCAATCTTTGAACACGTAACCGAATTTCGACACGGCTTCGGTGCTTGCGGCTGTTAAAGTTCCGCCTTCGCGGTTAATATGAATTTCGCAGGAATCGAACAGTACAATATCTCTGCCGAATATAAAGTCGACCGAGCCTTCTATGTAACAATCTTTCATATAGATTCTTCCGGTGCCTCTGCCTCCCCAGGTATAATAAGTGTCCTGATAACCGAGGAGTCTGCAATTGTAATACTGCTGACGGTCGCCGTTTACTCTCAATGCCACAGCCTGCTCGCCGCTGCCGTGCGAACCGTCGTTTTTAATCGTATTCTGGAATGTGATATTAATTGCCGTAAAATCGTCCGCGTCAATTGCCACGCTGTAAGATTTCGACGTGCCCAAATTATTTTTTCCCGCATAGTCGTCGTAAGTAAGGATTGTGCTGTCCCTGTCTTCGCCTTCCAGTATCACATTCGCTTTTGTTGAAGCGAGAAGCAGTTTTTCGTAATAAACTCCCTTCTTCACGAATATTTTGTATTTGCCTGTATAATAATCCGGTATGTCGTCGAATGCCGCCTGAACCGAGGTATAATCGCCCGAGCCGTCGAGCGCTACGATCTTAGTAACGTCGGGAGCCGGCTCCTGCGTGGTAAACGAAAACTCTTCTCCGTAACCTGTGCCGATACTGTTTGAGGCGTAAGCACGAACATAATATGTAGTATTCGGTTCCAAAGGATAGAGAATACTCTTGAACGTCCCAAGACCCGGGCCGTTTTCGGTTTTGTTGTCGTTAATTGTAGGATTACCCGTTGTATTCCAACAAACTCCGCGCACAATTACGGTATCGCCGCCCCACTTTTCGACCGTTCCGCCGCTTACAGCGGTTTTGGTCATAATTTCCGTTACTTCCGCGGTTGTAACAGTCGGAACCATTAACGAGTCGAGCGTCGTAAATACCACTTCGTTTCCATACGCTACGCCGGCGTCATTGATTGCGTATGCGCGGACATAATATTGTGTTCCGGGTTCAAGTCCGGTTAATTTACTTACAAACGCGCCCGAGCCCCCGCCGTCTTCGGTTTTATTGTCGTCGACAGTCGGAGCGCCTTCGGTATTCCAGCAGACGCCGCGCAGCGTGACTACCGCTCCGCCGTCCGAAGGTATATTTCCCCCGCCCGTTGCGAACGTAGTCGATATATCGGTTATTTCCGAAGTAACTACTTCGGGCGGGTCGGCGGTAACGCCGATAACTCTTCCCATTATACGGACGCTGTCCGTTGCAATTAATTTTGCCCAGCCTTCGGCTTTTGTATTATGCGGATAAATCAGCAGATAAAATGACTCGCCCGTATTTACAGTCTCTTCGAGTTTAGCTCCGAATTTTGAAATTTTATTGCCGGGCAAAGAAGTATCGGCAATCAATACGGTTTTTTCGGCAAAAGTAGAATCTTTGGAATAATAAACTTCCGCCCTTAAATTGCTCGAAAACCAACCGCCCAGATAGAACGAGACCGAATCTACGTAGAGAGTACCGCCGAACTTCGGTTTCACCACATAGCCGAAATAGAGCGAATCGGTCGGAAGCGGTTCGGCATGCCATTCTTTCGATACTGTTTGAACAGCTCCAACCGTGTGATCAACGCCTTCGAGATCGGGCAAATTTGTGGTTCCGTAGAACTTCATTGCGCCGCTGTAGAATGGAGAAAGAGCGATAACCGGTCCTGTTGTTTCCGATTCCTCCCCCGTTTCATAAGGCCAGAGAGCGACGCCGTCGACAGGACTTCCCTCTACTTCGCCTGCAATCAGAATATTTTGGAGACACAAATACTTGCCGGTTTTAACCGAGGGATCTTCGTTCCACGGATAAACTCTGAAATAAAATTTTTCGCCCGGCGATACTTTCACGTTCAAATCGAAGGAAAAGCTTTCAAGAGCGGTTGCATTCAGATAATTATTTCCGCTCTGGTCGCTCGTTTGATATTCGAGTTTAACGGGATTGGAGAAATCCGGGTTGGTCGAATACCATAAATTTGCTTTAAAAGTGCTTGAACTTTTTGCTCCGATATCGAGACTCAATGAATTAACATAGAGAGTATAACCGGCTTTCGGAGCCACGGTAAACTGAACGTAGACAGTATCGATCTGGTCGGTTAAATTAGCGGGCCAGGTATTATTCGTATTTGCCATACGAATTCGTTGGCTGTTGTTCGGACCCGTATAGCCGTTGATTTCGGTATTTACAAAAAGTTCGTCTTCGGCTACGACCTGTCCGGTAGTAACAACGCCAAATCCCGTTCCCCCCTCGTCGGGATTTGTAAGCGGCCATGAAGCCGTTGCGGGATAAGTCAAGCCTTTTGTTTCACCCCAAATTATAACATCCTGTACGTAGAGATATTTGGACGTGGAGGGCGAGCCTTCGTACCACGGATAGATTCGCACATAGAGAGTGTCTCCGTCGTTTACCTTTTCGTTGATTCGGAAAGAAAACAGGGTATCGCTTCCGTTTCCGAGCACGAGAGGATTATCGTTTAATTTTTTCGGATTGTCGAACGAGAAATTCAAATCGTATACCACGTCGGCGCGCATGTAGCTCGTACCTCCGCCGCCAAGATACATTGTTACTGAATCCGCATAAAATGTAAAGTTAGGTTTTGGAGTTACGGCAAACTGCACCCATCGCGAATCGACCGGAGCGGTTTCGTTTCCCCATTGCACCGGATTAGAGCCGTCGTGAGGCCACCATCTCTGGTTTGTTCCCAGAGGGCCCGGATTGCTTCCCGAATAACTTCTGACTACGAATCCCGGGCTGCCGATTTCCGGCAATCCGATTAAATTGCCCTGAACAACCGAAACATTCTGGCTGTCCGGCGGCACGCATTTCCATTCTACATAAGATTGGCTTTGTGAAAATGCGGAGATTAGAGGGAATAAAACGAAGAGTAAAAAAATAAATTTCTTTTTCATAAACACCCCTTTGGATTTAATTAATAATAGCCTCCTGAGACCGTATTCACCAATAAAGTTACCGATTAAGTATTTTTCAAAAAAGTCTTTTTCGACAAAGCGGCATATGCGTAAGTTAAAACGGATTATTCTGCGATTAAATTATGAGAGCGATGCGGATATTTTGTTCAGAATCCCTTTGTAATTCCGGCTCATTTTTAATTTTACGCCCGATTTAAGAAAAACCAGATAATCGCCGTGGTCGCTGGAAACGAGTTTGTCGATTTTATCGATATTAACTATAACCGATCTGTGTATCCGCACAAACTTCGAAGGGTCGAGCTTTTTTTCGATAACGTGAAGCCTTCCCCTTTCCAGGTGTTTCTTCTCACGGGCATAGATATTTAAATAATCTCCTTCCGATTCAATATATTCGATATCGTCAATGTCGATTAATTTAATGACGTTCTTTCTCTTTATGGTAATTTTTTTCAAATAATTTTTATTGGTCGCTTTTTTCCCGTCGGTCGAATTAAAATATTCTTTTATTAACTCTTTGATATTGCCCGAATATTCTTTTTGATTGTGATTCTCAATTTGTTCGAGAGCATACTTAACCGCCGATTCGAATCTCGATGTGTTAATCGGTTTCAACAAGTAATCCGCCGCATGCACTTCGAAAGCTTTAAGAGCATACTTGTCGTACGCCGTCACGAATATAATTACCGGCATATCTTCCGACTTTAATTTATCGAGCATTTCGAATCCGTTCATACCGGGCATTTGAATATCGAGGAAAACAAGTTCGGGCTTGTGCTTATTAATCGCCTTTATGCCTTCTTTTCCGTCGCGGCATTCGGCAACTACGCTTATATTGTCGAACTTTTTCAAACGAAGAAGAATCCCTTCGCGGGCGTGGTCTTCGTCGTCGATAATTATCGCTTTGATATCGGGCATGTTATATCTTCCGGTAACTGTTCGTAATTGTTATTCTTTCGTTTTCCAATTTTATTTCCAGATAATTGTCGTCGTCCAACATAATAATTTCATTGTTGTTCTCGTTTGCGTCCGTCGTTCGATTCTTTTGCAGCAGTTTTTTTATCGCATGGAACAATGAATAAGAAGGCGGTTTCATTTCGCGCAATAAATTTAGTCCTTCCGTCTCGAGCTCTATATTTTCATCGTATAATATTTTTCTCAATCCAATATACTTTTTAATAAGTAAAACCTGCGAATCGACGTCAATATTGTTTTCTTCATTATAAAGTATCAATCTTATATAATCGCTCAGTTCTGTCAACAATTCCTCGGCAAGCTCGTATTTCGAATTTACAATTAACAATTTAATTTTAACAAGCGCGTAATCAATCAACTCGGGCTGAATTTTCGAATGCGTATCCGTTAATTCAACGCGCGCAATCTCTTCATACATTTTATAAAGGTTTAATTCTTTTTCGACTATTTTATTACGCGTTCGAATCGAGTAAAACGCGGCGACAAACAATATACACAGTCCGTAATCCGTCCAAACCTGGGGATTTACAATCAACATATCGTACAAACCTGAATAATCCGCTTTATTGATAAAAAACAGATCCGTTTCGCGTTGCAAAATCTGGTGCGCTATAATTAAAAGTGTAAATACGATTGTAATCAGGGCGGCTTTAACCAAACGTCTTTCTATCTTTGATCTAATCATAAAATAACCGGCTATTGCGAGCAGTATCAGATACCAATTATAAATCAGATTCGACAAAAAAAGCGAGAAAAGATGTCTTGTTTTATGAAACACAAAATATTCCTGCAGCGTATTCAATCCGGCAATAATAGCGAGCAGCAAAATAAACGGAAGAAAATATTTAATCTCGCGCGATTGACTTTGGCTCTCTGTTATAACGGTTTTTGTTTTCATTTCAATTTTATTTTTCGATTATCGGAATCGACAGTCGGTTCACAAATCCTTTTTGGGTTTGTTCGGCGCTGAAAATATAGTCGTCTTTGAAGATGTAAGACAATTGGCGATCGACTATTTTGAGACCTACTCCGCTGCCTTTTGTTTGAACGCCGTTATTCCCCGGGCAATTGTCTTCAACTCTGATCTCAAGTCTGTTATTATTTCTTTTTGCTGAGATTCTTATAACTCCGTCGTCTCCGGATTTAGAAATCCCGTGTCGAATCGAATTTTCAACCAGGGGCTGAAGTAAAAAAGGCGGAATCAAAACGCTGGAGACATCTTTATTTATCTCGTACTCTACTTCCAGTCGCTTGCCGAGACGAATTTTTTCGATCTGCAAATAACTTTTTACGAACGACATTTCTTCGCCGAAAGCGACAAATTTGTTCGTACCCTCTTCGGCGGCTTTTTTGAATAAAGACCTCATATTTTCGATAACTTCGACAGCTTTTTCTTTTTCTCTTTTCAAGATAAGCGTTGAAATCGTATTGAATGTATTGAATACAAAATGAGGGTGAAACTGATTTTTCAATCTTTTCAGACGAGCGGCGGTAAGTTCGGATTTCAACTTCCACAATTCGATTTCCTCGGCTTGATATTTCTTTTGCGATTCTGTTATATTAATGCCGACTGTGATTACAAAATAGACGACAAGATCGACCCATGCCCACTGACTTCTGAATATTCTTTTGTAGACCAGGGTTTCCACGTCGAGAAAATCGAGAAAACCGTATATAATTATCGCCGAAAGAACCTGATGCAAGGAGACAATAACCAGAGGCAGCAGAAAATACAAAACCGCCTTACCGTAAATCGCCTTATTTTCAAATCGTTTTACAGCCTTAAAAACCAAAGGCGTTGCCAGCAGCCAGTAATGCCAGTAAAACAAATTGAACGGAATATGCCAGAGGAGACTGTAGTTTTGATTTGCCCCGGGATCGAAAACCAGATAATGTTGCAATGCAACTATCAGCGCTATTATCGTCAGCGCCGCGGCTTCAATTATTAACAGACGCGAATAATATTCGTTTTTCAAATTTATTTATATCCGTTAATCAAATACTTATCGATTAAGTCGAAAATCATGTAAGTGGAACTAAGCGCGTTCCATTTCGAAGTATTTACTACTACGGTATTCAATGCCGGGATTACGATTAAAAACTGTCCTCCCCATCCGGCGGCAAGAAAAGAATCGTACTCGCCGAATTTACGGGTATGCCAGTGATATCCGTAACCGCCGATTTGTTCGAATCCGTCGTAATATTTTTTAGTCGATTTTTCAATCCATTCGGCGCTAACGATCGATTCGTTCTCCCACACGCCGTTATTCAACATCAACATTCCGATCTTGAGCAAATCCCGGGGTTTCATCCAGAGTTCCGAATTCCCTTTGTAAACGCCGTCGTTGGCTTTTGACCATTTGATTTCTTTAATGCCGAGAGGGTCAAACAGATATTTGCGGGCAAATTCGAGAGAACTCATTCCGGTCGTTCTGCTGATAATTACCGAAAGCAAATGCGACAATCCGCTGTTGTAATTCCACTTATCGCCCGGATTATTTACAAGCGGAACGTTTTGAATTAAGTATTGCGAGGGATTGACGCTTTTGTCCCATCCCCCTCTTCTTTTGCCTCCCAAATTATTCCACTGAAATCCGGCGGACATCGTAAGCAGGTCGCGAACGGTTATTTCCGACTTGCGTTTATCCCCGACGCCAACGAACAATTCGGGCAGCAGCTCCGATACTTTTACATTCTCACTTTCGATATGCCCTTTGTCGATTGCAATGCCTATCAGGATCGAAACAATGCTTTTGGTAACCGACTTAAGGTTATTCAACTTTTCCGAATCAAAATTATTAAAGTAGTTCTCGTAGAGAACGTCCCCGTCTCGATAGATAATTACCGAGTGAGTCAGGGGGTTTTTACGGTTATACTCTTTGACGTATCGGTCTATTATTGCGGTCTGAGCATTGAGATTCATCGCGCAAATAAAAAAGACAATATAATTTATTATATGCTTCATTAATTATACGGACGTCAATAGCCGGTCGTCCATTTTTTAATAATATTTTTTTTGACAGAGTCGAGTCTGACGTTAGGTCTGGTTAAAGTATAAACGGCTTTCGGCATTTCGTCGTTTTCAACTTCTTCCCAGATTTCCTTCATCAGAAAAGCTTTCTTTTTGGAGTCGTATGTTTCCCATTCGGAAAAATTAAGTTCTCTTCTGCCTTCGACGACGTCTTTTTCGATTAGCAGCGATAGAGGCGCGATATAAGAATACCAGGGCCATTTAGTTTCGTTCGAATGACAATCGTAGCACGATTCCTTCAATATATTTTTAACCTCCTGCGGCGCTCTCAAGTCGGCTTTTACCGTAGGATTTTTGCGGTCTACTTTGATAAATTGGATTCCGATAAATCCCGCTATCAGGATTACGATAAATATTTTTGCGAAGAGTTTCATTATTTCTCCTTTTGAGTCATACTCAATATATAACATTTACTTTACTATTATCAATCGTTTATGATTTTAGATTAGATGTTCGTAATTTTGTTATCATTATAGACGGAAACGATGCAGAAGAAACTACCGCTGTCGTTTTACAGACGCGACGTACATACCGTAGCCCGCGAATTGCTCGGTAAAATATTTATAAAAAAAGAGAAGAACGGCATTCTTTCCGGAAAGATAGTGGAAGTGGAAGCATACGACGGTCGGATTGACCGGGCGGCGCATTCTTACAACGGAAAGACAAAGAGAAACGAGGTAATGTTTTTGGGCGGCGGATTATTGTACGTTTATTTCACATACGGAATGCATTATTGCGCAAATGTGGTTACCGGCGGCGAAGGCGACGGGTGCGCCGTTTTAATACGCGCGTTAGAACCTCTTGAAGGCATTGATCGAATGGCTATGAACCGCTTCGGAAAAACCGCCATCGGCGAGCGCGAAAAGTTAAGCCTTACAAACGGTCCGGCTAAATTTTGCAAAGCATTCGACATCGACAAAAATTACAACGGTTTGCTTTTGACCGAAGATATAATTTTCATTGTCGAAGGAGACAATCTCATACCCGGAGAGATAGTTGCATCCAAAAGAATCGGCATTAAAAAATCCGCCGATCTCGAATGGCGCTATTTTATTAAGAATAATCGATACGTTTCCAGATTATGAACACGCCAGAAAAAATATTAATTATCAGAACGGACAGAATCGGCGACGTCACGCTTACTCTTCCGATGGCGCACGCTATTAAAAAATTTTATCCCGGCGCGCAGGTTGCTTTTCTCGTAAGAGAATACACAAGACCCCTTGCGGAAAACAACAAGTATATTGACGAAACCTTAGTTCTAAAAGAAAAAAACGGCAAGATTCTATACGGGGAGAACATCGAGCTTCTGAAAAAATTCGACGCTTGTTTTCTGGTACACCCGACTTTTGAACTGGCTCTGCTGGTTTATCTCTCCGGCATTAAAATCCGAGCGGGCACCGGATATCGCTGGTATTCTTTTTTATTCAACAGGAAAATTTACGAGCACCGCAAATATGCCGAGAAGCACGAGCTCGAATTCAATTTGTCGATGCTCAACGCCATCGGAATAAATTACGAAACTATCGCGGACAATATCGATTTCGGGCTGCGCCCCGACGCTGAGACCTCGGAAGAAGTGAAAACTTTCCTGAAAAATAACGACGTTGATACGGAGTCGAAATTAATTATAATTCACCCCGGCAGCGGAGGCAGCTCCGTCGATTTACCGTTCGATAATATGAAACGATTGGTTACAAAACTATCGCAGATTGACGGCGCCGAGATTTTAATCACAGGCAGCAAATCGGAAACGGAACTTTGCGCCCGTCTGATTGTTAGTGAAAAAACAAAAAATCTGGCGGGAGTTTTTAATCTGAAAGAATTAATAGCTCTTATAAGTTTATCGGATATTTTAATAGCGAATTCAACGGGTCCGATTCATATTGCTGCGGCGTTAAATAAATTCGTCGTCGGTTTTTATCCGAAAGTCGTCTCGTGCTCGGCAGAGAGATGGGGACCGTATACCGACAACAAGGCTGTATTCAAGCCGGAGACGGAGTGCAACAACTGCACAATAAAGAAATGTATGATTACAAATTGTATGAGCGCCATCGATATTGACAAAGTTGTCGATACCATTGCCAATCAATTGAGCGTATCCAATGACTAACAGATTAAATGTCGTCTTGTTAATATTTACTCTTTTCATTTTATTCTCGGCGGGCGAAATACATTATTCGCAAAACAAAAACAGCGAATTCAGAAGAATCGAGAATAAAGCGTTTGCCGCCGGCGAGACTCTGAGATTCGAAGTAAGATACGGTTTTGTAACCGCCGGAATAGCCGAGTTTTCAATTCCGCGCACCGTAAAAATAGCGGGACGAGAAGTCTACAACGTTGTCTTCAAAGTCAATTCCATCCCGGCTTTCGATATGTTTTACAAAGTTCGAGACAGATACGAAACGTACATCGACACCGAAGGAATCTTTCCGTGGCGATTCGAACAGCACATTCGAGAAGGCGGATACTCACGCGATTTTTCGGCCTTCTTCGATCAAAGGCGGGGAATCGCCAGAACTTCCGAAGGCTCATATGAAATTCCCAAATATGTCAACGATATCGTTTCCGCTTTTTACTACGCCAGGACTTATGATTTTTCGAACATGAAG
The DNA here is from genome assembly GCF_049325435.1 of Melioribacter sp. Taxonomy (NCBI): domain Bacteria; kingdom Pseudomonadati; phylum Ignavibacteriota; class Ignavibacteria; order Ignavibacteriales; family Melioribacteraceae; genus Melioribacter; species Melioribacter sp. Next base: position 69,096 of record NZ_JBMOLD010000002.1, on the reverse strand, counting down.
CCCGGCGATAAAATTCAGCTCGAAAATTTTTACAAAGACAAAGTTTATCCGCTCGACGTAATTTACCGGGGCAAAGAAACAATTAACGTCGACGCAGGCGAATTTAAGTGCATTATTCTCGAACCGATAATAAGAGAAGGCGGATTGTTCAAAAGCGAGGGCACTATTGTAATCTGGATGACAGACGACGAACTGAAAATACCGGTAAAAGTAAAAACAAAAATATTAATCGGATCGATCGACGCCGACTTGATTTATTACGAAGGACTGAAGTCTGCTCCTAAGTCAAAAATTAATTAACCGTTAGAAACCGTTTGGCCTATCCGTTTTTCCTTGCTTAAAGGTACGGTAAAATAAAATTTAGCGCCTTTTCCGAGTTCGCTTTCCACCCAAAGTTTTCCGCCGTTATTTTCTACGTGTTCTTTGCATAGCATAAGTCCGAGTCCCGTGCCCTTTTCGCCCTGCGTTCCCCTTTGAGTATAGTTGACGTTCGGATCAAATATTCTGGACAGGTCGTCGTTGCCAATGCCGACGCCGTTATCTTCAACGCAAACTTCGAGATAATCGCCGTTCGAGTCCTTCGTTTTTACCGTAACAACGCCTTCCGGATAAGAAAATTTAATTGCGTTCGACAACAAATTCAGGAGAATCGATTCGATAGCTGTTTTGTCCGCGAATACATATATCTTTCCTCCGGGTATAAATTCAATCGTTATTTCTTTTTGTCCGGCGTAAGTTTGCAGCAAAGCAACAATATTATTTATCGATTCCGTAATGTCGAAGTCTATTTTCTGGTAATCGATTCTGCCCGTTTGAATACGCGCCCAAGCCAACAGGTTTTCAATCAGGTTATTCAAAAGAAGGGTTGAATTCTTAATCAGATTTATCAGTTCGTCTATTTCTCCGTCGCTTAGAACTTTTCTGTTATTCATAAGGAAATCGGCAGAGGATGCGATCGAATAGAGAGGATTTCTGAGATCGTGAGATATAATCGAGAAAAATTTGTCTTTGGTTTTGTTCAGCTCTTCCAGTTTTTCGGCATATTCCTTCAACTCTTTTTGAACCGCTTCTTTGGCCTTTATTTCGTTCTTCAATTCTTCAGTGCGTATTTCGACGATTCTCTCAAGCAGCGCCGTTTGTTTTTCCTGCTTTTTAACGCGCCATTTAATAATTAGATAAATAAAGCCGATCATTAAGAGCGGAGCGGTAATCTTGAAATAAATTGTCTGATAAATTGCCGGCGGTATGTAGATATTAACTTTAGCTTCCTGATTGCCCCACACTCCGTATTTATTTGCCGATGTGATTCTGAACGTATACTCGCCGGGTTCCAGGTTGTAATAGATTACGCTTCTCCGGTTTTCCCACACATTCCAGTTACTTTCGTAACCTTCGAGTATATATTTATATTTTATTTTCTCCGGTTTACAGAATGAAGGAGCGATATAATCGAATCTGATTATAGAGGTTCCGACGGGAGCTTTCATACTGGCGGAAATTTCCGAGGGTTCAAAATCGAAAAGCACTCTTCTGATTTGCACCGGCGGCACATAGTCGTTGTAATGTTGCGATTCGGGGTCGACCGACACGACTCCCTGAATCGTAGGAAACCATATTTTGCCCGACGAATCGACGGCAACGGCGCCCTGCACTCCGCCGTTGCATTCATTGTTTTTCATGCCGTCTTCCGTACCGAATTTTTCGGCATATACCGACTCGATTTTTCCGTCGGCAACTCCATTCAATTCAGATTTTCTCACTCTGAATATACCGCCGTTGCCGCTTCCCCAGACAAAACCTTCCGCGTCTTCCGCAATCGCATGCACGGCATCAGTCGGCAAACCTTCTCTTCTCGTTATCTGTCGCACTATTCCGTTTTTAATTCTCAATATTCCTTTACCGCTCGTTGCTATCCATATCGTTCCCGTCTTGTCATAAATTACATGCCGCACTAAGTTTGACGGGAATCCGTTAGATTCTTCGTAATATTTGTAAACGCCGTCGTTATAAATAATGAATCCGTTTCCAGCCGTTCCGAGAAGCAGATTCCCTTTGTCGTCTTCCGTAATAAACCTAACGCGCAATAGCGACGACTTTTCGTCAACCGATTTATTAACAAGTTTCCCTCTCTCGTATAAGAATAATCCGCCGCCATCCGTACCGACCCAAAGATTATTTTTTTTATCGACGTAGAGCGCATAAATTTGACTGCAATTGTCGCATTCTTCTTTTTTTATCTTTCGAACTTTTCCGTCAACATAAAAATAGAGTCCTTTGTTTGTGCCCATCCATAAAGTATCGTTCCTTACGGCGTAAGTTTGTATCATTAGATCCGGGTCGGATTTATATACATAATTGGATACCTGCCCGTCGATAATTCTTGTAATATTATTGGAACGGGTGCTAACCCATACGCCCTTCTTGTCGGCAATAACAGACAATACGAAATTTTCGGGCAAGCCTTCTTCTTTTGCAAAAGCGGTAAACGTACCTTCGCGAATTTTATACAGACCGTTGCTGTAAGTGCCCAGCCAGAGATTGCCTTCTCTGTCGAAGAAAAGGTCGATAATATTGTTATAATTTGTCTGCGACGATAATATAAAACTGTCGACGCGTCCTTTGTTCAATCTGTAAAGACCGCTTTCGGCTCCGATATAAATTATACCGTCTTCGTCTTCCTCGAAATCGAGCGCCGAAAGCCGCTTCAATTTTTCTTTGCCTTCAAAATTCACCGGCTTCCCGTCTTTAATTAATTCAATGCCCGACTGGAAAGCGCCGACCCAAAGTTGATTTTTACTGTCCAGATAAACCGATCGGATGAAATTACTCGACAAACCATGCTCGGTTGTAATGGCGCTGAATTTAACTTGATTGCGGTCATATTCCGCAATATTTACGCCTCCCGTGCGGGTCGCCAAATAAATTTTGCCTTTTCTATCGCCCGTAATTTTATAGATATAATCGTTCGTCAAACCGTCGTTAACCGAGTAAGTTTTTACCGAATCGCCTTCTATTATATTCAATCCGTCTGATGTGCCCGCCCAGATTCTTCCGTATTCGTCCTCGAAAAGCGCTCTGACGGAATTGTTAGAAAGACCCTTGCTTAAATCGTATAACTTAACTTCTTTTTCCGAATATTTTAACAATCCCCCGAACGTGCCTGCCCAGAAAACGCCTTTTGAATCCTGCAATATGGTTACTACTAGGTTGTTGTTCATCAAATCGATATTTTCGGAGCTGAATACTTCGAACCGAATTCCGTCGTATCGCACAAATCCTTCCTCGGTGCCGAACCAGAGGAAGCCGTCCTTCGATTGCATAATTCCGTAAACGGAATTCTGCGGAAGTCCGTCTTTGTTTGTCCATTTTTCTATGACGTACTGGCTGAATCTTTTGGAAGGATCTAACGATTGTCCCGTAACCGTATTAACGGCAAATAATACCGACGCCGTTATTAAAATCAAACGATAATATTTAAGTAAGCTGTATTCCATCTCTCTTCGTAATCCCTAAAAGCTATAAGCGTCTCGTATCTCCTCATAAAACACAACCGTCGCGACAAAACTGCAATTCATCCCGTTTATTATCGGAACAATCTTTAAAAAGTTAAATCGAAACAAACCAATTCGTCAAAAATTACTAATTTTGCAGCTAAAAAAATGCTCGAAAAATATCGACATATTATCTGGGACTGGAACGGGACGATACTCGACGACGTCGATCTCGGAATCGAAATCATCAACCGCCTCCTCAGCGAAAGGAATTTGCCAAATATTACGAAAGAAAAATATAAAAATATTTTTACCATTCCCGTAAAGGATTATTACGCCAAACTCGGTTTCGATTTTGAAAAAGAACCGTTCGAAGTCGTAGGCAAACTCTGGATCGACGAATACGAAAGAAGAAAATACGAATGTTCGCTTTACGAGGGCGTACCCGAAGTAATGGAAAAAATCAGGAGCGTTTCGGCCGAACAGTCGATACTCTCCGCTTATTCCCAGCGCACGCTCGAGGAGATGGCTAAACATTACGGCGTCGACAAATATTGCAGCCATATTGTAGGTCTCGATAATATTTACGCAGCGGGCAAACTCCACCTCGGTTTGGAATTGTTAAAGAAAATCGGGAACGGAAACGGCGGGCTGCTGCTTATCGGAGACACGCTTCACGACTATGAAGTGGCAAAAGCGATGGGCGCCGATTGTATTCTGCTTTCTACGGGACATCAATCGAAAAACGTTTTGCAAAAAGCCGGAGTTAAAATTATCGACGATATCCGCGAACTGACGAACGGTTAATTTAAAGTGAGATTAAGAACGCTCATCGGATCGATTCTCTTTGAATACCATTGAACTCCCCAATGGAGATGCGGACCGGTAGAACGACCGGTAGAACCGACTTCGCCAATGACGTCTCCTTTTTTCACTTTTTGTCCGTCGGTTACGTATAATTTATCCAGATGCAGATATATCGAATTCAAGCCCAAACCGTGGTCGATCAAAACAAAATTGCCGTTGAAGTAGAAATTTTTTCCCGCAAGGACGACAATTCCGTCGGCTGCGGCTTTGACGGGAGCGCCTCGTCCCACGCCTCCGATATCGATGCCATTGTGCGGCTTTTTCGGAACGCCGTTTAAGATCCTCTGACTGCCGAAAAGGCTCGTAATTCTGCCGCCTTCAACCGGCATAATAAATCCGTCGTCAAACATCATCGAATCGACCAGTCCGATCTTTTTGCGGGCTTTTTTCATAATTTCTGACTCCCGTTCTATTCTTTCCATTTCTTCAGCCGGCGGATTGACGTATCTGCTTTTTACTTTCAAACGCTGGATTTTATACTTTCGTTTTTTAACCGTCAGTTTCTCGGTTTTTACGCTTCCGTCTTTAAAAATTATTTTCAAGGTTTTCGGACCTTTTTCATCCCTGTCCAAACCGATTACAAATCTGCCGTTTTTATCTACCTGAACCGGCTCGCCGTCCAGATATACTTCGGATATATTTTCTCCCGTTCCGACCATAACGGAACCCTGAATCGGCTCGCCCGCTAATTTGTATTCCTGAGCATTACAAATTACGGTCAGGGAGAATAAGAGCAATAACAAATATTTCATTTTTACTTTCCTCAAAATGCCGTCCAATAAACCGATAACTGAGTTGAAAAATATCTGTAGCTCGCGTCGTCCCTGGATGTGCTTCCCATTCCCATTCGACCGCTGATAGTAAGGTTTTCCAAAGGACGATAGAGCGCTTCGAGATGACCTTCGAGCGCAATAAATTTACTGAAAGGAATGTATCCTATCTTTCCGCCGAGTATAACCGTTAAATCCTTCTTTTTTTCGAGCTCGTTGTCCAGCCAGAAACTGTGCGATTCGAAATTCTGAGGCGAATAGTAATACTGCGATTTGAATCTATAATTCGTGTAATAATATTCGTAGCCGAGTATTAAATCGTTGTAAACGTATTTACCGAGTCGTATCATCAAGTCGTTGCCTTCGTTGATATCGGAAACGGAAATATATTGAAACGACCCGCTGATTTTAAGTCCGTTCTTGTGGATGTAATATCCGCCGATACGATAGAGCGAGGCGTAATATTGCTGATCGATCAAATAGGGCGAATAGAGAATCAAAGCTCCGTCGGAATTCTGATAAGTAAACGACACGGAAACCGTATCCTTAATTTCGAAATTTGCAAACGCTTCTTTTTCTTCGCGCCGTAACGTTCCCGCTGAATTGGTTATTCCGAATCCCGTGCCGACGTTAAAGCGCTTCGAAATACGAATAGTTATCAATCCCTTCAACGTTCTGTAACTTCTGGCGCCGATATAATCGTAGGTGGAAATTATGTCCGGGTCAAGGATTTGAGAATTCGAGTTGAGGCGTGTCGAACCGAACAGAAATCCCGCGGAGAGATAATTATTTATTCCCAGATCGGCTCGAATTCCGAAAGTGGAAAGACTGAAACTGATATTGTCGGAATAATATTGAGAAAGGGGCGCAATTCCCACATAATACGGAAACGTTTCGAGTATAGCCGCAATGCCGGTAATCGGCAGCCAGCCCTTTCGGAGTTCCACCATTGCGACTCTCGAGGAATCGAGGTCCCAGGTTTCAAGGAGCATATTATATATATTACGCGCCGAATCGGGCTCTCCCAATTTCAGATAAGAGTCGCCCAGATACAATTGCGCTTCGAAATCCGTCGAATCATCTTCTACCAGCTCCTTAAACGCGCGTACGGCGTTTACCGAATCGCCCATTGCATAATAAACTTTTGCGCGCTGCAATGCGGCGTCGTAATTGTATCCCAGGTCAAGCACCTGATTGTATGCTTCGAGAGCTCTTTGATATTCTTTCGCGCAGAAAAGCACGTCGCCGTATTCTTTGAGTATCAGCAAATTCGGCTCGGCTTTCGACATATACTCTTCGTAAAAAACCAGACCGTCCTTGCAATTGCCGTCGAGAACTTCCTTGCGCCCTTTCTCCAGAATCCGGTAGAGTTTTTCCTCTTCTTCTCTCAACTTTTGCCAGTCGATATCCGACTGTAATTTAATAACCTCGTCGTTGGTTGGGTCGATGCCGCGCGCTTTGTCGGCGTATTTTTGCGCCTCGTCAAATTTTCTTTCAATCAGCATCAAAGACCCCATTGCAATATTTGCGTCCAGACTGTTTGGTCTTTTCTGCAAAACGTTATTGAGATATTGTTTGGCAAGCTCCAGGTCTCTTTTTATCCAAATTGAAACCTGAGCTCTGAATAATTGATAATCGAGATTGTCGGGGTATTTTTCCAGAAGTTTGTCGGTAATATCGATTGCCCGGTCGAACTCGCGATTCCACGCCGCCATTCTTGCGTACTGAAAAATAAGTTCGGGGTCCTCTTCGTCCGGGACTTCTTCAAAGTATTTATCGAGGTAAGCCATTGCGCTGTCGTAGTACTGAAGATACTCGTAATAGCGCGAAAGAATTTTAAGCGCCTCTTTGTCGAGCGGATTTTTTTCGAGTCTTGATTTCGCTCTGTCGAGATTGAGCCGGTAGAGACTGTCGCGGAACTGCACCACATAATCCCATTTGGATTGGAAGCGTTCGTCGTCGCTGTGCGCAAAACCGATAATTTGAAGCTGTTGATACGCTTCTTCGATTCGTTTGGCTTTAAGCAATTCGTCGACGAGTTTAAACCTCATTTCCACATCGGAAGGACTCTTTTTGAGAAGGCGATAATACCTGTCGATCGGATATTCTTTTTCGAATGCGCGCGGATTTTGCTGTGTAACGTAAGCCTGTCTGTTAACAATATCGAGGCCGTCTCTGGCTTCTTTGAAAAACGGTTTTATCGCAAGGGCTTTTTCGAAAGCGTCTTTGGCAATTCTGTATTTGCCCAGCCACATCGTAAAATAACCGTACCGGCTCCAGAGCCGCCAGTCGTCGGGATATCTTTCCACGTATTTCTTGAGTATCGTTTCGCCTTTTTTAATGCTTCCGGTTTTTGCGAGTATTTCGGTATATCGGATAATTTCGTCGGGCGAGGCATTGTCGTCCCGCTTCAGATATTCGTCGTACCATTCTTCGGCTTTGTTCCAGATTTCCATCCAGCGGTAGCATTTACCGATTTCCAGGTAATTGATCGGATTGTCGGGATTGATTGCAATTTCCCTCAAATGCCCTTCGATTTTTTTATTGAGTATGTTATACCATACTTCCTGAACTCTTCTTAGATTTTTAAGATATTCGTTTCTTCTGGAATTGTTTTTTTCGAGCGCAATGGCTCTTCTGAAATCGAGGACTGCGTTTTCATATTGCTTGCGTTGTTCAAAACAGAGAGCTCTTAAATTGTAGCCTTCGGGATTTTGCGGGACTGCGGAAATATACTTGTTTAACTGGTCGATTGCTTCGCCGTATCTGCCGTTTTCCATATGCTCGAGAGCGGTTTTGCGGTAAATTTCTACGTCAACGTTTTGCGCATGCATTAACTGCGCAATCATAAAAATTATTAACAGAATTGTAAGCCGCTCTCTATTCATCCGAGTTTTATAAAGTTGACAGGTCAAAGTTATTAAATTATCCGTAATTATGCCGTATTTTAGTTCAATTGTGGCATACTAAAAAAAATCCCGGAATAATCTCGCGCGCAGATTAATCCGGGATTAACAGTCAAATCAATTTATCCGTTATTCGAAATTTTCCGATTCGTCGTCGTAGATATGTTCGTGAAAGATCGATTCGAGCTCATCTTCGAAGAAGAATTTATCGCCTCCGAAAGCGGGTTTAAGCTGGTCGAGCCAGATTGCCTTCTCGTCGTATTTGGCAAAGAACGGTCTGGCGACCCAGTCCGGATCTCTGCCCTGCAAAAATCTAAGTACGATTGTCTTTTCGCCGTTAACTTCGCTTACGCCGAGAATTTGAACTTTGCCCGGAGTGGCGCTCATACTGGGTCCTCTCACCGTACGGCAAACGCCGCTAACATTCTTGTAGGCGTTTCGATAAATATTCCACGCTTCGACGAGCGGAACGCCGAAGAATTCCTGAGCGCCCGTATCGCGAGCCACAAACATGTAATAAGGGATGCAGTTCAAATTGACCTGCTTGCGCCACATTTCAGCCCATACTTCGGACGAGTCGTTAATATGTCTCAACAACGGCGATTGCGTTCTAATCTGCGCGCCCGTCGCCCTGATTCTTCTTATTGCTTCTTCGGCCGCAGGAGTGCTCAGTTCAACGGGATGATTGAAATGCGCCATGATTGCCAGATTCTTACCCTTTGAAATAATCTTTTCGAAGAGTCTTATCAGATCGTCGGCGTCGGGGTCGTCAATAAAGCGGTATGGCCAGTAGCCGATTGCTTTGGTTCCGATTCTTATAGTCTGAAGATTTTCGATGTCGGCGTCGAGTATTTGATCGATATAAGAGGCGAGAATTTTAGTCTTCATTATTAACGGATCGCCGCCGGTAAAAAGCAGATCGGTTACTTCGGTATGTTCTTTCAAGTACCTAATCAACAATTCTGTTTCTTTCATCGCGAATTTCAATTCGTTCATACCGACAAATTGAGGCCACCTGAAGCAGAAAGTACAGTAAGCGTGACACGTTTGTCCCTGACTCGGGAAAAACAGGACGGTTTCCCTGTACTTATGCTGAACTCCCGTTAATTCGATACCGTCAATTTTCGGCACGTTGTACTTTTGTCCCGCAGGGTGTGGATTGAGTTCCCACCTGATGTTTTTAACCGTTTCTTTTATCTCTTCCTGCGGCGCGTTGGAATCGAGCAATTTCTCCACTTCCTTATAATGTTCCTGCCGCAGCATTTCCGCGCGCGGGAACGTTAACGTAAAAATCGGATCGTCGGGAATATTATTCCAATCTATCAGTTCCTCGACTACATAATTGTTTGTTTTGAAAGGAAGAACCGTACCGACAACTTCAATGGCTTTCTTCTCGTAATCGCTCAATTTTTGCAATTGCGGCAATTCCTTCCAATTCCTCAGCGTAAAGCTCTTATAATTTCTCATGACAGGCTCCTTTCGTTTTATTTAAGAAAATAGGATAATCGAAAACGGAACCAGCATGCTTAGTTATAACTAGCGACACTGATTCATCTCGACCGGACAGCGGGTATACGACTACGGACTTTCGACAGGATATTTCGGTATAAAAAAGATATTTATTTTAAAGATGTTACTTTATTAACGTCGTCAAGTTTTACGAATTTTTCCTGGAATTTATATTTGCCGTTTTCTGATTTAACCGTAGAAACCACTTTAACATTCACAAAAGCCGCTTTTGCTTTCGCTTTTGCTTTATCTGCAAAGCTTTGTTGTTTTGCCATTTAAATAATCTCCTTTTTTTGAGCTTCAAATTTAAGAAAAAACCGCAATAAAAAGAAAATAAATCGGCAGGGCTACTTTATTAGTTCGGAGAATTCCGCATTTGTAATTTCTCTCAGATTCTCGGGCGAAATCAGCAACTGCACCCCTCTCGCTCCGGCGCTGACGTATATTTTGTCCCACATTTGCGCCGTTTCGTCGATAAACGTCGCATATTGCTTTTTCATTCCGATCGGAGAACATCCGCCTCTGATATAGCCGGTTAGCGGCTGAAGTTCTTTAACTTTAACCAGCTCAATCTTCTTGACGCCGGCAGTAGAAGCGGCTTTTTTCAGGTCGATCTCACAGTTGCCGGGAATTACAAAAACAAAGATATCGCCGGATTCGTTCTTTGCGACGAGCGTCTTAAAAACCCGCTCCGGCTCGGCTCCTATTTTCCGGGCTACCGAAACGGCATCGATTTCGTCTTCGCTGAATTCGTAAACCGCAGTCTCGTAACCTACGTTCAGTTTATCGAGTAATCTGAGAGCGTTAGTTTTTGCCGTCATTTTCGTTCAAACCGTAATTTTCGATTTTCGAATATAAAGTGGGCAGGGATATGCCCAGAATTTCCGCCGCTTTCGGTTTGTCCCAGCCGGTACGATCCAGAACGAATTTTATATGCTTCTTTTCCATTTCCTTGAGCGATATAAGTTTATTCGGATTGTCGTAAAGACCGGTTTTTATCAAGAGATTTTCTTTATGCAAAACTTCATCGTTAGAAAGGACAATAGCCTGCATCAGAGTATTTTCCAGTTCGCGCACGTTACCGGGCCAATCGTAATCCGTCAACGCTTCCATGGCTTCAGCAGAGATTTTATTTACGTTCTTGTGAAGTTCGGCGTTCAATTTATTGAGAAAATAATTAACAAGCGCGGGAATATCTTCTTTCCGTTCTCTTAAAGGCGGCGCGTCGATCGAAACGACCTTCAGTCTGAAATAAAGATCTTCTCGAAATTTGCCTTCCTTTACGAGCCGCTCCAGGTTTCTGTTGGTTGCCGTAATAATACGCGCTTTCATCGGTATCAAATTTTCGCCTCCGACGCGTTCGAATTCCCTTTCCTGCAAAACTCTCAATAATTTCACCTGAAGATGCGGGGACATTTCCGAAATTTCGTCGAGAAAAATGGTTCCCTCGCCGGCTAGTTCGAATTTCCCTTTTTTCAATCTGTCGGCTCCGGTAAAAGCGCCTTTTTCGTGTCCGAACAATTCGCTTTCCAGCAGCGACTCGGTAATTGCAGTACAATTTACGGCTACAAAAGGATGGTTCTGCGTAATGCCGCTGTAATGAATCGACTTAGCGATCAATTCCTTTCCTGTGCCGCTTTCGCCCTGTATCAAAACAGTCACTCTGTTTGTTGAGACCTGCCCGATTATCTTATAGATTTCTTTCATGGAAGAAGATTTGCCGATCAGTCTTTTTTCGGGTTTGAATTCTTCGGCTTCTTTTTCGATCATCGAGCCGATTCGTTCGCTCAACTGTTTCGATTCCAAAGCGCGTTCAACCGCAATTTTTAGTTTTTCGATGTCGAGCGGCTTTTCGAAATAGTCGTACGCGCCTTTTTGCATCGCCTCGATTGTCGTTTTATAATCGTCGTGAGCTGTTATCAGTATGATCTTTGCATGAGAGTCGGTCTCTTTTGCCTTCTGCAAAAATTCGATGCCCGACAAACCCGGCATTCTGATATCGGAGATAATAAGGTCGGGCAAACCGGCTTCAAAAATTTCGAGCCCTTCATTGCCGTCGCGCGCGGATAAAACTCCATAACCGAGTTTCTTGAAATAGTTAGTTAACGTTTGACGAATCGAATCGTCGTCGTCGATGATTAATAATTTGGGTTTCATTTTTCATGCGGAATTTTAATTCGAAAAATTGTTTCTCCCGGCTGAGATTTTACGAGCACAAGATCGCCGCCGTGGAGTTCGATTATTTTTTTTGATATCGAGAGTCCGAGCCCGGTTCCCGAAGCTTTGGTAGTGTAAAACGGATCGAAGATTCTATCTTTATCTTCGATTCCCTTTCCGTTGTCTTTAATGTATAAGCAGAAACGGTCATCCTCGAAAGAAGAGTAAAATTCGAGTCTGCCGTTTTTATCGATTGCGTCTAGCGCATTTTGAGCAAGATTAATCAACACCTGTTTGAATTTATCCGGGTCGACGTTCAATGTAACTTTTGCAACATTATTGACAATCTCAACGTTTTTGTCGGATTGATCCGGCATCGTCTGCCTTACAACGTCTTCGCACAAAGAATGAATATCGGCGTCCGATTTCGAAATTGTCAGTTCTCTCGAAAACCGAAGAACTTCTTTGACCAGATTGGTAAGCCTTGTAATTTCCTTGTTGATAATAAAAAACGATTCTTTTTCGTCTTCTGTCAGATCGAGCGATTTGCTCAAAATATCGGCGTTCATTTTTATCGAAGTAAGCGGAGTTTTAATTTCGTGGGCAAGGACGGCTGACATCTTTCCCAGCGAAGCGAATTTTTCCGACCTTATAATTTCGGCTTCCAATTTCTTTCTGTCGCTTATATCGATTTCCACGAACAGATAACCCGAGCCCGGGTCGCCGTTTTCCGACACGGAAATCAACAGGTCTTTTTCGTTTCGGCTCGCGGTAATTACGCGAATCTCGCCCAGATAAATATTCTTTTGTTTAACAGCGTTTATAATTTCGTCGAGCGTTTTTTCCGACAAACCGAACTGCGCTTCGCGAATCGATTTACCTTTCAGACCGGATTTTAATTCGCATTCGCAAATTTCGTAGAACCGTCCGTTCGCTTCGATAATCTTCAAGTCCTTGTCGACTATGGCAATTGCGGCAAGCGATTTTTCGAACGCGTTCAACAGCACGGAAATTCTTTCTTCTTTTCTTTTTAATTCGCGGATATTATTACTCAACGTTTCAGCCATGTTGTCGAAAGCGCGGGACAATTCGCCGATTTCATCGTTCGAGCGGATGTTGGTCTTAACGTCGAAATTGCCGCGTTCTATTTCGTTTACTTTTTCTTTTAAGATTGATATCGGCTGCGCGATAATTTTCGAAAATGCAAAAGAAAGAGTAACGCTTACTATAATTCCGACGAGCGCGCTGTAGAGAAAGAACCGTATCTGTTCGCTTCCCGGCTCGACGCCGAATATTATTCTTCCGATGGGAATTTGTATCAATAGAATTATAATTGGGACGAAGATCAATGCGACAAAAAATATTTTTTTATTAAGACTGAAAGCCGCAACTTTCTCCTTTGCGACCGGAAACATATTATATTTGCCAACGGCTACGGCGGTAAAGAAAATGAAGCCGACCGTAAACGCCAGCGGACTTATTTCAACGAGATAATAAAAGCCGAGTATCCACGGTAAAAGCAAACCGAAGATATACGTTGCCGTGCTCGTAATTACAAGTCCGAATAGATACAACATCAATTGTTTTTTGTAAACGGGATTGTCCGTCGATTTGTATTTTAAAATAATCCAGTAATAATTCAAGAGAATCAAAATCAAATACCAGATTAAGTAGAGCGGATAGAGATCGCTGAAATACGGATAGAAGCTGAAATCGTGAGCGTGCGATTCTCTTACCAGCCACCCTTTCCATAACATTACCAGCAAAACTACCGAAGGAACTATTATCAGGAATTCCGCAAGCTTTGTTTTAAGAGTTTTATGAGGATAGTAAATGGTAAAAAACGTAATCGAAACCATAATCAAAAGGAGCAGGGAATGGCACGAACGGTCGAGCAGAGTTACGTCGTGCGACGGCATGAACACAAAATGAATCGTGTGCGAAATCAAATAGCCGACTATAAGAAAGAGCGTCAACAAAAAAAGCCTGGTGTTTACCGTTTCGCCCGCGCGGGCATAAATCACATAAATTAGTCCGACCGCCGCAATAAACGACGAAGCAAGAAAAATTATTTGAGTCAATAACATTCCCATAATTACAAAATAGAATAAGTGATTCCTATTTGCAACGCTTCTTTAGTCTGCGTTTTTAACGACTGCGCTTTTTCATAGAGCAACAAGTAAGTAAAGTTTACGCTCAGCCAGTTATTCACTTTAGCGGTAATTACGTTGTCCCACCTTACGTCCCACACATCCAGGCTTTCGAAACGCGAGAACAATCTCAATTTGCTTGCAAGCGCGATATTGTCGTCGAGCTTAAAATTCATATCCGTAACGGATTCGAATCCCGTTTCGAACTTGAACGTTTCGATTTCGCTCGTTTCAGGGTCGTCGGTATATTGAATAAATCGGTTCGATATTACCTCCTGAAATGCGACGCCGATTCTTGTGGTAATGTTCGAATATTTGTCGTAAGCGAAGCCGAAGGTTTGAGTAATATAACCGGGATCGAAAAAATCCGACACGTTGGGAGCGCCGGTTAATTTGTAGTCGTATCCTTTGGTAACCTGCGTTCTCAAAGAATTCGAAAAGAACGGGTCGACAGCCCAGCCGGCTTTATACGAAAGGACGTCTTCCATAAATAGATCGTTTTCCGTAGTTTTATAAGTGGCTTCGCCTATTTTCGCCCTTCCGTAAACGGCTTTTAATTGATGTTTGAAATTCCATTTGTCTGCGCCGTATTTCAATTTAAAGTCGCCGTACAATGTCCAGGCGATCGAATTCTCGCCTCCCTTTACCCAATTATTGAAAGCCACCTGATTGATGCCGAGTCCCGTTGTCAATCCGGGAATCCACTTCCCTTTCAACGAGTCGGGAGTTTGCGCTAAAATAAGACCGAGTGAAAACAAGTAAATAATGACAGTTCTGTATGCCATCTACAACCTCTTTATTTTGCGGATAATAAATTTAATAAATAAAAAGTCTATTTGCGGTTTCGTGAATAAAATCTTGGATTCGCTCTATACAACAGATTGTGGAAGCTCTTATCTTTTTGTCGTCAATCGGTCAATCGCATATCTAAAATCCAAAGGGTTGACATTACTGTAGACACAGAATCAGCAAACAGATACAGAACCCGGGACGGGTGACATAAGGTTTTCCGGTTATTCTTATTTCACCCCTGCGGGGTTTGGATTTCTGTCCGGTTTGTCTCGTTACAATCATTTCACCCCTGCGGGGTTGGTGTCATAAAAATTCGTTACTCTAAAATATTTTTTTTATTTCATTATCGTCCGATATTTGTTCAGACAAAATATAAACCCGGAGGGTTGACATTACTGTAGACACAGAATCATCAATCATAGAAAAAACCCGGGACGGGCGACATAAGGTTTTGCGGTTATTCTTATTTCACCCCTTCGGGGTTGATTTCGGATTGGCGATATTTGTTACAATCATTCCACCCCTCCGGGGTTGATGGGTCATAAATTTCCGTTGCTATAAAATATTTATTCTTATTTCATTATCGCCCGGTATTAGTTCAGGCGATTCATAAACCCGGAGGGTTGACATTACTGTATGTAAAGAATCATACAAAAGAGGAAAAACCCGGGACGGGTGACATAAAGCTTCGCGGTTATATTTACGTGTTTTATTTATTTTTTTGAAGATAAATCGCCTTATCATTCCCCTTCATAGATATGTCATATTTCTTATAGTAACTTTTGTATCCCATGAGTCGTGCAATCGGAGTAAGGATAAACGATGTTAATTTTTGAATAAAAACAGGAGGACCTTCCGCAAGGTAAGAATCAAAATCGCTCTGATACAGCGGCGCGACCATTAACATTGTATGAGGAAATTTGCCAAAATCCGGGTCGTCGTCCATTAATCCGTATATTTGTACCAAACCGAAAGCGAACCCTTCGGGAAACGGAAAAGCGCCTTTCACTCGTATCGTATCGGATGTTTCGTTAAACGGTTTATGTGGAGTTCCTTTCGGAATACGGACAGTCTCGCCCGGTTTTATTTTTTTAATCTTTCCGTCAATCCAGATGGAAAGTTCCCCGTTTTCAATTTCAAAAGTTTCGTCAAAGTTGGTATGAATATGCTTCGGCGGGCCAGGAGCATAAGGTTTAATTTCCAAATAACAATAAACCAGTCCGTTTTCCTGCCTGGCGACTGTCTGCCGGAATCCTTCAGCCTGACTTTCAAAAACATGTCCTGGTTTAAAATAAGAAGAAACTTCAGGTTTGTCTTCGGGAAAGATCGCCAGGTGCAAAATGTATCCGACTATCAAATAGCAGGCAATCAGGATTGTTGTGTAAATCAATCCTTTCCCAAACAGATTTAAGACAGTTATCCTTTTGATTGAATTTATATTCTTCTTTAACATCATTAAACTCCATTTTTTAATGCAAAATAGGAGTGTCTGTCTTAAATAATTGTATAAATCGGACATTTATTCCGATTACCGAGGTTATATAAATAAATGGAATGGCAGGCTTGTCTTTTGAGAATAATATTCCTTTGGCGTAAGTCCGGTAAAGGATTTAAATACTTTGTTGAAATGGGGCTGGTCATAGAATCCGCTTTGAAGCGCAATGTCTACCAACCTGGAATTCTCGCGATGCATTAAATTCACCGAATACATGAATTTTTTATAAAGAATAAGTTCTTCAGCCGAAAGTCCAAAAAGCTCGTGCGATTTTCTGCTGAGTTGTCGTGAAGAATAACAAACTTCCCGGGCAAGTTGATCAACCGATTTAAATGAATCTATTTGGTTTGAATAGAATAATTCACAAATACGGGCAGACCGCGAACATCCCGGAACAGAATCAAACCGGAAAGAGTTTTCTACCAGCATTACCCTTTCCCGAAAGCTCTTTGCTTCGCACAATTGATGCCATAAATTACGAAACTCCGGCTTTACCAGAACCGCGTCAATTGCCTGATTACTTGCTTCCCGCGAAAGTATATTAAGAAAATCCTTCACGGTATAAGGGCGAAGTCTGATGCCGAACAGATGATGAGCGCCCGAATAATACGCCGTTAATGTATGGGTATGAATTCCCTGAATAAAACAAAGCGGGGCTTGGGCTACGCTGTCAGCGTTAGGCAATTTGCCTTTTATCGGCTCAGCCAGATTAAACACAATCTCGACGACTCCCTGGGGTAAAATATGTTCCGTATATTGACTGCCTCCCAGAAACTCCCACATGCAAAGAATATAATTGCTTGCCTTTGTGTTATTAGGGATATGTATGTAGTTGCCCGTTTCCACAGGTTAATCATTTGTTATTCTTGAAAGTTAAAACAAACAACTCTTCTTTACAAAAAATCGTACAATAAATTAATCAACTTGATCCTTAATTTCCCGTGCCGATTACAATATCCTTCACAACATTTCCAAGAGATAATTTCCTCTGCTGTCATTATTACTGTCGATAGCTTAATTTCTTTGTCGTATGCTCTTATTGTTCTGCTTTATTTGCATTAATTAAATATAGCTGTTTTTCTGACTGACTACAAGATGGGGGCAAGATCATCTTAAAATATCAAGTACTATGTCAGTATCCATGAATAACAATGTTTGTAGCATTGGGCACAAGGGATTAAATATGGCGTGCAACGCATTTTGAAACGATTATTTTTCAAGTTACGACTAATTTGATTTGTGTATTAACTTTCATATTTACAACTAATTGCGGCATGCATTATATTTTTTGTTGGCAGCTGGCTTTATTCCCAAATATCTTCGTAAACATTTTTGTACTCATTTAGTTCTATAACATCAATTCCTACTGATTTAAAGAAAAATTTCTTTCCTTCAGTAATCTCTTCCTTTTCTTTTTTCTTCATTATATACCATCCTTTATGTCGTCTTTTGGGAAATTTTTTGAAATATTTTGCTCTTTCTATTAGTAACCACCGTATAAAAACTTCACTTTCTTCTAAACCCAAACCAAAAATGAATAATGAGTTATTAAAGATGATATGCAACCAAGTTTTAAATCCTTCCCAATAATTTTGATTTTTCCCAGTAAATTCAATTCTTTCAACATCTTTGTGGATTAGTTTTCTTGCTCTTGATACACTTCCCATATATTGAGATAGTCCCAGCTTAATACTTCTATGATATTTTATCATACCATTTGGATACCAAACACCAAAATTTTTAGAAGGATTATTTACTTGCATATCACTATAATAACAAGACCAAGGATAGAAATCGGTAAATCCCTTTTCTTCTAATTTTCTGAATTCTAAATGAAGTGATTTGGGAATCAAATCGTCAAAATTGGTAGTTAAAACTGGAGCATTTTTTGATTTAATCTTATTTAAGATTGATTTCAGACCATTTTCAATGGGTACCCATACAGACATTTTTTTCTGAACACTTTTTTGTAACTCAGCTGTAAAATCTTTTTTAGTGAAGTTTTTAATTAATAATGCATCATAAAATTCAGTAAATGATACGCCTCGGGGTATAGAAGTTTGTTGTTGCGTATTCCCATTGTTTTCGTTCCACAATTCAAGAAGTAAGTTTTCCCAAGAAATCGCATTATTCCCAAAATATCTATTAATTCCATTACCTATTATAAATGCAATGTCACTAGTAGATTCAATAATGTTTTTTACTTGTTGCGTATTCATTATACTTATTTTTTAGCTTGCAGCCAACAGCTCTGGGTATGGGTAGTAGCGGTTTTGGAACACATTAGTGTCCACCGAAACCGAATGTTTTTTTGTGAGCTAAATGCCTCATATTTATGTACCTGCCGCCATTACCTACACCCGATGTTGGCAAACGTTTTTAATTTTTATTCTTTCTCTGTCCCAACGTCCATGTGAGTTACGATAATTTGGATGTCGATGTCATTATTAATTTCTCTTTCATTACCAGCGTCAATGTCAATGAATTCTTGAAAGCCGATTGTCCTTAAAACAGTGTTTGAAAAATTGTCGAGATGTTCGTCTATTATTGTTCCATTGACGTAGCTGTATTCTCCAATGTTGAAATAGGTCAGATTTTTAATAAAGTCCGATATGTCTCTCGTAAAATGGCAGTGTCCAAGAAAGAAATTGTTATGTGAACCGAACAACCAAGGAAATGCAAATCTTCGATAGTATTTCTCAAAGAAGTAGATTATGTCTTCTATATGGAAAAGATTATGCCCAAAAGGGTTCGTATTTGAGTTTGATAAGTAACTCTCAATGTTTTCAAAGTCGTCATAGTTAATTTTATTCTTCTTATATAGACTTGCTATTACAACTGCTGATGCATATATCATATCTCCCGGTGAATGAAATAATCCATAGCTACCAAGTGAGTTACTCATGTTAATGAAGTCAAGGTCGCGTCTGATTGTTTTGAAAATTCCTTTTGATGAGGAAATTGTCGGGAAGTTTTTTAGGAGAAATAATTGTTCTTGGTCAATGTCCCATGTCATGTCCTTTTCTTTTTTGTTTTGAATTATTGATGTTTTCTGAAGTAGTCGCTTTTTCTTGTCTGATACGATGCTTATTACAATTAAGTCCCCAAGTTCTCTGGTTGTCGGTTTGTCTCGGTAAGAGAATTCTACATAGGATTTTGCTCTATGAATTTTATAGGCTCGAATGTGAATGAAATTGCCAAAATTCTTGTTGTTCAACTCATTTGTCATTTTAGTCACCATAACAACTTCATTGTCGTTGTTTTTATATGACAGTCCAAATTGTTCGTAGAGTTTTAATGACAGGTTATTTTGAAACCTTTTGAAGTCAGTTCGTCTCGATAGTTCCAAAAACTTGTTGATTACTCTATTCATGTCCTTTCAAATGTTTGCCAACGTTGAGTATAAGCGTAGTGCGGGTATTTGACGCATTTCACTTTCAATTTTCTCCAACTGTTTATTTATAGTTAAATCGTTCATATTTAGTATTTAAGCCGCATTACGCTTATACATTGTTGTGTGCTGTGCTTATTTCTATTGGAACACGTTGTTCTAGTTGAATTGCTACCGGGGTATAAATATCAACATCTAGTTCTTCCGTTTCAATACTGATAATTAAGGAATATCTTGTTCTATTATTAACCTTTTCTAAATATGGTCTTTCTCTCCACCAGCCTATACTTGGATAAATTGCAATTAAATTGGATGCCGCCAGTTCAACCGCAGTACCTTGCCAGATATCTGAATGTATTGAACCTTTATCTCGATTTTGTCCAATCATCCAATGGTCAGAAGGGCTTTCTGTATCAGGGCGATCAAACTCATCTTCTCTTACCGCCTTATTTATTCTTTTTATAAACTCATCTTCACTTTCTGTTGGTGAATTTATGTTAAATCTTAAACCATGAGAGGGATAACGATATCTATCTTTCCATCCGATCTCTCCCGGACCTGGTTCAATAAAATATGAAAGGGTTATTCTCATTTTAACTTCTGCTTCCCCAAGCTCTTGCAATACCTGTGTTGGCCAGGGAAGTCTATATAAATGCATTTCATTTGTCCTAGGGTGCTCCTCTCTTTCTTTGATAAATGGTTGTATTTCCGCTTCGGCTATGAGTGTTAAGCTGTTTGAAGCACAAAATAATGCCTTGTCAATATTCGGCACGCCATATCCTGCTATTCTTAATAATTGCAGTATTTCTCTTTTTGAAGTAGGATTTTGAACAAATTGCCTGAATAACTCTTCCGGCCAATTAGCTGAATGTACAATTAAACCTCGAATTGTTTCCGGCCAATAGTCCGGGTACATTGCTTGAATGCGTGCAGCAAAACGTGCCGCCTGTGCAGTCGCAGCACTAGTCATATTAAATGGTTCAAAAAGACGGTGAGTGGGCCGATAATAAGTTGAAATTAGTGAGAAGTCGTTGCATTCAGTCCACATACCAGTATTATCAATAGCAACATTTCCACCTTCAAATACCACTTCCGGTTTTATTGGCCATTTACTTTCCCAAGTTAATGATGAAGTGGTAAAAGGAGAAATCTGATTTTGTTGAGCTAATGGTTGGTAATTATTTAGGCTAGAATCTGTTAAATCTGTCAATTTAGTGAATGCCCCAACAGTTAACGCATTCCAAGATTGTCCGGGATCGTGTATCGAATCTGTCAATTGATTATTAGGATAATTAGTGATTTGATTAAAATCTGTAATATTTCCTGCCGCAAGTATTATCAGTCGTTTTTCATTGTCAAAAGCGCCTGATGTAATATTATCAATAGCACCTGACCATGAACTTGGTCGACCCCTATCACGAGTATCAGAAGCAGTTACTGCCGAACAAATAACTCTTTTATTATCTGGTGAATTGATTTCTGCAATGCTTATGGCTTGTGATGTAATGTCTCCCCAAAGTTCAGGGTCATTTTGTCTTACTGGCGGCAATATTTTTACAGACTCTAGCCTATGGTATAAGGTAACCCTATCAGAACTTTCAAAAAGTTCTTGCAAATTATTGTATGCAGATACACCTGCCATCAGTGTTCCATGACCATGATGATCATTGGTGTCCCATTCTGGTTTAACAGATAAACAATCTGAATCAACTAATACAGGTGATATTAATGGGTGACCATTATTTACTCCTGTATCCAAAAGACAAATTGTCACTTGTGATTCTTCATCAATAGATAATCGTTGTAATAAGTCATCAACCCATTCTTGTTGTTCGAAAGGTTCTAAATTTAAAAAGAATTCGGCAGTATCTTTTGCCTTTCTATACTCTGCAATATCGTCCGATAATCTCGAAAGTTTTTGAAGCTGTTCTCTATTTACCTGAACAAGCTTTACAATTCTTTCAGGAAATTTTATGTAACCTGATTTTGAATTTATTTCCTGTTCAGATAAAATTGACTCAAAATTTGAAATAACTTCAACTTCATTCTCACCTCTCAACCAGACCTCACACCATTCAGGTTGTTCATCTGGTATTAATCTTCTATCATCTGTCCAAAAAGAATCTATCAAAAGGGCGGTTCTAAGCTCTTCTATGGAATTGATTAAATCAGCATTTCTGGGTTTCCCTGTACTAGTTTCCTCTTCTAAATACTTCTCTACTTTCCTAAAAAAGAAATTTCTTTTACCTCTTGGAATAAAAACAGTTGCTAATGTTGTTTCTACTCTTTCATTATTGATACTTCTTATTTCGGTTCGTACGTTGCATAATCTTATTCCTTGTCTTAAATCTTCAAGACTTTTAATCATTAATTCAAATCCGGGTGAACTGATAAATTCTAAATAAATACCTGCTCTTTCAGGATAAGCTACTAAAAATTTATTCTCTGAATCTTGCCATGCTTGTTCTAATTGCCGATAGATTCTGTTACCATGTTGTTCTCTATTTCTTTCTGGTATCCTTGGGCTTTTTCCCCCAGATCGAACAGAAGTATAATTAAAATGTGCATCAGGGCCTGATAATTTTATATGTTTGAAAGGGTTTGCATCCATTATTTATTTATTCCTTTATGTGCATTCAATCTTTGCTCTAACATTTCAATTATTACTTTTGTGGTAGTCTTTTTCTTGTTCCCTAATATTGATTTTTTAATTGCATCTGTACAGGCCAAGACTATTTCAGCGTGACTAAGAGATATGCTTTTATTCAATATTGATTTCCAATCAATTTTTGAAGGTTTAAACGAGCCTAAAGTATTTAATATAAGTTTCTTTATTTCATCTTCATTGGGTTTATCATAGTATAAAACATCATCAAATCTTCTAAACAATGCCTTATCCAGTAATTTAGGATTGTTAGTTGCAGCAATTATAAGACTGTCTGAAGAATCAAGTTCTATGAATTGTAAAAACGAATTAAGCACTCTACGCATCTCACCAACATCATTATCTAATGACCGTTCGCCACCTATAGCATCAAACTCATCAAAAAGATATACTCCATGTTCTTTTTCAATCAAATCAAATATCTGTCGTAATTTAGCACTTGTCTCGCCCATGAATTTAGTAACCAATTTATCTACCTGAATGATATGTAATGGCAGGTGTAATTCATATGCTAAAACTTTTGCGGTCATTGTTTTTCCTGTTCCAGGGGGACCTATCAATAGAACTTTCCTTCGATGGCTCAACCCAAACGATTTTAGTTTAGACTGTTGTCTGTATTCTTGAATTACCAAATTTATTCGCTCTTTTAATTCTGAATGTATTACTAAAGAATTTTTTGATACTTCAGGTTTCTCCGGCAATACTAACCCTTTTAAGTCTTGCGGGAATCTTAATATTTTAGGGCCACCTTTTTTACGTTCTAATTCAACTAATTCACGTATAGAATGAGCTAATGCAGCATGCCCTTTTTTTGCTTCGTGAGCAGCTAATTGCAGAGCTATAGTATAAAATCTTTCTGGCTCATTGCTGAAATGAGATTTAATTAAAGATTTTAATTGTTCTGCAGTTGCCATTTTATTTTCCTTTTATTTTCCAAAAGTATGAATATTTTATCATTTCTAAGCATAGTACACAACATAATTCTTGACGTAAAATTTCGTTTTTAATACTAACTTAGCTTTGTAACATCTCCCATTAAACTAATTAATTTTTCATTTTGAATTTAATTTGATTAAACAATAATGTCAAAGAAAAACTTATCGTCTGCCGATAACTTCTCCTTTATATAACGTAAAACCGGGAACAAATGAAACAAGAATTTCCCGATGCTTATATGTCACGCCTCCGAGGTTTGTGTGTGGCAAAAATCTTTGCTCAATATTTTTTTTCTTATTTCATTATTGTCCGGCTATTGCTCAGAACAAAACATAAACCCGGAGGGTTGACATTACTGTAGACACAGAATCATCAATCATAGACAAAACCCGGGACGGGTGACATAATAATTTCCCGAAGCAGAATGATGTCATATCAACGCGAAAATATTTATCATATATTTTTTAAGTTACTCAGTCCTCTCCAAATTACCTTCCACAAGCCCTGACGGCGCTCAAAAATCAAAATATCCGTTCCCGTTTCGTGATATGTATTGTTATTCTGTTCGTATTTCATTTCAAAGTCATAAGTTACAACGGCTGTATTTGCAAACAGTTGGACTGCCGGATTGCTCTCATTGTATATGAGGACTTTTGAGTTATTCATAAAATCAATATATGTCCGAATACAGTTGTCTTTGCCAATGATTTGACGTTTGAAATCAGGACTATTAAACACAACATTTTGGTCAAAAAAATCCGAAAGTTCTAACGGGTTTCCTCTGTGCCAACAGTTGTTGATTTTTCGGATTAGTTTCCAAAGCTGTTTTTGGTCTTTGTTCAATGTCGTTTCCTCGCTTATATTTTTACTTGTTAAAAATTGATAATGCTGCTGTCCGGTTATTATGTCGTCAGAGTATGACCTCTCATAGTTTCGGCTATGAGTAGTTGCGAGGGTTTGCACTTAATTTTGCAAGGATACACCAAACTGAAAATCGGCAGGAAATCTGACGCTGATGAGTATAATCAACTACTTATAGCCATTATTAGTAATTGTTTATTTTCATTTATGATTAAAAATCACATCAGCATTTACCCAATACACCTCTCCTTTGGTTACTCCTTTCCATCCGCTATTTGGAGGATTACTATACCTTTTTGAAAAGAAAAAGTACTTACCGTCTGGAGACATATAAGGACAGAAGTAAATCCAGTCTTCGACTATAGGTTCGCCAAGGTCAAAATAAGAAGGTGTTTGCCATATGTTGTTTTTTTTAAATGATACAGCAAATCCTTTTTCGTCAGTATAAGTATTCATAGTGATTAAAAAGCTTTCATCCGGTGAAACATAAGTACTTCTTTCATTTTTTTCTGAATTAACTTTTGAACCAATATTTACGGGTGTGTCAAACTTCCCGTCACCTAAATATTGAGCTCGGTAAATATCACGTTTTCCAAAACTATCTGGGCGGTCGGATGTAAAGTATAGACTCCCATCTGCTACAACTACTGGGTATGATTCTGCGTATTCATCAGTTGATACAGGGTATTCAACCTTTGAGGCTATTTGCCATTCACCATTTATTTTTTGACTTTTGTATATATTTGGTTTGGAGTCGTTTGAGCGTTCTTCAGGGCTAATACCGAGGAAATACATCGTATTGCCATCTTGAGTAATTGAAGGGTCAATAGCTACAGATTTAGCATCTTGGTTAGAATACAGTTGAATGGGGCGGGGCTCAGTCCAATTTCCATTAATTAATTCAGAATGATGTATAACAAAGCTTCCATCAATAATTCTCGTAAAAAATAATTCAGTGAAAGAAGAGTTAAAAACCGTATTGATTTCTATACTATCTGTGTTAATAATTGACGGGGCAAATAATTCAGGGGTGTCGCCCGGGGGTTTTTGACCTAAATAGGATTTATCCGAGTTAATAGAGTTGTAACTATGTAAAACAAAAGATACTCCAATTATTGATAAGAAATAATACCTTATGGTCATATAATACCTTCTTTTCGTATTGTTTGATTTAAATAATTGCCTACGGGAAAATGTTTGCGAATGGTGGGATTAAATTGCACCTCACTTGCCCTACTCACAAAGAAAGTTTTTATAAGGCACAAAATCCTAAGTTACGCACATTAGCCCGCCTTCTCGCAAACATAATATTATCATCAGTTTTCATTACCATTCATTTTTAAAGCCATCTCAAAATCATTCCAATTTTTCAAAATATTATTCATAAAATTCCCAATTTTATATGTTAATATTTTAACTCTAAAATTAACATCCTTTTGTGGTGGAGCATCCTCCAAAATTAAATATTTTCCAGATAGAGATAATCTTGAGTGAGCAAATGAATTTCTAATTCTTCTAATAAAACTCTTATTTGAATCAGAACTTTCAGATAAATCCAACTCTATTTCAAAATCATTTATATCTAGATTTTTTAAAATAAATTCGTCATATATCTTAGATTCTGTCGCAAATACAAAAACCATATATCCAAATGAAATTAGTGTACCAGCGTTAACAATTGGTCCTCCTTTTATATTTTCAAATTTTCCAAATCTTTTTTAATGGATATTTTTCATCTTTACAGAGCAATAACCACTCATAAGATAATAAAGCTGAATATAGTATGTTCTTTTTTTTCTGAGTTCATAATTTTTTGTAAAAATTATTTAAAATTGATGTCAACGGTTAGTATATGCAAAGCAGGCGATTGCGGGCTTCGAACTTATCAAATCGTTACAATGTTGAAGCGGGCTACAACCTTTGCAATTACTACTATTTAGCCTATTTTGTATATACATTGTTACCAGCCGTTTTTCTATCCTCTAATTTGTAAGCCAATTCTGTCATTGTCTATATACAAGTTCTTTTCTTGCTCTTTATTAATGTCAAAAATGAATGGTTTAATATCATTTGTAATACCGTTTTCTGCATAATCTCTAATTGCAGTGGGTAGAATTATCCTAGGTCTGTAATATTCAAGAATTTCAAAATGCCAAAAATGTCTAAACGGAAATTCCTCAGGGAATAATTTCTCAAAAAGTTTATACGACAATTCAACTTCATAAAATTTTTCTCCCTGAATTTCTATTTCTCTGTAGTTGAAATATTTTTCATTTAAAAATTCTGCTAGTCCACTATAATATTGTCGAGTTAGTTTTTTCAATAATTCATTATCGTAAGGAACATTGTCATTATATGGGTCGTGATATTTACATTGAAAATTATTGTAAAGGTGATAAGAAACACAAGCAACAGAAAAATTAACAGGAATTCTGCCTGTTTGAGATTGTGTTTTGTGAGTTGTCATATTACCGTGTCCGTCAGAATAACCTTTTGCTTCAATTGCAAATGTTGCGTTATTATTAAAAGCTAATAAATCTGGACGACTACCTTTAATTGACAGGCCTTTTTTTTTCATTGCTGCTTCATAATTTACTGTGAAAAGCGCATTGTCTATCCTCTTTGCTAAAAAATCAGCGATTGCCTTGCCTGCAAGATTTGAAAATTGTCCTTTCTCAGTGGGGTCCGATAGTTGGATAGGAGGTTCTGAAAATCTGTCGTTGTAAAACGCTTGTCTTTGAATGTAACTGCTATAATGAAAAAACATAGCAAGTGTCCGAATAAGTTTTTGTGGACGAGGAGCATAACCTTGTCCGGCAATTGCTAAATGTTTTGCAAAAGAAAGTCGTGTCAGACGGTGTGTCTTATTGGTAATTGTCCCTGCGGAGTCTTTATATTCAACTCGTATGTTCATTGATTTTCTGTGGTCCTAAAATTGCTGGTAACATAATTCTTTACGTAATATTTTGTTTTTATGCTGACTTAAATTTTTAATATTCCCCCTTAAACCGAAAAGTTTCTTTTTGAATTTAATTTGATTAAACAATAATGTCAAAGAAAAACTTATCGACTGCCGATAACTTCTCCTTTTAGTTGCGTTGCAGTTATAAAACAGAAACAAATGAAACAAGAATTTCCCGATGCTTATATGTCACCCCTGCGGGGTTTGGATTTCTGTCCGGTTTGTCTCGTTACAATCATTTCACCCCTCCGGGGTTCACTTTTGATAAAATTTCTTTGCTCAATATTTTTTTTCTTATTTCATTATCATCCGGTATTTGTACAGGGCAAAACATAAACCCGGAGGGTTGATATTACTGTAGACATAGAATTATCAAACAGAGAAAGAACCCGGGACGGGTGACATGATGTTTTACGGCGATTGCTATGTCACCCCTGCGGGGTTTCTGTTTGTGTCAGGGTTGTTTTGTTACAATCATTTCACCCCTTCGGGGTTTTGTTTCGGGGCTGGCGTTATTTTTTACTATAATGTCGCCTCTGCGGGGTTAATATGAAATTTGTGATTTTCTTTATCCGCTTTTGTTAATCACGCGGCTTATAATCATTTCTTACGCGAATTAACCGCACCAAACCGTTCCTGGAAATTATTCCCCGCGCTAATTTGCCCATTTCAAAAGAGATTTTATATATTTATAATTCATTTAAACGGAACGAGAGGCTTTTATGAAAATAGAAAAATTAATACTGCCCGTAATGATCGTCGCCGTAATCGCGGCGCTTTATTTTACTTACTTCAGTCCGAAAGACGATCTCGGACTCTTTTCGGACTTCGACAAAAACAGCAACGTAAACAGGGATATAATTGTAAAAGTAATTCACGACAAAGGATTCTTTGTCGATCAGGCTTCGGGCGGTACGGTTTTCTACGTCGAGGATAAAGCCGGCGTTCAAATGAAAGTCGTCGGCCCGATTTCATTGCCGCCCGGCATGGACGTAACAAACAGAGTAACTTTGAGAGGACATTTGCACGACGGCTATTTTCACGCCGCCGAGGTAAGGATAAGAAACTAAAGATGGATTTTGAATTAGTTTCCAATTACCGGCCTTCAGGCGATCAGCCGAAGGCAATCAAGGAATTGGTCGAGGGTCTCAATAAGGGACTGAAACACCAGGTGCTGCTCGGCGTAACGGGCAGCGGGAAAACTTATACCATTTCCAACGTAATCAAAGAAGTCAATCGACCGACGCTGATTATATCGCACAACAAAACACTCGCGGCTCAACTCTATTCGGAATTCAAATCCTTTTTCCCGAATAACGCCGTCGAATTTTTTATCAGTTACTACGATTATTACCAGCCGGAAGCGTACGTCGTTAAAAGGGACCTCTACATTGAAAAAGATTTTTCCGTCAACGAGGAAATCGACCGGCTGAGGCTGAAAGCCACAACGGCGTTAATCGAAGGTCGCCGCGACGTGATTATCGTCGCCAGCGTTTCGAGCATTTACGGCATCGGAGCGCCAGACGAATACGCCCGGCAAATCTTATTCCTGAAAAAAGGTCAGGAAATCAACCGTAAAAAATTGATGCGCGATCTGATCGACATTTATTACACGCGAAACGATATCGAATTTTCGAGAGGAACTTTCAGAGCCCGCGGCGACGTTGTCGAAATCATTCCGGCTTATCAATACGAAGAAGCCATTCGAGTCGAATTTTGGGGCGACGAAATCGAACGGATTTCCGTAATCGATTCGATAACGGGCGACACGATACGAGAAGTCGACTCGGCTCCGATCTATCCGGCTAAGTATTTCGTAACTACGAAAGAGCAAATCAACCGCGCCATCAAATCGATCGAAGAGGAATTGAAAGAACGCCTCCAGTATTTCTGGTCGCAGGAAAAATACGTCGAAGCGCAGAGACTCGAACAACGAACCCGTTTCGATATCGAAATGATGCGCGAAATCGGTTATTGCTCGGGAATCGAAAATTATTCGCGCCATATAGACGGCAGACCGCCGGGTTCGCGTCCCTACTGCCTTTTCGACTATTTCCCTAAAGATTATCTTCTGATTGTCGACGAGTCGCACGTTACTATTCCTCAAATAAGAGGGATGTACAACGGCGACCGCTCCCGGAAAGAAACTCTGGTGGAATACGGCTTTCGACTCCCTTCGGCGCTCGACAACCGTCCTTTGAAATTCGAGGAGTTCGAAAATCTCGTTAATCAGGTAATTTACGTCAGCGCCACGCCCGGCGATTACGAACTCGAGAAAAGCGGGGGATCTTACGTTGAACAGATTATTCGTCCTACTGGACTCCTCGACCCGGAAATCGAAGTGCGTCCCGTTACCGGTCAGATAGACGATTTAATCGGCGAAATTCGAAAACGCGTCGAAAAGAGAGAACGAACTTTAGTAACTACGCTTACGAAAAAAATGGCCGAGGATTTGACCGACTACCTCGACAGACTCAATATTAAAGTGCGCTACATCCACAGCGATATCGACGCGTTGGAACGAGTGGAAATCATACGCGATCTGCGCATCGGGGATTTCGACGTGCTGGTGGGCGTAAACCTGCTTCGCGAAGGACTGGATTTGCCAGAAGTTTCGCTCGTGGCAATTCTCGACGCCGACAAGGAAGGCTTCTTAAGAAGCGAACGGTCGTTAATGCAAACAGCCGGCAGAACCGCGCGTAACGCAAACGGAAAAGTTATAATGTATGCCGACAATATTACCGAATCGATGCGAAAAACGATTAACGAAACCAACCGCCGCAGAAAACTACAGCAGGAATACAACGAGAAACACGGCGTCACTCCCCAAACCATTTATAAAAGCGTCGAAGAAATTCTCAATTCGACTTCCATTGCAGACGTCCGCAAAAAAGAGAGCGAGTCGACCGAAGCTTCAATGCTTAAAGTGGTCGAGCCGGTAATCAAATACATGACCGACGAGCAGAAGAAAGAATTGATCGAACAGATGACCGAAGAGATGCACGCTGCGGCAAAAGACCTCGAATTCGAACGCGCCGCTTTTCTGAGAGATGAAATCGAAAAACTGAAAAAAACCATCAAAGAAAAATGAGGTTTTACTTTCCGCCGCCGTCGATATAAAATCCAAGGGTAAAGAATCCCACCCAATGATCGAGCGAGTAAGGAGCCGTGGCGCCCATTGAACTTCCTTCGAAGGGAAGAAGTTTTTCCGTGTATGTGTCCGAGTATTTTATCAATGCCCCGTGGAGATTGCCGAGTTGCAATTTATCGACAATATTTTCGACCGTCGTCAATCCGAAAAGGAGAGGATACCTTCCGCACCAGAGCGGCGGGGTGGTTTTATTTCCTCCTTCGATCAACTCGCCGTAAAGACCGATAATCTTTTCCCTGCCGATAACTCCCACAAGATAATCGTTTATAATTCTGAGGTCGTTGTTAATTGCGGCGTTATGAGCGGATTCGTCCAGTCCGTACGGATAATTGTCGAAATCGACTCCGTAATGATTCGCGTCGTTCGATATCAGAATAAAAATATCCCTGCCGAGAACAAGTTTGTTTTCTTTGATGTAACCGGCAATTATTTCCGACAATTCCCCGGAAATTAATTCCATCGTATCCCGGTTCATCCCCGGAACCATCAAAGGCGTAATTTTAATTTCTTTATTATAAAACTGGAGAAAAGGAATTACCGCTTCGATGGAATGCTCGATTTGATGCGCGCGGTTATTGACGGTATAATAATCCCGGGGCAACCGTTTCTTTATGATTTCCCGCAGCGGGGAGATAATGACGTCGTTGTATATTCCCGTCCACGCTTTATGATTTTCGAGTATCAGCTTGTTCCTGAAACTCCCCAATTCCTTTCTGACCGTCGAATGCGTAACGCCCAGAATAATTACCTCTTTGGCGTCGATCAATTTGAAAAGCGGATGATAGACTTTGCCGGCGTAGAGATAATCGTCGTGAACCGAAACGGCTGCAATCAAACGCCCTTTGAAATCAACGTTGTCGTCGGAATTTTTATTCAGCCAGTCGACGAACCGATCCATCTCGCCGGCATTCCAGCAAAAGCCGATTTTATCCCGAACGTCTCTTTTATCCTGAGCGTTAAATTCCGCAAACGACAGCGACATCAATAATATGATCAATATTCTTTTCAAAACGCGCCTCATTTCATTACCAGATCGACCGGCGCAGGTAAATTAATATATCCGTTCTTATTTAACAAGTCGGTCGCTTTGTCCGCAATCGCATAACCGCACCAGAAGAGCCACTCTCTGAATCCGGCTTGGTCTTTGAATCCCGACGAAAGATAATATTTTACGAGTCTCGGCGTCTGTTTTTCGAAATATTCCGTTATATCTTTTTGAGTAATCTTTGCAATTCTTTCAAGGGTTTTTATTTCATCTTCATTAAAGAATTTTTTGTTGTTTAATCCTGCGCTTGAAAAAATTTTCTTTTCGAACAAAGCCGCATAGAATCGTGCGGTTCCTCTGGCGGGCGGCTCCGTTTTAATAACAAAATCGGACAGGTTTTTCATAACCGCATAATCGCGAACGACATAGTATGCCGCGTCTTTAAAGGGTCTGTTCATTTTGTTTTTGTTGTATTCGCTCTCAATTTTTTCGAGCCTGTCGAGCGCAATCGTACCGACGTCTTTTATCAAAGTGTCGAGCTTGTTCAGCATATCGTTATAATCGTCGTAAGAAATTACGGGGAAAGCCGGCAGAAAATTATTGTCCGATTTTTTTATCAGGTTGTTTGAAAAGAGGAAATTGATTTCCTCGTTGAAACGGGCTTTATCCGTTTTAAAATAATTTATTATTTCATCGTTCGAGAACCCGTGTTTGAAAAGAATCAGATATTCTTTCTGACGCTCGCTTAATTCCAGATTTGCGGGCGGCGAAGTTACAAACAGATATTCGGAACCGAGAAAGTTGCCGGGAGTTTTTTCCCGGCTGCAGCCGTTAATTAACAACAAGGCAAGCGTCAGGGAGATAAGCCGTTTCATATTTTAACCCTCGTTATTTAAATCCGATATAGAGCGACGGTCCGAAACCGGTTTCTTTTTTTTCCGTCCGTCGAACGCCGGCGTTATCGAACCATTCTTCGATTTCTCTTTCTGAATAATTGCGCCCTTCTTTTGTGGAGACGAGCATGTTCACGGAAAACAAAGCGGCTTCCGGCGGTTCGGTCAGATTGTCGTTCATCGCCCAATCCCTTATAACGATAAAACCGTTCGGAGCGAGCGCCTCGGCTGATTTTTTTATCAACAGTTTGTTTTGCCCGCTACCGTTCATGTGGATTATCGAAGAGATAAAAACCATATCGTAATTTTTGCCAAAATCGGCGGTTAAAAAATCGCCTTCAATAAATTCGGTTCTTTCCGTCATTTGTTCTTCCGAAGCGTATCTTTTTGTAATCGGAATAATTTCGGGCAGGTCGAGGATAACGGATTTCAGTTCGGGGTTTCGCTTCATAAAAGCGTACGAAAAAGCGCCGGAGCCTCCGCCGATATCGAGCATTTTGCGGACGCCGCTTAAATCGATCATATAAGAAATTATATCCGCCTGCGGTTTGGCTCTGTAGTGCATTGCCGCAATAAATTCCTCTCTGTCGGCTTCGTTTCCGCTCAAAGTTACGGCGCCTCTCCCGTTCTTAACTATTCCGGTAAGATTGTTCCACCGGCGCCATTGGTTTGCCGTATGACGGAGATTAGCCATATAATCGCCGCTTTTGCGCGACAGGTATCTGGATGCGGTTTCGGCGCAAAAATATTTGTTCTTTGATTTCTTTAACAGACCGAGAGCGCAAAGGGCATTCAACAAAATTTCAAGCGAAGATTCGTCCGCGTTCAATTCTTCCGCTATTGTTTTACTTGTCAATAATTTACCGTCGAGCGTTGTAAAGAGATCGAGCTCGACCGCCGACAGTAAAATTCTGCTTTCGCGAAAGGACGAAGCAAGTTTGTCTATCTCCTTTTTGTCGAGCATTTCACTCATAAATCAAATCCTTCTTCTGAATCCTTCGCCGAGCACTTCGTGCACGTTATATACGATAACGAACGCCGAAGGGTCGATGCTTTTTACCAGGTCGACCAATTTCGAAACTTCGCGCAACGGAACTACGGTCAAAATCATTTCGCGTTCCACATTTCGGTAAACTCCTCTGGTTTTGACCGCCGTGCAGCCTCTTCCCATTTCGTTTAGAATCGAGTCGATAATTTCATTGTACTTGTCGGAAATTACATAAGCGGCTCTGGCATAGTCAAAGCCGTCGATGATGGCGTCGATAAGCCGGGAGGAAACGAACAGAAGAAATATTGCATAAAACGTGAGAGTAAGAGCTGGGCGGTCGGGCGACAAATCTTTCAATTCGATTATAGTTCCGGCAAAAGCAATCACAAAAAAATCGATTATCATTATAGCCTGACCCGGTTTAATACCGAACCGTTTGTGCAATATCGAAGCGACTATATCGGAACCCGCGGTCGTGCCTTTGAATTTGAATACGAGACCGAGTCCTATTCCCAGCAGAACTGCGCCGATGAGTATCAGAAAGAGAAAATCGTTTTTGTATAAATCCTGTATCGGTTTCGTATCCTGCAGCCGGATAAAAGAGAGTCCCGGTATATCTCCTCTGAAAAGGTCGATAAAAATCGAATTGAACGTAAAACCGACGAAAGTGCGCAGACCGAATTTGCTGCCGAGCTCTTTTATTCCCCAAATGAACAAAGGAACGTTAAAAACCCAAATCAACATACCGACGGGAATTTTATTGCCCGAAAGATAGTGGAAAGCCATTGCAAGACCGCTCACGCCGCCGGGAACCACCTGGGCGTCCACCAGAAAAACCCCGATGCCCACAGCCATTATTGCCGAACCGATAATTATAGCCGTATAATCTATAATCGGATACTTTTTTACAAGAGACTTAACCATGATGCTCCAAAATTTTATTTTTTGAGGACTAAAATAGTCAGACGGGAATTGTTAAAAAAGCGGAAAAGTATTTTAAAGCTCGCCCCGGCGGTACATCATCTGGGTTTTTATTCTGAGGAGCTGTCGTTCGATTATCAAGTCGGCAAGTTTGGCGGGTATTGCCGCTTTGTCTCTGGCATAGAGAATCTCGTTCACCTTTCCTTCGTCCACGTCGATTCTGTACAAATTATTGATGAATCTTCCGAAATCGGCGGCCATCAATTCTTTGATCTTTTCGACAAGATAAGCCCTGATCATTTCAATATCGTTATGCGCGGGCAGATTCGTTTCTTCGAGCGAAAAATCCTTGTTTAGCTTTTTCAACAATTCGGAATAGATTTCCACATTGCTCATCTTTTTCTCCGGATAAATAAAACTGATTTGTTAAAAAACTTTTCTACGGACAGAATCAAAGAAATGACTATTTATTACGGGAATCAAATTAATAAATCGCTTCGACAGGGTCAAATTAAAACCGGCAGACGCACGAACTTATTAGAAGCGCGCCTGCCGTAAGAAAAGCTATTGCCTGAGCCAGCGGAAGACTTCCGACCATTTCGGCTTTTTGCCGGTTATCAAAATGCCGACGCGATATATTTTGCCCGCCACGGGGAATATGGCGATTATCGTAAGAATATTTATCAGTATGGCGGCAATCAACTGCCATGTCGGCACGTCGATCAACGTCATCCTTGCGGGCATTACGATAACAGAAGAGAAAGGAAATAAGGAAGCAATTTCGGCATAAGGTTTATTGGGATTTTCCATGATCGAAAAGGCAATGAAAAACGGAATTATAATGAGCATCATAATCGGCAGCGTGCCCGACGAGGCGTCCTGCGGATTGTCGAATATCGCTCCGACAGTAGCAAACAATCCGATGAACAATACCAACCCGATAAAGAAATTAACCAGTACGTAAAGAACTACGTTCGTATCGATTTCGAGTACAAGATCCGCCGGAAGCGTCATCCACGACGAGGAAACGACGCCCATAATCGTAAAGAGCCAGATTCCCATTTGAACAAGACCTGTAATCGAAGCGCCGAGTATTTTTCCGGTCATCAATTCTTTCGGCTCAACCGACGAAAGAACTATCTCTACAATCTTATTGCTCTTTTCTTCAATTACCGACTGCAGAGTAATTTGACCGATAATAAGCAAACTCATATACAACAAAAACGTGAAAGCGTAAGCCAGCACAATATTGCCGTATCCTTCTTCTTTAATTTGCTCTTCTTCGGAAACTTTGAATCCGGTAAAATCGACTCCGCGCCGCGCAAATTCGAGTTCTTCGGGATCGAGCGTTTTATTCATAAAGTAGGCGTCGACCAATACTTTGTTTACCGGTCCGTTCAATTCTCGCGAGAGCGCAATGTTTTGAGGCGACTTCGAATAGTATTCGATTTTCTTGTTCTTGAGAGCTGTCGAAGGGACGTATATCACTCCGGTCAGCGACTCGTCGACAATTTTGCTTCGTATCTCTTCGAGATGTTTTTTAAATTCATCGCGCGTCATCGTTTTGTAAAGAAAGACATAATGTTTTTCTTTGACGAAATCCGCGTTCGAAAATTCAGTCATGAAAGCGGACGTCAATTCTTCGTTTTCCGTAATCAACTCGAAATTAAGATTCTTGCTCTCGGCGCTGTAGAGCAGCGCCTGAACGCCGAAGATTACGATAATAAGACCGGGAATAAGCAGCGTTGTGGTAATAAAAGCTTTCGAAAAAAGGCGTTCTCTCAATTCTCTTTTTATTATAGCGAGTACTCTGTAATTAAACATTGCCGCCCTCCTTTTCCGATAAAGAAAATTGGGATTCGGAATCGACTTCGTCCCCTACGGTTTCAACGAATATTTCGTGGAGCGAAATATCGTTGGCGTTGAATTTTTTTATTTCCACTCCGTTGTCAATCAGAAGTTTCAACAAAGTCTGAATTTGCGAAGCGTCCCGCACTCTGATTCCGGTCGTATTGCCGAAGTCTTCCATATTTTCCACAATGTCGTAATGTTTTTTCAGAAATGAAATATCGCCGTTATAAACGAGGCTCACGTTCCTGTTTGCATATTTCGCTTTGAGCTCTTCGATTGAGCCTTTCAGCACAATTTTCCCTTTGTCGATAATTGCCACATGGTCGCACATCTTTTCGGCATAATCGATAAGATGGGTCGAAAGGATTATCACTTTGCCCCGTCTTTTCATTTCGAGAATTATTTCTTTCAAAATATTGGTGTTGATCGGATCGAGTCCCGAAAACGGCTCGTCGAGAATAATAAATTCAGGGTCGTGAAGTATGGTGGTAATAAACTGAATTTTCTGCTGGTTGCCTTTGGAAAGGTCTTCTATTTTCGACATGCGTCTGTCGTACAAATCGAATAATTTTAAATATCTCACCGCTTCCCTGTGAACTTGCTTGCCCGTTTTGCCTTTGAGTTCCGCAAAGTAGAGAAGCGTTTCGAGGACTTTCATTTTTTTGTAGAGCCCTCTTTCTTCGGGCAGGTATCCCACTTTGCTTTTGAATTCCCTGCCGACTCGGGCTCCTTTAAGAATAACCTCGCCTTCATCGGGAAGATAAATGCCCATCATCATTCTGATAGTGGTTGTTTTGCCGGCGCCGTTTCTGCCGATCAGTCCGAATATGGAGCCGTCGGGCACCTCGAACGAGGCGCCGTCGACGGCTACGATTTTATCGAATCTTTTGGTAAGATTACGTACTTCCAGTGAATTCATTCCACCCCCGGGAAATTTAAAATCAATTTACCAAATTTTAACTATTTTATCATCCGAAATTCTCATCGGGTCTCCCGGCTGAACGTCGTAGGCTTCGAAAAATTCCGGCATTGTCATCAAAGGACCGTTGACTCTTTGAACTGCGGGAGAATGGACGTCGGTTTTAACCTGGAGTTTCAGCGCTTCGGGTCGTATGTTCGTAGCCCAAACCTGAGCCCATCCGAGGAAGAATCTTTGAGCCGGAGTAAATCCGTCTATTTTTTCTCCTTTTTTGAATTGTTCGGTTTTTTTGAACGCGTTAAACGAAACCGTCAATCCGCCGAGGTCCGCAATATTTTCGCCGAGCGTTAAAGCTCCGTTTACTTTGAATGTGTCGATTACAACAAAACCGTTATAAAGGTCGACCAATTTTTGAGCTCTCTGCTGGAATTTTTCGTTGTCTTCTTCAGTCCACCAGTCGTTCAGATTTCCGTTCTCGTCATATTTTCTGCCCTGGTCGTCAAAGCCGTGGGTGATTTCGTGACCGATAACTGCTCCCATTGCGCCGTAATTGATCGCATCGTCCGCCTCGGGATTAAAAAACGGAGGCTGTAAAATACCTGCGGGGAATGTGATGTCGTTTCTGGTCGGGGAATACATTGCGTTGACGGTTTGAGGATTCATCGACCATTCCGATTTGTCGGCGGGTTGACCGATTTTTTTCAAATCGTCTTTAATGTCCCATTCCCACGCTCTCAACAAATTATTGAGATACGAGTCGCGTTTAATTTCGAGTTCGGAATAGTCTTTCCATTTATCGGGATATCCGATTTTTACTCCGAATGTGCTCAATTTTTTCAAAGCACTGGCTTTGGTTTCGTCGCTCATCCATTCGAGATTTTGAATTCTCTCTTTCATCGAGACGAGCAGATTATCGACGATAGCTTTGGCTTTGGCTTTCGATTCGGGCGGAAAAGCTTTTTCGACATAAACCTGGCCGAGCAATTGACCGAGAGTTCTGTTCATTACATTGATTACCCTTTTCCAGCGCGGTTGAATTTCCTGCTGACCTCTCAGGAATTTGCCTTCGAATTCGAATTTTTCCATAACAAACGGAGCGCTGAGAGCCTCGGCGGTTTCGTTAATTACATTCCATTTCAGATATACTTTCCAATCGTCGAGCGAGACCTCGTCAACAAGAGCCGACATGCCTTTGATGAATTCCGGCTGTCGAATGACGATAATATTCAGATTCTCAACTCCCAGTCCTTCGAAGTATCTGTCCCAGTCAAATTCCGGCGCGGTCTTCTTCAGCGCATTTAGCGTCATTTTATTGTATGTTTTAATCGGATCTCTGTTTTCCAGACGAGTATTGGAAACCTTTGCCAGCGCGGTTTCGATCTTCATAACCTTGTTTGCATATTCGCCGGCGTTTTGCTCTTCTCCCGCCAGAGCGAACATCTTGGCTACGTGCCGTACGTATTTGTCTCTTATTTCTTTCGATCTATCGTCGTCTTTGGTATAATATTCGACGTCGGGAAGTCCTACTCCTCCCTGATAAATATGAGCTGCCATCAAGTCGCTTCTCTTAGCGTCGCTTGCCACATAGAAAATGAAGAAGGGCGAAATGCCCGTTTTATGGAATTCCGCTACCGTTTCAATTAATTCTTTTTTGTTTCTTATTTTGTCGATTTGGTTGAACATCGGGAGAATCGGTTTGTAACCGTATCTTTCGATACGCGCCGAGTCCATTGCCGTAACGTAAAAGTCGGCAATCTTTTGTTTGGCGGTGCCCTTTTCCCAATTCGGATTAGAAGCCACTTCTTCAACTATCGAACGCAACAATTCGTTGTTCTTTTCGATTAAAACGTTGAACATTCCCCAGCGGCTCTGATCGGGCGGTACGGGATTGTTTTTAACCCAGTTACCCACGGCAAATTCATAAAAATTTTCTTTGGGAGATACGGATTTGTTTAAGTTATTGATATCGAATCCCTTTTCTCCTCCTTCGGCATAAACGTTTAAAATAAATCCCGAAAGGATAAATAAACCGAATAGAATAATTTTGAATCGCATTACAAAACTCCTTTAATTTTTTGTACTTATTTTGACGGAATAACAACCGTTTTGTTCTGTTATCCAAAAAATAAGCAAAATAAAGGAGTCCAAAAAACCCGAGATAATTTAATATCCCGCTATTATTCGGAAGAAAGCTTTCGCTTCCATTTGCGGAGGGCTCTGTTCACTTCTTTAGGGGAAGCGCCGCCGGCTGAAATTTTTTTCTTTATACTGCTCATGGGATGGAGGAGCGAGTACAAATCTTTTTCGAATGCGGATGAAAATTTTTTATACTCGCTTAGTTCTAGTTGATTTAACTTAATTCCTCTTTCCACGCAGAGAGCGACTATTTTGCCTACAAGATGATGGGCTTCCCGAAAAGGAACATTCTTACGAACAAGATAATCGAGCAAATCGGTTGCAAGCGATAAATCGCCGGTCAATTCTTCCTCGAACCTGTCGGCTTTGAATTCCGTATGGTCAATCATATTGGCGGCAATCTTCAGGCAATCTTTGGTTGTGTCGAGCGCGGTAATCAGATGATACTTGTCCTCCTGCATATCTCTGTTGTAAGCCAGAGGAAGTCCTTTCATTAAGGTCAGCATGCCCGTTAAAGCTCCGAAGACTCTTCCCGATTTGCCCCGTATCAATTCGGCAAAATCCGGATTTTTCTTTTGAGGCATCAGGCTGCTGCCCGTAGCATAGGCGTCGTCTGTTTGAGCGAACGAAAATTCCGAAGAGCTCCACAATATAAATTCTTCCGAAAGCCTGCTCAAATTCATCATTATAATCGACGTTGCCGAAATAAATTCGATAATCAAATCCCGACTGCTTACGGCGTCGATACTGTTGTCGACTATGCCGCTGAATCCGAGAAGTTCGGCAGTATAATTTCTGTCGATCGGGAGCGACGTGCCCGCAAAGGCTGCCGCGCCGAGCGGAGATTTGTCGCCCCGTTTCAAACAATCTTTCAATCTTTCCTTGTCCCTTTCGAGCATTTCGATATACGCAATCAGATGATGAGCAAAGAGTATCGGCTGCGCTCTTTGCAAATGAGTATAACCCGGGACAATTACTGATTTATATTTTTCCGCTTTTTTAAATAATGATTTCTGCAGGTCCGAAATCAGTTTAATCGTAAGATTAATTTCCTTTTTCAGGAACAGTCTTTCATCGAGAGCCACCTGGTCGTTGCGGCTGCGCGCGGTATGAAGTTTTTTACCGACGTCTCCTATTTTCCGAACGAGCCGCTCCTCGACCGCCGAATGGATGTCTTCTTTTGTCCAGTCGATTTGATATTCGCCGTTTGCAATTTCTTTTCGAATTTCTTCGATCGCTTTGATTATCTTTTTCGATTCGGCGACCGATATTATTTTTTGTTTGGCGAGCATTTTAACATGCGAAATGCTGCCGTCGATATCCTCGTTATACATTCTCGAGTCGAGCTCAATCGACGAAGAAAATTTCAAGGCTTCCTCGTCCAGACTCTTTTTGAAGCGACCGTTCCATACAGCCATTTTACACCGTAATGTTTGTTTCGTTGGCTTTTTGTTCTACCCTGTTGATTGTTTTGTAAGGCAGCCCGTAAATTTTAATAAATCCTTCCGAAGCTTTATGATCGAACTGGTCTTCGATTGTATAGGTTGCCAGAGACGGGTCGTAGAGCGAATAAGGAGAAGTTCTGCCGGCAACTCTCATTGTGCCTTTATAGAGTTTAATCTTAACCAGACCCGTTACTTTTTCCTGCGATTTGTCGACGAATGCCTGGAGCGCTTCTCTCAACGGAGTAAACCAGAGTCCGTTATAAATAAGGCTGGCAAATTCATGAGACACGAGGCTTTTATAATGCATGACCGCTTTATCGAGAGTGAGTCTTTCGAGTTCCGTATGCGCAAAATGGAGTATCGATGCGGCGGGGGCTTCGTATACTTCGCGTGATTTAATGCCGACCAACCGGTTTTCAATCATATCGATTCTGCCGATTCCGTGTTTGCCGCCAACCTCATTCAGATAATTAACCAGTTCAATCGGGCTCAATTCTTTGCCGTCCACTTTTACTGGAATTCCTTTTTCGAATTCTACGGTAACGGTCTCGGCATAATCGGGAGCTTTCTCCGGCGATACAGTATGGAGGTATGCGTCTTCGGGCGGTTCCTGCATCGGGTCTTCTAGAATGCCGCATTCGATTGCCGTTCCCCAGATATTATCGTCTATCGAATAGGGATTGTCTTTTGTAATTGCGACCGGTATGTTGTTTTCCTTGGCATATTCAATTTCTTCCTCGCGGGATTTGAATTCCCAGGTTCTCAAAGGCGCAATGCATTTAAGATCGGGAGCCAGGGCTCCGACCGAAACTTCGAATCTCACCTGGTCGTTTCCTTTGCCCGTGCAGCCGTGAGCTACCATAGTCGCATTTTCTTTTAGAGCCACGTCGACCAAAGCCTTAGCCAGCAAGGGTCTGCCGATAGCCGTTGCCATCGGATAAGCGTTTTCGTAAAGCGCGCCCGATCTGAGAGCCGGAAAAGCGTAATCTGTTAGAAATTCTTCGGTTAAATCTTCGATATAGACTTTGGAAGCGCCGGATTTAAGGGCTTTTTCCTCCAAACCGATCAATTCTTTGGACTGACCCAGATTGCCCGTAAACGTTATTATTTCCGCGTCGTAATTTTTTTTGAGCCAGTGAACCATTACCGAAGTATCGAGTCCACCGGAATACGCCACTACTATTTTCTGTTTGCTCATTTTTCTATTCCCAATAATGTTTTTAATTCTTCGATTACTTTTTTAATATTTTTTGTGGATTTCGGCACGACAATAATCGTATCGTCGCCGGCTATAGTGCCCAACACATCGGGCAAATTTTCCCTGTCGATTTGAACGGCTACTCCCTGCGCGCGTCCCAAAAATGTTTTTACAAGTATAAGGCATTCGTTCGATTCGATGGCAAGGACTTCCTCCGCTATATAATTTTTGAGCGCGCCCTCTCCGCCTTCCTGATTTATCTGATAAACAAGACCTTTTGAAGTCGGCACGCGCACCACTCCCAATTCATTCAAATCCCTGGAAAGAGTTGCCTGAGTAACTTTAATTCCTTTGCTTTTCAAAAGTTTGCCGAGCTGAGTCTGATTAAAAACTTCCTGCGAAGTAATAATCGATTTAATCAACGAGTGACGTTTTTGAATTTCCTCTAACTTTTTTCCCATTGTTAACCTTTATTTAT
Source organism: Melioribacter sp. (assembly GCF_049325435.1). NCBI lineage: Bacteria > Pseudomonadati > Ignavibacteriota > Ignavibacteria > Ignavibacteriales > Melioribacteraceae > Melioribacter > Melioribacter sp. The sequence continues at coordinate 27,179 of NZ_JBMOLD010000002.1, read as the reverse complement.
TCGTCTACTATTTCCGTTCCTACGCCTTCCTTCGTAAAAATTTCGAGCAGAAGCGCGTGAGGAATTCTGCCGTCGATAATATGAACTTTTTTTACGCCTGCGTCGAGCGCTCTGAAAGCGGATTCCACTTTTGGAATCATACCGCCGTTAATGATTCCTTTTTCAATCATCTTTTGCGCTTCGGAGCGGGTAAGATGCGTCATCAGCCGTTCGCCGTCTTTAATGCCTTCGACGTCGGTCATGAACACCAGTTTGGAAGAAGTAACAGCGCCTGCAATATGACAGGCGGCAATATCGGCGTTTACATTATAAACGGCGCCGTTGCCATCCACTCCTACGGGGGCGATAACCGGCAGATAACCGTCTTTCATCAAATTTGCAAGGAATCTGTCGTTAACATTTTCGATTTCGCCAACGAGACCCAGATCTTCTTTTTCGTATTTTTTTACGCCGAGCAAGTTTCCGTCGATGCCGCTTACGCCTACCGCCCTGCCGCCGTGCATATTTATTCTTCTTACGATATCTTTATTTATTTGTCCGGCAAGCACCATCTGAACGACGCCAATCGTATCGTCGTCGGTATATCTTTGCCCGTTTACAAAATTTGTCTTGAGATTGAGTTTATTCGAAAGCGAAGTAATTTCCTTCCCGCCGCCGTGTACGACAATTATATTAATACCGATTTTACGGAGCAGCGTCACGTCCTGTGCGACCATCTGTTTAAGGTTTTCCTCTTCCATAACCGCGCCGCCGTATTTAATCACAAAAGTTTTGCTTTCGAATTCCTGAATGTACGGCAGAGCTTCTACAAGCACGTCTTCTTTTCTGAATTTTGGCAGCGTCATGTTCTGTAACTCCCGTTGATCTTAACGTATTCTTCGGACAGGTCACACGTCCAGTAATTGGCTTTTCCCGAGCCTTCGTTCAATTTTATCAACAATTCAATCTCGTTCGGTTTCAGCGTTTTGTTGGCTTCTTCGATCGAAAGTTTTACGTCGTAATTTTTACCGAGGATACAGGTGCCGTTGATATATATTTCGAAATCGTCCGGATTGAATTCAATGCCGGAATATCCCACGGCGGCTAAAATTCTTCCCCAGTTGGCGTCCTCGCCGTGTACGGCTGTTTTGACAAGAGGTGAATGAGCCACGCTGCGCGCCGCTTTCAATGCGTCGTCGTCCGATAAAGCTCCTTCAACAACTATTTCGATTAATTTTGTGGCGCCTTCGCCGTCCTTAACAATATCAATGGCAAGCTTTTTCATTAATTCAAACAGAGCCGTTTCAAAAGCTGCGGAGCTGTCGTCGTTTATTTCCGCGCCCGACACTCCGTTTGCCAACGCAATCACCATATCGTTTGTGCTCGTATCGCCGTCGACGGTAATTCTGTTGAATGTTTTGTCGGCAGTCTTTTTTAAAACGTTTTGAAAATAATTTTTTTCAACGGCTGCATCGGTGGTAATAAAAGCCAGCATAGTCGCCATATTGGGGTGAATCATTCCGGAACCTTTTGCAATTCCTCCGATGGTTGCGATTTTACCGTTCGCTTCAAATTCCACTGAAGTAAATTTCGGAAAAGTATCCGTTGTCATAATCGCTTCCGCCGCTGCGTTTGAGTCGTCTTCCGAAAGCATATCGACAATTTTGCCTATCCCCGCTCTTATTTTTTCCATCGGCAAAGGTTCGCCTATAACGCCGGTAGAAGAAACGAATACTTCTTCGGGTTTGATATTCAATGCTGAAGCGGTCAGCGCAGCCATTTCGACCGCATCCTTCATGCCTTGCTCGCCAGTGCATGCGTTTGCGTTGCCGCTGTTGACTATTATTGCGCGGAATTTATCGTTTGAGTTCAAATGCTTTTTGGATATAAGCACGGGCGCCGCCTGGACTTTGTTTTTGGTAAAAATTGCGGCGGCGGTTGCCGGCGTTTCCGACACAATCAAAGCGAGATCTTTTTTGTATCTTTTAATACCGCAGTGAAGACCGGCGCTCAAGAATCCCATCGGAGCCGTTATCCCGGATTTCATCTCTTTATCCGATATAATTTCCGTATGCTTGTTTTCGTTCATAATAATCCCGTTGTTTTATCATAATCAAAAATTATATTCAAATTTTGTATAGCCTGACCCGCTGCGCCTTTTACCAAATTGTCGATTGCGGATATAATAATCAGATCGTTGCCTGCAAGACTAAAACCGATATCACAAAAATTGGTGTAAGCTACATTTTTAATTTCCGGTATTCCTTCCCCAAGCAATCTGACGAAGGTTTTATCCGAATAATATTTCTCATAGATTTTCTCGATTTTACCAACGTCTGTCGAATTATTCGTTTTGCAATGAATAGTCGTGTAAATTCCTCTGGTAATCGGCAAAAGATGCGTTACAAAAGTGAAGGAAATCGGGATATTGCCAAACTTTTGGAGATAGAGGTCGATCTCGGGGATGTGCTGATGAACCCCGACTTTATATGCCCTTACGTTCTCGTTTACCTCGCTGAAAATCATCGAGAGATTTACAGACTTTCCCGCGCCCGAAGTACCGCTGTATGAGTTTATTGAAATAAAATCCGGACTTACGATTTTCTCTTTCAGCAAGGGAATTAACGGCAAGAGAACGCTTGTGGGATAGCAGCCGGGATTTGCAATTATTTTTGCGTTTTTAATTTCAGCTTCGTTCCATTCCGGCAGACCGTAAACCGCTTTCTGCATTAAATCCGGCGTCGAGTGTTCGTGTTTATAGTATTTTTTATAAATATTCACGTCTTTGAGTCGGAAATCGCCGCCGAGATCGATTACGTTTATATTCTTATTAAACGCCTCGGCAACTATCGACTGAGCCTCTCCGGAAGGAAGGGCTACGAACAACAAGTCGGTTCCATCCAGAGATTCCGCTTCAAAAGAGGCGATTTCTTTCGAAAGCGTTGATTTAAGGGACGGATGCACATCGTCAATACGCTTGCCCGCGGTAGAATGCCCGAAGAGTTTATCTATTTTTACACCGGGATGCCTCAGCAACAACTTAATCAATTCTGCGCCGGAATACCCGGCGGCTCCCGCTATCGAAACACTAACCACTTATTTCTCCGTTTTGCAAAGCATAATTATACATAATTATGCATAATTATGCAAATCTTGATTTCGTGTTTTATTTTTATTTTATTTGCACTCGCATGTCTTATTTAATTATTACGGAGGTATTATGAAAAAGTCGATTTTGTTGGTGCTCGTTGGCAAAAGAAAAGAAGAAGCCGTTAAAGTGCAACAAATTCTTACTGCCTGGGGCTGCATGATCAAAACGCGCCTGGGAATACACGACGGCGTTCTGGAAAATTGTTCGGACAGCGGCTTGATTATGTTAGAACTTGTCGGAGAAGACGAAAAGAAAGAAGAGCTCGAAAGAAAACTCTCCGTTCTTCCGGGCGTAACGGCAAAACTAGTCAACCTGGAAGTAACAGAATAATTTAAAGAATTTCAAAATCAACGAAGCGACGCTTTCGGATTTCAATTGCATTCAACGCGAGCGAAATATACATATTTTGTTACTTAAATCGCATTACAACTTTCGGGTTGGTTAATTCTCTTAAAGCGTCGCTACCGATCCACCCGGCGGATTTAGAATCCGACGTTTTCAGTTCTTTTGCTACTCCGACAGCCAGTTTATTCAAACGTCTATTTCTTTTCCCTATTTGACGAAGCGCCCAGTTAACCGCTTTTTTCACGTAATTCCTTTCGTCGACCGAACAACGTTTTATGTCGTTGAAATAAACCTCGAATCTTCCGTCCTCCGCTTTTTTATCGTGGACGGCAAGCGCGGCAATCAATGCAAATGCAGCGCGGCGCACAAACTCTTTGTCGCTTTTCATCCATTCGTCGACTTTTTTGTAGGCGTAAGGCGTTTTCCGGAACAGATGGATGCACGTCCCGTCGCATATATCCCACGAATCGAAATCGCTTACCCATTTGTCCATTTGAGTTCCGGTCACTCTATCTACTTCTTCAATCATAACAGCCAGATGGCGGGCTTCGCGATAGCCGGACTCCCACAATTCCATTGCCAGCTCGTGATTCTTTCCAATCCGTTTCGCTATTTCTCTCAATTCATTTACGCTTATGCCGAATGCTTTTTCAACGTTGATGCCGTATCTCGCCATTCCGGCTTTGTTCTTTTCATCGCTTTTCGACGAAAGTAGACTCACGACTTTATCTTTTGTCCAACCGGCTTCTTTCATTTCAGTTTCAGTCCGTACAATTTTTCTTCACTGTCGGATACAATATAGATCGCTTTGTTTTTATGATCTATCGCAATTCCTTCCATCTGCTTAATATTCGTATCGTAGGCTTTTAATATATTCAATTCGGTGTCGAGCTTTAGAATTTTATTGTCTTCGTCGCTTGTCATCCAGAGAGAATTATCGACATTGTCGTAAAACAATCCTGAAACGTCTCTTACAAAATCAATTTCTTTTCTTTCGATTTCATTAAACAGACTGTCGTATTTGACAATCAAAGCCGGATTTTTTTCGTTTGCCACCCAATATGTTTTATTATCCGCATCGTAAGCTATTCCTTCCGGACCGTTGTTAAAAACGCCGTTGTCGAACACGGGTTTTCTATCGATAACCTTGCCGTTTATAGAGACGAAAACTACTTCACGGCTTTCTTCGCTCAATACCGCCAGGGTAGAATCGTCGACAAAAGCAATGCCTTCCAAGTCGCCGTCGGGAATTTCAACCCTTTTCAGTATTTCCCCGTTCGTACTCAGCTGATATATGCCGTGATTTTCGTCGCTGACGCTCCAGAGTTCGTCACGTAATTTATCGTAAGCCAGGCCAGACGGTTCGGGTAAGGCGAGTTTTACCGACCAATCTATTTTGTAATATTCTGTTTCGGACTGGCATGCAGTCAATAGAAGGCATAAATAAAAAAATAAAAGAATGTATGTTTTATACATGACACCACAATGTTAGTATTAAATTTATAAATGCGACGTAGAATAATCGGTTTATAACAATCCGTAATAGACGCCGAATTCCAAGTAAATAGTTCAGAATAAATTTTACCATTGGAGAGCTTCTTCAATTTTATCGTCCCGTCCGAATAAAATCAATTCGTCGCCTTCCCGTATAACATAATTCGGATCGGGCACGACGACGTCCTTATCATTTTCGTCAAAAGGAGACTTCGTTTTCTTAACCACGAGCACTTCCAGTCCGTAACGGCTTCTAATTTTAAGATCGGTGAGCGATTTGCCCACAAATTCGGGAGGAGCCGTTTTTTCCAGTATGGAATATCCTTCAAAGACCTGAGTTTTCTTAATTTTCGATACCGTCAAAAGCTCGTGCGACAAGCCTTCTACTATATCGGTTTTAAGACTTTCTTTGTTATAAGCGGCAATAACGTCGTGACGGCTTATAGTTCCGAGAATTTTATTCCCGTCCGAATTGCTGACCACGGGGAATTCATCGGCGTCTTTTGCCTCGAATTTTTTCAGTACGGAATCGAGCGTTTCGTCTTCGCGTATTAACGTAACAGACGAAGACGCCACATCCCTTGCCACAAGAACGTTTCTCAGATGTTCGTATTCCGTAATTATCGGTCTCAATTCGGCTTCCGTAATTGTGCCCGTAATTTTTCCGTCTTCATCGATCATATAGAAAGTATTATGAGAGCTTTCAATAAGATGTTTCACTATTTCCGGCAGAGGCGTATCATCCTTTACCAATACGATATCGCTTTTCATTACTTGTTTTGCCGTCAGCGATTTAAGCAAATTAATTTCGCCTTTGGCGGAGACTCTATAACCTTGCTTTTCGAGATGATGCTCGTGTATCGATTTTTTCAATACTATCTGAACTATCATCGTGCTTGCGACAACAGCGAGCATCAAAGGCAGAATGAACGAGTAGTCTTTAGTCATTTCGAAAATGATAAGTATCGAAGAAATGGGGATGAAATTCACTCCGCCGAGCACCGCGCCCATTCCAACCAATACAAACGCCGTAGTGTCGAACTGATAACCGAGCAGATAATTCAGTCCCGTGCCGTAGAGGAATCCCAGGCAGGCGCCCATAAACAACGACGGGGCAAAAATTCCTCCGAAACCGCCGGAGTTCAAAACCATCGGCACAAGTAAAAATTTCAATATCAACAAAACGGCCACCACCTGCCAGGCGAGCGAATTCGATAAAATATGATTGATGCCGTTATAGCCGATTCCGAAGATATCTTTGTAGAAATAGCCCGCAACTCCCATAACAAGTCCGACAAAAGTCATCAGCGCCCAGCGCGGGACTTTTTTCAAAATCTTTTTATTGATAATACTGTCAAGCGAATTTGAATATCTTATAAAAAAGAGGGAGAGCAGTCCGGCAATTATTCCGAGTATGGCATAATAATACAGATTGAGATAATCCCCAACCTGAGGTGTGTGAAAATGGAAAATCGATTTATTTCCGAGGAAAGCGCGTGAGACGGCGCTCGAAGTTACAGAAGATAATATCAAAGCTGGAAACGTCGACGTGGAGAATTCATTTAACAACACGATTTCCAGCGCAAAGAATATGCCGCCCATCGGAGTGTTAAAGATAGCGGCGATAGCAGCGCCGGCGCCTGCCGCGGTCAAAACTTTTTTCTTTGTTTCGGAAAGACCGAATAAATATGCAAGTTTATTCGCCAATCCGCCGCCCAATTGTGCCGCCGGTCCTTCGGGGCCTACAGTGTTGCCCGAACCGATACTTATAACCGGAGCAATAAAATGAAAAATCGTATTTCGCAAGGGTATCCGGTAGCCTTTGGTTGCAACGGCTTTAATAACTTCGACTACGCCGCGATTCTTTGCAATATCGGGAGCTCCGTAAATCATTAAACTTTGAATAAACATGCCTATCGCCGGCAAGGCTATTACAGCCGCAGCTCCCAAAAAATAGAGACCGTTAGCCGTCTGTTTGAAAAAGAGTTCGTTAAAGAAGTCGATCGACTCGTGAAATACTACAGTTGCAAATCCGACTACGACTCCCATAATTACCGAATAAACCACATAACTTGTGTAATCGTAGTCGAGAATTTTCTTTGTGTTGAATACCTTTAAATTTTCTTTCAGAACTTCGTAATGTTTTCTCATCAGCCTTAAGCCGTTCTTCTTATTACGACAACCGTAGCGTCGTCTTCCCAATCATTTTTTCCGCCGTATACGTATAGCGTGTCAAAAATTATTTCGATTATTTGTTCCGGTGTTTTATCGTAATGTTGCTCAATAATTTTTTTAAGACCGGTAACGTCGAAGTCGTTTTGTTTGCCGTTTTTTCTTTCGATAATTCCGTCGCTGTAAAGCACCATCAGGTCGTTCGGTTTAAGGTAAGCATAGCCTCGTTGAAGTTGAATTTCGGGCAATGCGCCGAAGACCAGGCCGGTCGACGGCATTTCCCTGAATTCCCGACCGTCATAAATAAGAGGCGAGGGATGTCCCGCATTCACATAAAGAATATTTCCGTTTTTTTCTATTTCTGCGTAAACGAGCGAAACGAAACTCGTCGAATAGACGCTCCTGTAAATCACGTTATTAAGTTTCTTGAAAGTATAAACCATTTTCAGATGTTTTTCGAGACCCATTCTCAAACCCGTAACAACGTCGCGCACGAGGAGAGCTGCCGGCAGTCCGTGTCCGCTCGCGTCGCCGACGCAAACGCCGAACACGTCGTCGTCGAAATCGAAAAAATCGTAAAAGTCGCCGCCTACCAACTCGGCGGGAATCGACCTTGCGGCAATTTGAAGTCCTTCCACTTCGGGTATGTTAACGGGCAGCAAACTCTGCTGAATTTGAACCGCTTGCTCCATTTCGTCTTTGACGGCTTCGGAAGTAAGTCGATAATTCAGAACTGTTCTTACGGCGTTAAAACAAAATTCGATTTCCTCGCGTATCCAACCGCTTTTTAATTCGAAGACGAATATCCATCTGCTGTCCGGACTTTTGACGCTTATAGCCGCCGGTATTCTGTAATCTTTTTTCAGCAAAACCGACGAATCGATCGTAAAATTCGGATCGTCGAAAATATAAGTTTTCGATTTAAGCAGAGCTTGCATTGGCTCGGAGTCGGCGGGAATTTCGGTTAAATAATTTTTCTTGTTGTCTTTGGGAGATACGAGCACGAACTTATCGTCCTGCTCCACATAGATGCGACCGTTACAAATGTGTAAATCTTCCCCGAAAGTCTTTTCGAGCTCCTGCGCGATTGTAAAAAGAAAATCCTCGCCCGATTTTTCGGTGCCTATTTTTGCCAGCAGAGAATCGAGCTTTCGGTAAAATATTTTCGGGTCTATCATAATTATCCTCTATTTGACTTGTAAATTTAGCAAAACGAGAGAAATGATGTAGGCTTACAGAATAAAATTATCGTTAATATTTTCAAGAACTTGACTAAACGAATCGGGCGCTTCCGCTCTCAGCTTAAAAGTTCTTCCTCCATATTCAAAACTTATCGATTCGGCATGCAGCATAAGACGTGGATACTTTTTTTGAATTTCGCGATTGCCGTATTTCAAATCGCCCGCTATGGGACATCCGATCGAATACATGTGAACCCTCAGCTGATGCCGTCTGCCAGTAAGAGGATTCAATTTAACGAGAGTGTGGACGTCGTAATAATTTAATACTTCATAATAGGTTTCCGACGGTTTGCCTTTTTTTTCGTCGACGCCCATTCGACCCGATCCGAATTGACGCAGCGGATTGTTTATGATTCCCTCTTCATACTCGGGCTTGCCGATAACGAGCGCTTTGTAAGTTTTATGAACGTTCCTGCTTTCAAAAAGAAGACTCAATTCTCTATGGGTTTCGCCGTTGAACGCAAAGAGCATTACGCCGCTCACCTCTTTGTCGAGCCGATGAACTATATAAATCTTCTTCGAATATTTCTCCGACAATAAATTATACAGACTCGCAACAGTTTTATCGTTTTCCGGAATTGCGGCTATACCTTCCGGCTTATTGACCGCAATCAGATTTTCATCTTCGTAAAGTATCTTAATCTCCAATGTCAATCCTGCATAATTAGTTCGTATTTACCTTCCGTTGTTTCAACGAACCCCATTTTTTTCAAATACTTTTGATGAGCTTTGTTGCCCGGTTCGCTAATAATTCTCTTTATGTTTTTCTTTTTGAAGTAATTTTGAAAAACGAACCTGCCCACTTTGAAGTCGCGATAACCCGGAATAACATAATCCAGTTTAACCAAAAGAGCGTCGCCCGGGAGGTATTCCGCGCACACCAATCCCGCGGGAACGGAATTTCGCAATACGAAAATAATCGTCCAGTCCGGTTGAGGATCGAACGAAAAAGTCGGGATATATTTCTTTATTTCCTTTTCGTGAAATTTCAAAAAGTATCCGAGAAAATCGGAATCGTGTTTTACTTCGAGAATGTCAAAGTATTCTTTTCGGGAAAATATTTCAGCTAGATAGTAGATGTTGACGATTGCAATAAATCCGTTTACCAGAGCCACCGGATAAGCGTTTATTATTATGCCGTAAATCGTAAAAATTACCGAGCCGATAAAATTGATAATCCTGAGCTTTACAATCGAACTCATCATCAACGATACGGCTACCAACACCGAAGCGACATAGCCGATCAATTCCGTCATTGGTATTTCCATGTTTCCTTCCTCGCCTTTTTGAGTTACTTTCTTTATACAAGAAATCTTATTTTTACCTTACAAATAAAAACAATTTATAATGGAAAACCACCCCGTTATCAGTCTGGACGACGTAATAAGACCGACGCATTTGGTTGTCGATCTGAAAATAATAAAAGAAAATTTCCGCAGAATAAAGGAAGCGGTCAAACCTTCGAAAGTAATGCCGATATTAAAAGCCAACGCTTACGGGCACGGCTTAATCAAAATTGCGCAGACACTCGAAAAAGAAGGGGCAGATTACCTCGGAGTCGCATTTCTGGAAGAAGGAATTCTGCTTCGTCAGCAGGGAATTAAGACGCCGATACTCGTACTCGGCGGCATCTGGGGAAACCAGATACCTACTTTTCTCAAATACAATCTTACCATGACGGCTTCTTCTATCGATAAAGCGCGTCAGATAGACAGCGAAGCCCGCAAGCAAAACACAATTGCGAAAGTGCATTTGAAAATCGACACGGGCATGGAACGCATCGGCGTTCATTATTACAATGCGCCCAAATTCTTCGACGAAGCGGTAAAACTGAAGAACATCGGGATAGAAGGTATTTATTCGCATTTTGCCAATGCGGACATTTGCAATACCGATTACACGAAATTACAATTCGACAGATTTATGCAGTCTCTCGATTATTTCGAACGACTCGACTACGCTCCTGTAATTCGGCATATATCCAATTCGGGCGGAATTCTCCAATTGCCGGAGGCAAATCTGGATATGGTCAGACCCGGTATAATGCTCTACGGCGTCTATCCTTCGCAGGAAATCAAAAGAACAATCGAAGTTAAACCCGCCTTGACCTGGAAATCTCTCGTAATCTATTTTAAGGTTATTAAAGCGGGTCATCCCGTCGGCTACGGCTCAAAATGGATCGGGGAAAAGGACGTACGCGCGGTGACGGTTCCCGTCGGATACGGCGACGGTTATATGAGAAGAATGTCGGGGAAAGCCCGCGTAATAATTAACGAAAAAAAATACCCCGTCATCGGAACGATATCGATGGATCAAATTGTGGTTAACATCGATTGCGATTCGGCGTACAACGGAGACGAAGTTATATTAATAGGCAAACAGGGCAAGAGCGAAATAACTGTTGAAGACCTTGCCCGCTGGGCGGAAACAATTCCGTATGAAATACTGACCAACATAAACACGCGCGTGCCGAGAATTTACATCGATTAATTATTCAAGCCGTATGTTTTGCGCCTGCTATGGTATATTAAATATCCCGCTATTCCAGCCGCCAGCAAAATCAAAACCCAGTAGTACCATTTGAATTCTTCTTCGGGTCCCAATTTATTTTTCCAGCCAACCAGTTGCGCTTCGATTGTGTCTTTATCCGCCTCGGTCATCATGTTGTTTTCGATCAACACGGGAATCCACTCCGGCAGCACTTTATCGTAATAGACAGAATCGGTAAAGGTCTTAAAAACCTCATACGATTTGTCTTTGCCTTTTACTTCCATATTCTTTAGTTCGTCTTCCACGAACGATTTGACGCTGTATACAAATTCCTCGCCGTTATTGAACGGAAGAAGCGGCAATTCTTTCGATCTGAATTCTACGTAAATCGAGTTCCAGATTTCCTTGTCGACTCTGCTTTTCCATTCGTAAAAAAGATTATTGATATTCGCCAGTTGCTCTTCTTTTTCTTTCTTGTCCAGATAAATCTCGCTCAGTTTAGGCGATATTCTTCTCCACAATTTACCAAACTCGGTCTGTTGTTTTTTAATTTCAGCAAGGTCTTCGGGTTTTAGTTCGGTAATTCTCATAAAATGAATATTATCCGTCAAAGTTCTCTCTATATTAAAGAACAATTCGGCATTTTCTATTTTTAACCTGTAGCCCGCTTTCTCGGCTTCGTTCAAAGCGGCGGGAGTTTTGGCAAGGTCCAGAACAAGCGAATCGATAATATCGCGTATCAGCAGGTCTCTTTTTTCGAGATTGCTTTTCAATTGGGCAATCAGATTATTGAGAGCGGCAATAGTTGCGGCGTCTTTATCCGCCTGACGCCGGAGCGCGTCTATTTTCGCAATCAAATCTTTATTCCTTTCATTCAATTCGGTCAGTTCGGTTTTCAGGTTTGCAATTTCCGTTTTCAGTTCGGTAATTTGGCTGAATTCATTTTGACGGAGCGAAATTGCGCTAAAAAGTTTTTCTAAAGACGACTCGAAATTTTCCGGATACAGCGAGTCGTCGAGCAAAGACTTGTGTTTTAAATATTCCTCCCGTAATTCCAGCGCCCGTTCATAAATTGAATTGCAAGCCTCGAGCGACCCGGCTTTTTTTATTTCATCCGTCAATTGTCCGTACTTTTCCTTGAACGACAGGACTATTTCATAATCCGACTGGCAAAAGTAATTATTGTAGAGCGCCGTCAGCAACATAAAGACTATCATTAATCTTTTCATCTTTACCTCACAATACCGGTTTTGTTCATCAAAAATTTGTTTTGTCCGTCGATCAATTCGACGTAAGGCGAACGCTGATTCATCGCCGGATTTTCAAGAAATTTATCTGCGTAAATATTTATTTTTTTGTATAACTTCATTCCGCTCTCAGCCGGCAGAAACAAATACACGTGTTTGAATCCCTGCGAAGTAATATAATAGTATCCTTCGGAATCCCGTATAATCCTCACCTGCTTATTGGCGGTATTCGACGAATCGCCGGTTTCTTCAAAGAAGAGAGGATTTACATTGACTGAAAACGTATAGCGTTTTTCGTACACATAACCCTTTTCGTCCACATTAAGAACCGACTCAACCGGCCAGGAAAAATCCGCCGGCTTTAGCATTAATACCGTGCAAGAGGAAAGAGCCGCCGATAATACAAGCGCAATAAATATCTTCTTAATCATCACTAAAATCCCTTTTTTGAACCGCTGATAACATACGCAATTTATATTTCAAATTGAATACTACGCCTACTATTTTTCTTTTTTTTGAGCGATATATTGACTAAGTTATTAATCATTTAAAAACATCGAAAGGAAATACTATGAAAAAAATTATTTCGTTTCTATCAATAATCGTATTCTTATCGGGAATTTCTTACGGTCAGGACGACCCGGCGGCTATGGAAGCCTGGATGAAATATATGACTCCGGGTCCGATGCACGAAATGTTGTCGAAAATGGCGGGCGACTGGAAAACCGTAATGACAATGAAAGGTCAGGGCGGACAGGAAATGAAAAGCGAAGGCACGGCAAAATTCGAAATGATTATGGGCGGCAGATACCTGAAATCGACTTTTAAAAGCGACATGATGGGAATACCGATGGAAGGCATGGGTATCGACGCTTATGACAACGCCAAGAAAGAGTTTATCAGCGTCTGGATCGACAATATGGGAACCGGCGTGACCGTGCTCAAGGGCAACCTCGATCAGGATACAAAAACTCTCACATATTACGGAACTACAGTCGACCCGGCTTCGGGAGAGGATTCCAAAATCAAATCCGTAACAAAAATAATCGACGAGAACAATCATAAATTCGAAATGTACAGCGTTATGCCCGACGGCTCCGAAGTATTGATGTTCGAAATGGATTACACAAGAATAAAATGATTCTCAATCCGATACCGGTTTGAAGTTCGGAGAAAAATTATTCGCATTGAAACCGGGCATCTCGTTGAGTTGTCCGGTTTCTCTGTTATAAAACCAGAGATTCTTCTTAAATCCGTTGTCTACCGTAACGGCTACAATTTTACCGTCGGAAGAAATAACAGGGTCGTCGGCAAAATCCGAAAAGCTTACAAGCTGTCTTTGATTGCTTCCGTCGGAATTCATCACGAAAATTTCGGATCTGCCGTTTCTGTTGCTTACAAAAATAATTTCGCCGCCGTCGGGCGTAAATAGCGGTTTGTTGTTCCATTCCTCGGTATTTGTCAAACGAATTCTGTTCGACCCGTCCGAATTCATTATGAAAATTTGCGCAACCGTATTTGTATAAGCGACGGAAACAACGCGGGATCCGTCGGGCGAATAATTACAATATACTTCGTAGTCTTCTGTCTCCGTAATTTTATTCAAATCCGAGCCGTTAATATTGACGGAATAAATTTCGGAAGCGTTGCCGTTCTGCAGAACAAAGATCAGGCGGGCGCCGTCGGGCGAAAAATTAACCGAGCGCGGTTTTCCTTCCGGCAAATCCAATATAACTTTGTTTGAGCCGTCACTGTTAACAATCCCGATACTTTCTCCGTCAAGGAACGCAATTTTACTGCCGTCCCTCGAATAAACGGGTTCGCGACCTTCGCTCAATATTTTTTGAGTTTTCGCGGCAATGTCGTATAAAATTATATTCGAGTTTGACTCGCTGCTGTAAGCCGTAAATGCAATTTTAGAGCCGTCCGGCGAATAAACCGGATCGAAATCCCAGGTTTGATTAAAGGTCAATCGTTTTTGCGAAATGCTGTCGAGTCCCGCGCTAAACAGTTCGGTTTTGGCGCCCAATTCCAGACTCGTTTCGCCGCCGCTGTTTCTGTCCGAGACAAAAACAACTTCATATTTTTTTATTACTTCGATATCGGGTTCAAACGGATTTTCTTTATTGCAGGAAACAACCGCAATCAGTGAAACCATCAATAACAAATAGCCTGTCTTTTTCATTTAATCTCCGGTTAATGGATTCAAACTTACTCTACTTAATTCGCCGTTATAATATTACAATTTTTCGACGGTTTTAACGTTAATGTTACAAAATATATTATTACGAGTCGCTTTTTTATTGCGGAGCTAAATATTTTTTTTTGCTTCTTTAATACTATTAATTTTTCTCAAAAATTTATTTTTATTTATTTCACATTCCCACAATCTAACAACTTTCCAACCTTTACTTCTGAGCGTTTTTGTTACAAGTCTGTCTCTCTTTTTATTTCTTTCAATTTTCTTTTTCCAGTATTCGGCGTTATCAGACGGTTTTGTATTTCTACAATTATGCCCATGCCAGAAGCAGCCGTCGGCGAATACAACGACTCTTAGTCTAGGAAACACGATGTCGGGTTTGCCATATAATGGATAATTTCTTCGCCATCCCTTTAACTTGTTTTTCTTAAATATTTCAATAAGTTTTTGCTCTGTGGACTTATTGCCTTTGGATTTAACAGAGCGCATAATTTCAGAGCGTTTTGCTTTTGAAAAAGTGTCAGTCATTTTTATTAATGATCGTTATCCAATCGTCTTGAAATCCAATTGCGTTTAATAAACTATCCGAATCGATAAAGGGAGGTTTTTTTATTCTTAAAATTAATCTTTTCGAAGGCACATCTTCAATTATAGTAAATTGCGAGCCGTGAGGCTGCCAGGTAAAACGATGGGAGTTATCTTTCTTGTTAAAACCTTCTAAGTTTCCGCGTTTATTCCATTTCCAATAATATTTTTCATTCTCATATCTAATTGTCTCAAATTCAAAAACCGAAAAAACATCGAAGCTTTTAGATTTCATTAAGACGACAGTGCGCAAATGCTTAAATTTTTCTCTCACCGCCGATACTCTTTCATTCCATATGTCGAGTATTTTTGCGCCGAGAGGATCCGGGGGAACATTAGTAATTTTCGAATCTCCGAACGAGTACGCAGGAGAGTTTCTTCCCGATATTAATCTTGCTGTTTTTTGGTTTTCAGGATTGTTAGAATAAATTGTTTTCGCGCCCCAAGCGCAGCTATGAAGAATAACGTCGTCTAAACCTACATTCGAAGGACTCCATTCAGCTCCAATACATTTTGCAAATATCTGTTCCCATTCCTCTCCTTCCAAAGATTGGACTTTCTTTGTGGCTAATAAATATATTATTTCTTTGCCTAGTTTACGACCAAAATCTTTTGGAAATTTATTCAATGGATATGGGGGCTTTACTTTATTTACTGTTCTTAGACGGGGAGATTTATCGCTCATTATTCATCCCTGTATTGCAATTTCTGATTTTTGTTTGCTCTCCTCGTAAGCAAAATCCTCAATCCAATGGGGCAAAAAAGCTTCCAATACGGCCTTTATCATATTTACAGGCACGGCATTTCCCGCTTGTTTACGAGTCTGCGCTTCAGAAACAACAATTTTGAAAGATTCAGGAAATCCCTGTAAGCGGAGCATTTCACGAGGAGTTAGTCTTCTAACGCCATTTACCAACAAATAGTTATGGGAGGCTCCCGCTCTTAAAGCGCAGGAATAATCATAAGAGCTTATATGACCCGCCTTATTTTCGTGCCATATAGAAACTTTGTATTCCGACTTATGAGAATTTAACCTTTTCTCTCTGATTCTTTCCGACACATAATATTTTTCATCGACGTTTTTCTCTAGAATTTCTTCGAGCGACCGTCTTTTAGGATAAGGCGGAGGCCAACTAAATAAAATAAATTTATAATATCCAATAATTATTACCCTCTCTCTTTTTTGAGGCAATCCATAATCTAGCGCATTTAATACTTTATAGTCGACATAGTATCCAAGCTCCCTAAGAACTCTAAGAATAGTTTTTAGCGTTCTGCCTTTATCGTGTCCGACCAACATTTTTACATTTTCAAGGACAAAGGCTTTTGGTCTTTTTGCCGAAAGAATTCTAGCTATATCAAAAAACAACGTTCCTCTTGTATCTTCAAAACCTTTCTTTTGTCCAATTATGCTGAATGGTTGGCATGGGAAACCCGCAAATAAAACGTCATGATCCGGTATATCATTTTCATCAATCTTTGTTATGTCGCCGGCGGGATACTCTCCAAAATTCGCAAAATATGCTTCGCGAGCGTATTTATCTATATCGCTTGAAAAAACGCACTTCGGTTTAATTGAATATTCCTTAAAGGCTTGTTCGGCAGCGTACCTAAACCCTCCTATGCCGCAAAATAAATCAATATACTTTATTTCCATGGTATTTTAAACTCGAATTGGAGAATCTATTCAGGAAACAATATAATAAATATCCCGATATATTTAAATTGAAAATGCGCGCCCACATATTAATTTATGACGCAATAATGTCAAATTTATTCGAGCCTTTTGTTGAATCTTTTGGATGCAAGAAAAAGTATTGAAATTCCCATTGATGCCAGTATCAACGTTTCCCGCCACAGCTCGGTAATGCCGATGCCTTTGAGGATAACTCCGCGTATAATAGTAATAAAATATTTCAGGGGAATTATATATGTGATATATTGAATTATCTTCGGCATATTTTCAATGGGAAAAACAAAACCCGAAAGATAAATCATCGGCATCATTACCCCGAAAACCGTTACCATCATTGCCTGCTGCTGCGTTTTGGAAATTGTAGAAATGAAAAGTCCTATGCCCAACGTGGAAAGAATAAAGAGCAATGACGCAAACAGGAAAAAAAGCGCGCGGCCTCTTATCGGAATTCCGAACCAAAAAACCATAACCGAATTGACGAGCAGTATCATTATAAATCCGAGTATGGTAAACGGTAAAATTTTTCCGAGTATCATTTGCCAGGGTTTAATCGGCGTTACAATCAACTGTTCCAGAGTGCCGAATTCTTTTTCCTTTACGATCGCAAGCGAAGTAAGCAGGGTTGTAATAATCATAAGCAGCAACGCGGTAATTCCCGGCACCATAAACACGCGCGTTTTTAATTCCGGATTATACCAGATTCTCGTCTCTGCATTAACCGACTTTAACGGCGATCTGATACCGTTCCTTTCGATTTTTCCCAGCAAAATGTTTTTTGCATAATCGGCTGTAATCGCCTGAACATACCCGAATGCTATAGAACCTTTATTTCCGTCCGAGCCGTCGAGAAGAACCTGAACTTTAGCGCCCGTATTGTTTTCAATATCTTTTTCAAAATCGCGAGGTATAATTAATCCCATCGCCGCATTTCCGTTCATTATGGCGTTTTCAACCTCATCATAATTTTCGCCGGCTCCTTTCATGGTGAAGTAACCGGAATTTACGATTTTCTCCACGTATTTTCGGCTCGAGGAAGACCTGTCTCTGTCGAGCAGATAAAAATCGACATTATTCACATCGAATGTGGCGGCATAACCCAGAATTATTGTTTGCAGAACCGGAGCTGCCAGCACTATTGCAAACATTTTCGGGTCCCGTTTAAGTTGCTGGAACTCTTTTTTTATAAAATGGATTACCGTAGCGAATCCTTTTCCGTTCAACCGTTCAATTCCTTCAGTTGTTTTTTATAATATATTTTCGATGCGGCAATCACAACAATAACCGTGAAAACCGCCATATATAAAAGCTGTTCCCAGAAAACTTCGATCCCCGCTCCCTTCAGAAGTATAGAGCGAAGACAAACTATATAAAATTTAGTCGGAGTTACATTGGAAAAGACCCGAATAACATAAGGCATGCTTTCGATCGGAAATACAAAGCCCGATAAGAGCATCGACGGAAGAAGCGAAATCAGCGTTCCTACCTGAAAAGCCACCTGCAGCGAATCGGCTATGACCGAGACCAGAATTCCGATACCGATTGAAGCCGACAGAAAGAATAATGTGCTGATCAGCAGCCAGAAATAGCTTCCTTTAACCGCTATTCCAAAGAACAGATACCCCGCCGCCAATATTACTCCGGCGTTAATAAATGCAATTACGATATATGGAATTGCTTTGCCCGTTAAAAGTTCGGGAATGTTTATGGAAGACACGTTCAATTGTTCGATTGTGCCGCGCTCTTTTTCCCTTACAATCGACAACGAAATTGTAACGACCGCAATTATTATCAATATCATTCCGATTAATCCCGGAATAAGAAACCGCGTAGAGTTCAAATCTGGATTGAACCAGAAACGGGGCTCGAGCGTAATTGGCGAGGACAATTTAATTCCTCTCGAAGAAAGAAATTCATAATTGAGCTTATTGGAATATCCCGCAGAGGCGGCGTTGACATAATTCATAATTATCGTCGCGGTGTTGCCGTCGACTCCGTCGATAAGAAACTGAATTTCAGCGCTTTCGTTTCTGTTAATCCTTTTTGAAAAATCCGGCGGTATAACCGCAATGCACTGCGCTTTCTTTCTGTCCAGATACTCTTTGATTTCAGCGTCCGATTTAAGATGCGTTACCAAATCGAAGTAATCCGTGCTCAAAAGAGAATTAATAAATTCTCTGCTTTCAGATGAATTGTCTTTATCGAGCGCCGCCAACTGTATATGCTTCACGTCGAAATTAATGGCATACCCGAATACTACGAGCAGGAAAACAGGGAAAAGAAAAATCACGCCCATCATCCTTACGTCGCGCAACAGCTGCCGCGTTTCCTTAATCGCTATGGCTTTAATTCTGTTGAACATGTTTGCTTCCGCGTTCCAGTAAATGAATGAATACGTCTTCCAGAGTGGGAACAATTCGCGTTATACTGTCGACTTTAACGTCTTTCAGATTACAGTATTTTTCTATCGCCCCGGCATCTCGATATTGTTTTTCCGTAATTACGTGAATTTTTTTTCCGAATATAGAAACGTCGATTACAAATTCCGCATTCTTCAGTATTTCCATCAGTTCGACGGGGGCGTCGGTTTCGATCTCAAAAACATTGCCGTCGAGGTAATCCGTTTTGAGTTTTTGAGGATTACCTTCGGCGATCAATCTGCCGGCGTTGATCAGAATAATATCGTTGCAATATTCGGCTTCTTCCAGATAGTGAGTCGTTACCAGGACGGTGGTGCCTTCGCCTGAAAACCGGTTAATCAAATCCCAGAAGTTCCTTCTCGAAATCGGATCGACGCCGCTGGTCGGTTCGTCGAGAAACAATATTTCGGGTTTGTGAATTACCGCCACGCCCAGAGCCAGGCGCTGTTTAATGCCGCCCGGTAAATCACCGGTAAGGACATTTTCTTTTCCTTTAAGATCCGAAATTTCGAGAGCCCATTTTTTCCGTTCTTCGAGCCGCTTTCCTTCCAGTCCGTATACCCCGCCGAAAAAGTCGATGTTTTCTTCAATCGTCAGATCGTTATACAATGAAAAGCGCTGAGACATATAACCGATACTTTGTTTCACTTTATCGGGCTGTTCGACGATACTGAACCCGCCTACTACCGCATCGCCGGTAGTCGGCTCGAGCAAACCGCACAGCATTCGAATTGTAGTCGACTTGCCCGCTCCGTTGGCGCCAAGGAACCCGAATATTTCCCCTTTTTCCACTTTGAAGGAAACGTTGTCTACGGCTGTAAAATCGCCGAATTTTTTCGTTAAATTTTCTACGACTATACTATAACTCATCCCGCTTATTTCCGTTGCTTAATCAAGTACATAAACACATTTTCGATCGAAGGCTCCGTCAATCTTTTATCGGCGACCTCGATATTTCCCGAATTCAATATTTTCAGTATACTTTCAACTTCGTCTTTATTTCGTATCAATATGTTAATTCTGTCGCCGAAGAGTTGGATGTCGTTGTTTATTTCGGAAAGTAATAAATCGTAAGCGTTTTTTATCGGTTTGCATACAATTTCCAGGCTCGTCATACCGATCGATCTTTTTATATTATCCGGAGTGTCGCATGCAATAATTTCGCCGTTATTAAACATCGCCACCCGGCTGCATCTTTCCGCTTCGTCCAGATAAGGCGTCGCCATAACAATGGTAATTTTATCTTTGATCAAATCGGCGAGTATTTTCCAGAAGTCGCGCCTCGATACCGGGTCTACTCCCGTGGTCGGTTCGTCGAGAAACAATATTTCGGGTTTATGAATCAAGCTGCATGCAAGAGCGAGTTTCTGTTTCATACCGCCGGATAGTTTTTCGGCAAGTCGCTTTCTGAAAGGCTTCAATCTGGTAAATTCGAGCAGTTCGTCCCTTCTTTTTTTGTAATCCGATACGTTGTGAATTTCGGCGAAGAATTCGATATTTTCGTCGACGGTGAGGTCGCCGTAGAGACTGAATTTTTGCGAAAGGTAACCGATCCTTTTTTGAATTGCATTTCTATTTTCGGTAATATCCTCTTCGAACAACCGAACTGTTCCCTCGTTGGGATTGAGAAGCCCGCACATAATCCTAATAGCGGTAGTTTTACCTGCGCCGTCGGGTCCAACGAATCCGAACATTTCTCCTTTATTTACGCTCAAGGAAATTCCGCGGAGCGCTTCGATTTCGCCGTATTTACGACGTAAGTTATTTATTTCAATAATATTTTTCATTCAAAACGAACCCAGTTGAATTGTCGCATCGGCGGGAATTCCAGTTTTAAGAACGAACTCCGGATTCGGGATTTCGATTTTAACTTCGAACACAAGTTTTGTTCTTTCGTCTCTGGTCTGAATGTTTTTGGGCGTAAATTCCGCCTCGGGAGAAATATAAATTATTCTGCCTTCGAATGTTCTGTCGGGATAAGCGTCTACCGTCACGTCAACTTTTTGCCCGAGTTTAATTTTAGGCAGATCGGTTTCCGGTATATAAACCGACATTTTAACTTTGCTCAAATCGGATACCTTAAAGAGAGCCGAAAGCATCGTTACCGTTTCGCCTTTTTCTATGAATTTTTTCACTACGAATCCGTCAATCGGCGAAACGACAAAACAGTCGTTCAGACTCTTTTTCAAAAGATCAACCGACGCCCTTGCTTTCTCAACATTCGCTTCGGCTTGTTTAATTTCTTCGGGTCTCGTAATGTTTTTGAGTTTTGTCAGATTTTCTTTGGCGGAGTTGTATTGAGCCGCCATAATTTGATATCGCGTTTCGGCGTCGTCGAGTTGTTTTTTATTTACGGCTCCGGTGTCAAATAAATTTTTGATTCTCTCGAAATCCGTTTTGGCGGAATTAAAATTGGCTGCCGCCTGTTTTAGAACTTCTTCGGCTTGTTTAATATCTTCTTTACGAGCGCCGTTTTTCAACAATGACAATTGAGCTTCCGCAATTTTCAAAGCCGCCTCGGCTTGATTCAATTGCAGTTTGTAGGAAGTCGTATCTATTATGCAGAGAGTGTCGCCTCTTTTGACGCGCTCGCCTTCGTCTTTTAATAAGTCGATTATCCGCCCGCTAACTTGCGAGCTTATCAGAGCTTCGGTCGATTCGATGGTACCCGATTCGACAATACTGTTTTTTCCGTTTTCATTGCAGCCATATAAAAAGACTGCCAACAGAAGAATAAAAATCTTTTTCATTTTCTTCCGACCGTTTGTTTTTAATTATTTTATTATAGACTTCTTTACCTTTATCCGTAAGAATTCCGTTCAGGAAAACGCCAAAAGTATAATCCACGGCTTCTTTCAACGAAAAACTGTTTTCCAGAATAAAGTCGGGATTGATAACGGATTTAACGGAACTCAAAAAGACGGCTAAAATTATCTGCGGAGGAATGTCGACTATATACCCTTCTTCAATTCCCTGTATAAAGACTCTGTAAATATGTTTATTAATTATCCTGGTTCTCATCTCTTCTATTTCCTTCCAGATTTCCGGTTTGTATACGCGAATGTCGTTTATCCAGTTTGCGCTCATCCTGTTTGCGGCCATGGATTTCAAAGTGTCGGCAAGAAGCGCTATTTTTTCTATTGAACTGAGGTCGTCCTTTAAGATATTCCCGATATTCTTTTTGACATTCTTTTTCAAATTTTGAACGGAAGCGCGCAGAAGAGCGTCTTTGGAACGATAATACTTGTAAATTGTTTTTTTACTCATTTTGAGTTCTGCGGCAATCATATCCATAGAGACCTTGCTAAAGCCTTCGCGAAAAAACTTCTCCTGAGCCGCTTTTAATATTCTTTCTCGTTCGCTCATATAACTTTTATTCGGTTGCGACAAACATAATCGATGGAAACTATAAATGCAAATAATAGTTTCTATAGTTTCCCGCCGAAATAAAAGAGAGCGGCTTTTTGCCGCTCCCGGTAAATTCAAAAACCTAATTTTGGTCTGATGTCATCCGGCACTGCGTCTTTATGAACCATAATGGCAATTACTTTTAATTTTGTATATGCCTCCGACATATACCAGTAACCGTCGTACTTTTTATCTTTGGTCCCCCACGAATTTTTTGTGTAGTAGTATTTATTTCCGTTCTCGTCTTTTGCGAGTCCGACTATATGCATCAAGTGGTCGTCGGTTGTAGTTTGATTGTCGAACGTTTCCTGCCGCATTTCCTGGGTAACCGATTTTTCGATTAATTCTTCTTCATCGTTCTCTTCATCTTCGTTGTCGGATTCTTCGACTGGAAGAGTGGCGATTCCTTTTTTCCTGTCGAAAGTTTTTTCGCTGACGTCGCCGTCCCATGCAATCGAGTAGCCGTTTTCGAGCGCGTAATCCATAATGCGCATCAAATCGTCTATCGGAACGTTATAATACAAATCCTTGCTCCAATTGTCGGGTATTTCGAGATCGAACTTGCCGTAGAACGGATGATGGGTAAACGACGTCAATTCAACATAATCGTCGGGATTAAACCCCAGCGAATCGACGAAACTCAAAGGAGTATATTTTTTCCCGTTGTATTCAAATTCAGCAGGCGGCTCTCCCAGATAGATATCGAGCGTAGTTTCTACCAACTGCTTCCAGGCAGGAGTTATCTTGCCGCCTTTTTTCTTAACTACCGTACTCACAATCGATTTAAGCACTGCGTCCATTTCGGCGTGATTATGTTCTTTCTCGCCCTCTTTCAAACCCGAATAAACTTCTTCGGGAACCATCCCATGGCGCCGGATCACGTTCATTACGTCGTGCGCCTGTCCACCCATTCCGAAATTTGTCAGCCCGTTGTATCTGATATAATTTTCGGCTTTTAAGGGATAAGTAAATCTTACGTTCCACATTGGCGAAAGGATATGCGAGCCCTTGCCCATTCTTATTAATTCGGTTTCGATAAACGACGTTGTGGCAAACGACCAGCATGTGCCGGTTTTAGCCTGATTTTTTACCGGCGTTGTTTCCACTTTATAAATCATTTCAAAGCGTTTTTCGTCTTTGTCTTTTTTCTGCGCCGCGGCGACAAACGGAATAACTGCGACGATAAAAATTATTTGTAAAAGTTTTCTGCAGTTCATAGCAATCCCGTATTAATTAACGAATTTGATTTACTTTTTAAAATAACGAGAAATGTAATTATTAACGAGGATTTTTTTATTACCGATCTACAAAATTCGTACTGAAGTAATACACGGCAGGCAGGTTCTTGGTGCGGAAGTTACGGAGTTTTTAGTTAATATATATTTTGTGCCCCGGTTTTAAGCCCGGGTTATTTATGAAAAAGGAAACATGCTTTTAGTCGCATTAAGCACACAGAAAGGAGAGATATGTCCTTCTTTATTCGCAGAGTCACAAAAACTAAAAAATGATCCGGACATTTTGAAGAATCCCTCCCCTGGCGGGATGACGAAAAATCTTAGAACTATGTTCATTAAGACAGAAAAGGAAGGGATTCTTTGTCAGATTCCGTCTGGCCCGGAAAGACAGCGTGAAAATAAATTTTATTGATCTCCCTTCCTATTTTAGTTTGCCGTGTATTATATAATTTTTACCATTTACATAATCTAAGCCGATAAAAAACACATCTTTTTCAAATATATACCCTCGACGTACTACTAATTCTGTATTATATATATTATAAAATTCTTTTCCATTATAATGATATATCCCCTCATCACCTCCTATAAAAAAATCATTTCTGCTTCTCCCGCAAATTATATTACCGTTTATTCCTTTACCACGATTATCCATCCAAAGCGTTAATCTCTTATCGGAATACTTATAAATTTGCGAAGAATGGGAAATAAATATTTCATTGCCGAGTCTTACTACAAATGTCCATCCCCCCAATGATGAAAATATTTCCTTTAATTCTTTACCATCCCAACAGTATACTTTTGCTATAAATCCTTTGGGATCATATATTGTTCCACCCACTACTAATATATCGCTACCAGGAACTATCGCAACGGATTCAAAGCTCGCTTTTGATTCTGGTATATCTACAAACCTCCAATTCGTTCCATTATAATGCATTATAATAGCTTTCCACTTACTTTTTCCATATAACTCTACAAAACCTACGCCATAAATATTGTTCGATGACGTTCCATCAAAATAGTTAATACAAAGTATATCATAACCATCTAATATATAACTTCCAAATAACGACCATTTTGATCCGTTATATCTCCAAATGTTATTATTGTAATCATAATTACCCAACCAAACTTCGTTCTTTGATAATCCCCATATGGCAGTAGGATCAACTGCCCTTGGAATCGAATCGGTTTCCCATTTAATTCCATCATAATGCCATATACTTGTTGCAGACCAGCTGCTTGATCCTACCGCCCAAACATCATTCGGAGAACTTCCCCAGATTCTTCCCAGGTATAATGATTCATAACCCGGATTAATTTCATCCACCTCCCATACATAATCCCGTCTTCCCGCTTCGGGTTCAGTTATTCCTTCTCCGCAGGAATTTACAAGTAGTATTACTACAATAAGAAATGATTTTATCAGGTTTTTCATCGGATTGCCCCCGTTTTACTCTCGTATTAAACTAATTAATTTTACTTTGACAAGATAATAACAATTAGAAAAAAAAAATCAACTCTCTCATTTAAATTTAATGCTTTTTTTATACTTCGTCATTTGGTCTGCAGTTTATCCGGCGCATCGGTTCTGAAGGCGGGGAAAAATATTATTCATTGAGATTCTTCACCCGCCGTTGGCGGGTTCAGAAAGACAGTTCGAAAATAAATTTTATTGATCTCACCTCCTATTTTAGTTTACCATGTAATATGTAATTTATATTATCTAAAGTATAACAAACAAAAAAAACATCCTTTTCGAAGATTATGCCATCCATTAAACTTCCATTGATTGGATACAAATCGACAATATTTTTACCATTATAATGACCTAAATTCCAATTACTATTTTCTGTGAAAAAATCATTTATAGAACGACCTATCAATCTACCTGCATAATTAGTATTCGATAAATCTATCTTCAATAATATTAATTCGCCGCCTGTATATTCATATACTTTTCTATCTGTGTTTACATACAATTTATTACCCAATATTCCTAAAGAATAATCAATTTTGTTTTTGCTTATTAAGGTAATTTCCTCATTTTCATATTTATACAACCAGGCTGGTTCAAGCGGGTCATTAAATGTATAAGCTGTTATTAGTATATCCCCCTTTTCTAAAAATAATACCCTGACAAAATATTCTTTTATTTTCGGGGTACTTAAAATCTTCCATTTCTTTCCGTCGTAATGAACTATAACACCCGTGTAGTCTCCGTTCGTTTTCTCGGCAATTCCTACAGCATATATATCATTTTTATATCCGTAGATATCTTCAAATAATATTCTTTGATATCCCTCAGGTATTATTGTAGTATCCTTCTTCCACTCAAATCCGTTCCACTTCCATATTTCGCTTAGTGTTGTTACCATCCATACTTCGCTGCCTGAAATGCCGTGTATACTAATAGGCGTTATGAATTTTTCAAAATGGTAATTTCTCCATTTTATCCCATCGTATCGCCATACTTTATTGGCTTGTGCGGCAGCATCTCCTACAACCCATACATCATTTGGCGAAGATGCCCATATGCTGCTCAGTAATTGGAATCCGAATTCATCTGAGCGCAAAGTATCTCTTTCCCATACATAATCCCTTCTTCCCGGTTCGGGTTCGGTTATTCCTTCTCTGCAGGAATTTACAAGTAGTATTACTACAATAAGAAATGATTTTATCAGGTTTTTCATCGGATTGCCCCCGTTTTACCCTCGTATTAAACTAATTAATTTTACTTTGACAAGATAGTAACAATTAGAAAAAAAAAATCAACTCTCTCGTTTAAATTTAATGCTTTTTTATTCTTCGTCATTTTGTCTGTATCTTATCCGGCGCTTCGGTTCTGAAGGCGGGGAAAAATATTATTCATCGAGATTCTTCACCCGCCGTTGGCGGGTTCAGAAAGACAGCGCGTCATATTATCTTCATTAGTGTTGGCGGATTCGGAAAGACTGTGACCTTTCCGTCCTTGTATGTTAAAAGTATAAAAAGTTCTTTGAAATAATGAATAAGTTTATTTCCTTGACGGAAGAGAAGGTTTGCGCCTTGGGCTTTGAGCCCGTCGCTAAGTTTTTTCCTTCCGTTCAGGTAAAAGTCGAGGAATAACTTGGCTCAAATGAAGCCGTATTTTACAAGACTGATGTTACCTGAAATTTCTGTAACACAATTAAATTCAAGGGTCTTTTATGCAACAAAACTTTTATCTCGGTATTGATGTCAGCAAAGGATATGCTGATTTTATTATCCTTGACGAAAATAAAAAAGTTGTTGAAGATAATTTTCAGCTTGATGATACCTTTGACGGACACAATAAGTTATACAAAATTCTATCTGGCTTTTTGGCCAAGTATCCCGCCTCAAATATCCTTGCAGCAGTTGAATCAACCTGATCTTGCCCCCATCTTGTAGACAGACAGAAAAGCAACTATATTTAAATTAAAACAAATATAGGAGAACACTAAGATGGGACAAACAAGAAGAACCTACGACAAAGAGTTTAAGCTATCGGCAGTC